>JAXDTV010000087.1:0-8066 GCA_034089785.1 Eubacterium sp.
CAATATATTGAAGCCGGCCATGGCCAGAGGGGAAATCCAGGTGATCGGTGCCACCACAAGAGAAGAGTACCGCAAGCATATTGAGAAGGATGCGGCACTGGAGCGTCGTTTTCAGCCGGTGACCATTGAGGAACCTAACGAGGCCCAGACTATCGGTATGTTAAAGGGACTTCGTTCCCGTTATGAGGAGTATCATGGCGTGAAGATTGATGATGGAGCACTGGAGGCAGCGGTGCGGCTTTCTGTCCGCTACCTGAATGACCGGTATCTGCCGGACAAGGCCATCGACCTCATCGACGAGGCCTGTGCCAGCTACCGTCTGAAAAAGGCAGTAAGTAAAGATAACAAGATCAAGGCATGGGAAAAGCAGAAACAGGAATTATATGATGCCAGAGAAAATGCGTTGATCGCAGGGGATCTGGATCTGGCCAAAGAAGTACGCAGCCAGGAAAAGGCACTGCAGGAAAAACTGGAGAAAGAGTACAAAAAGGAAGCCCGCAGGGAGAAAAAAGCGTCGGATGTAATCAAAGAAGAAGATATTGCACAGATCGTGTCCAAGTGGACTCATATTCCGGTACAGAAGCTGGCAGCAGAAGAGATGCAGCGGCTGAAGGAATTAGAGAACATTCTCCATCAGAGAGTGGTAGGTCAGTCGGAGGCGGTAACGGCAGTAGCCAGAGCCATCCGCCGGGGCCGAGTGGGTCTGAAGGATCCGAAACGCCCGATCGGTTCTTTCCTGTTCTTAGGACCTACCGGTGTGGGAAAAACCGAACTTAGTAAAGCACTGGCAGAGGCGGTATTTGGATCAGAGAAAGATATGATCCGGGTAGATATGTCGGAGTATATGGAAAAGGCCAGCGTCTCCAAGATGATCGGATCCCCGCCGGGATATGTAGGATATGAAGAGGGCGGACAGCTTAGTGAAAAGGTGAGAAGAAAGCCGTATTCCGTGCTTTTGTTTGATGAGATTGAGAAGGCACATCCGGATGTATTTAACATGCTTTTACAGGTGTTGGAAGATGGACATATTACCGATGCCCAGGGACGAAGGGTAGATTTTAAAAACACTATTATCATCATGACTTCCAATGCCGGAGCCAGCCGGATCATTTCCCCGAAGACACTGGGATTTGGCCAGGAGACCAGCGAGGAAGAAAACCACAAAAAAATGAAGGCGGGTGTTATGGAAGAAGTACGGCACATTTTTAAGCCGGAATTTATCAACCGTGTGGATGAGATGATCGTATTCCATGCTCTGAATAAAGACCACATCCACCAGATCACACAGATTATGATCCAGGGTTTTGTGAAGCGTGTCAAAGAGCAGATGGATATGGATCTGACGGTGACAGAAGAAGTCGTTGATTTTATTGCAAAAAAAGGTTTTGACAAGGATTATGGTGCCCGGCCGATCCGCCGTGCCATGCAGACAGAACTGGAAGATGTGCTGGCAGAATCGGTTATAGCCGGCGAGGTGCGCATGGGAGATGCGGTGGAAGCTGTACTTGAAAAAGACGGGGAAAAAGAGCGGGTGGTTACGAAAAAATTCACAAAAAATGTATAGCAAATTACAGGCAGTTATTGTATACTTGTAAGTAAGAAAACAGAACTTTTTCACTGCAGGGGCAGGGGAGAAGATACCGTGTAAATGACGAAGGAGGACATTATAATGAGCGTTGTAGAAGAGTTGATCCGCAAAGAGGATAATGGAACACTGAGTTTTGGCAATTATTTGCTGGACACAAAGACAAAGAAAGCAGATTTTCCATTTGAGGGAGCCTCTTACAAGATTAAGACTTTTAATGAGATTACACGATTGGAGAAGAACGGAACTATGGTATATGAGTCAGTTCCGGGATCTGCTGTTACGAATTTCAGAGGTAACAAAGAAGTAGCTGAGTTTGAGGTAGAAGCAGCAGGGGACATTAGTTTTACTCTGGAGATGGAACCTTCTACCGAGTATAAATTGGTAGTAAATGGTGTATCTGCAGGACGCATCCCGACGAATCTGGGAGGCAAGCTGAATGCAAGCCTGGAATTGGACGAGGGAAGCAAGGCAAGCGTCAAAGTAATCAAGTGCTAAAAATTTTGTAATATTATGTCGGGGGCACCGGTGCAGGATTGGCCGGTGCTCCCATTACTTATATAGGGGGATCAGAATGGCAAAAGAAAAGACGATTTTTTTCTGTAAGGAATGTGGAACGGAGGTTTCCAAGTGGCAGGGGCAGTGTCCCGGGTGCCACCAGTGGAACACGTTGGTAGAGGCTTCGTCGGTTACCGGCGGAAAGAATGCGGTCCGCAGCCGGGGGACGGCGCTGTCGGATAACCGGCCGGAGAAGATCAACGAGATCGAGACCCAGCAGGAGACGAGAAGAGAGACCGGCATGAAGGAGCTGGACCGGGTGTTAGGTGGCGGTATCGTGCCGGGATCACTGATTCTGGTAGGCGGCGATCCGGGAATCGGCAAGTCCACATTGCTTTTGCAGACCTGTCGTCTTCTGTCCCAAAAAGAAGAAAAAGTATTGTATGTGTCGGGAGAAGAATCCGCCAGACAGATCAAGATGCGTGCTGAGCGGATCGGTGATTTTACAGATTCTTTGTACCTGCTGTCGGAGACTTCTATGGGAAGTATTCTTCGCTGGGTGGATGAAGTACAGCCAACCGTTATGGTAGTAGATTCCATCCAGACTATTATGGAGGACAGTATAGACGGGGCACCGGGAAGCGTCAGTCAGGTGCGGGAGATCACATCTACTTTGCTGCATCTGGCCAAAAGTAAAAATATTGCCATTTTTATCGTGGGGCATGTGACCAAGGAAGGAAATGTGGCCGGTCCCAGGATGCTGGAGCACATGGTGGACACGGTACTGTATTTTGAGGGGGACAAAACCGCTATGTACCGGATGCTCCGAGGGGTAAAAAATCGTTTTGGTTCCACCAACGAAGTAGGTGTATTTGAAATGAGAAACCAGGGGCTGGTAGAGGTCCCTAATCCGTCCCAGTATCTGATGCAGGGGCGGCTGGAGAATGAAGCCGGTTCAGTAGTGGTGTGCACCATGGAAGGCAGCAGACCATTTTTGATCGAGGTGCAGGCGCTGGTGTGCCAGACCAGTTTCCCTATGCCAAGGCGAACGGCGGTAGGAACGGATTATAACCGGGTGAACCTTCTGATGGCGGTACTGGAAAAACGAATGGGACTGCATCTGGGAACCTGTGATGCTTATGTGAATGTGGCAGGAGGCATGCGGATCGTGGAACCGGCACTGGACCTGGCGCTGGTGGCAGCTTTGATCTCCAGTCATTACGGACGGAGTCTGGATGCCCACACGGTTTTGTTTGGAGAAGTGGGCCTGGTAGGAGAAGTCCGGGCGGTGTCCCAGGCGGAACGACGGGTGCAGGAGGCACTGAAAACCGGTTATACCACGATTATTTTGCCGGAGGCCAACCGCCAGGCCATTGTAAAGGCCGGGACTGTTCCACTGGAGGGTGTGAAACTGGTTGGGATAAAGCATATTCGGGATCTTACGATCTGATACCAATAAAGGAGAGTGTTTGATATGACAAGAAGAGAGCAGGCAATGGCTTATTTTAAGCAGGGATTTAACTGCAGCCAGTCGGTGCTGCGGGCTTACAGCGATCTGTTTGATATGCCGGAGGATGAACTGATGAAAGCAGGGCAGTCCTTTGGCGGCGGCATGGGACGGCTGCGGCTGGTGTGCGGTGCCGTGTCCGGTATGTTTATGGTGGCAGGTGCCCTGACGGGCAGTGCTGACCCGTCTGACCGGGAATCCAAGAAAAATAACTATGATGTGGTGCAGAAACTGGCGGCTCAGTTTGAAGAGGAAAACGGCAGTCTGATCTGTGGCCAGCTTCTGGGACTGGACGGAGATGCGTCCACGGTACATCCTAAATATGCAGAGGGAACGGCACCGGAGCCGAGAACTCAGGAGTATTACAAGAAGAGACCATGTATCGAACTGGTAGGTCAGGTATGTGACATACTGGATTCTTATTTTGGAGAAAAAATTCAGGAGGAAACAAAGGAATGAAGTTAGGAGCATTGGCATCTAAGATTGCAGGTGCGCTGATTAGTTTGTATAGTTTTATTGTTATGCTGTACGCAGTCATGTACATTATCGTGATGGATACATTTTGGCCGTTTGTCATTGCGGCCATTCTGGTGTGCCCATTCTGGTTCTGGGCCGTGGACAAAAAATGGCTTCATGAAAGGAAAGTAGCACGGTGGCTGATCCGTCTGGGAACATTGGTGGCAGGGTGTCTTATCTTTACTCTGGGTCATCAGTTTTACCCATATTATCGTTATATGACGGTGATGGCTACGGAAAATGTGAGAGTGTACTTTGAGGACCACAAAAAAGATCTTACCCAGTCCGGCACAGACAAAGCAGAGTTTGTAGAGGCTGTGGATCTGCAGCGGGCAGATGGCAAACCGGAAAAAGAAGGGGACGACATTGAATATTATGTAATAACGGCCAAGGCAAAATATAAAGATACAGCCACCGGAAAGACAGAGGAAAGTAAGGAGATCCGCCTGCTGTTTGACCGGTGGAGCGGCCATTTCTTCGAGAATATGAAGAAGATGCAGCAGTACTGGATCGAGAAAAATTCCAGCGGCTCTGCGGATACAGCCACCGGCAGTGCGGTCAGTGCTTCTGCGATATCAGATTCCAGGGATTCAGACCGGAAAGAGTTGTGCCGCCGATACACATTCTGCAGTGAGAACTGCCGTTATGAAAGCAACAGCAAGGAAGGCAGTGACGAGGGCATTGTAGCCATAGCCACCGGAGGCGGCAAGACAGAATACACTTATGAAAGTCTGGGACTGCCAAAAGACGGCGAGAAATTCCTTTTGTATGTCAGTGCAACGGAAGTGTTTATTTCGGTGGAGAAAAATGACACAGCAACTCTTTGGAGCGTAGCCATCAAAGCCGATGGAACGAAAGAAAAACTGGCAGATAAAGCGAAAAAGATTATGGAAGATTCTTTTGGTATCGCTGTGATGTATGGTAATTCCGATGTGATCGCATATTTTGATGCCTCCGGATACTACCGTGAGTATGACAGAAAACAGGGCAAGAGCCTGAAGGTTATGACAGAGGATGGACAGCTTCTCACTTATTATGACGATCCATCCAACGATGATGAGTATATCGGAACGGTAGTTACCGGCAACCGGATCCTCCTGGCAACCAGAAATAAAGAACAGCAGAAAACAGGAACTTACAGCCATGAGTTCTTGAGCGGAAAAGTGGAGAAGAAGTAGGAAAGTCAGGAATGGTAGTACTTGGCTGCTGCTTCTTTGAACTGGACAAAGAGAGGGTAATATACATCTATGATTTCTGAAAAGCTGGCAGCGGCGTAACTGCCGTCGTAATCATGAGCCAGCCGGTTGCGCAGACGAAGCATTTGCAGCCAGCGGTCATCTTGAATGAGTTTGTTGGTAAATGCCTGCTGAAGGGTTTCCCGTGGTGAGCCAATGGCAAAATCCAGGATGCCAAGTTTTTTAATTAAAATATCTTTCATGACTTTCCAGGAAATATCGAAAGTCAGACTGAAATTCAAGACGGTTCCTTCCAAAACAAATGCTGCTTTGGGATCAGCCGTCTTACTTTTTTCAAGATTTTGAAGACTTTTGCAAAAGGTGTTGTAGCGGTTAATAAATTTGTTTTCCATATTTTTCTATATCCTCCAATAAATATTTGTTGTGAATTTCATCGTGGTCAAAGATGTCGATTTTGCGCAGGGTGTCAATGGTGGAAAGATCGTATTCCAACTGCATAATGTCATCACATCCATAAACAACAAAGTCAATGTCGCTGGTAGGAGTGGCAGTCCCTGTGGCGAAAGAACCAAAAAGGTCCAGTCGTTTCACGCCATTTTTTTTGCATATTTTAGTTACTTCTATAATCAACTGATCTACAGGCATTACATTCATAAGAAAACCTCCTGATATTGTTATAAATAAAAATATCACAGTATTTGAATGGCGTCAAATGTGGGTATATGATATACTTGAGGAAATAGATAACTGAATAGAAGGAGTACAAGATATGATAACGGGTGAATTAAAGAACAAAATTGACAGTTTGTGGGAGATTTTCTGGACAGGTGGTCTGACAAATCCGTTGGATGTGATTGAGCAGATGACGTACCTTATGTTTATCCATGATCTGGATGAGACGGACAATACCAGAGCAAAGGAAAGTGCCATGCTGGGACTGCCGCACAACAGTATTTTTTCCGGGGAAGTGCAGATCGGTGACAGAGTGGTGGAAGGATCCCGGTTAAAATGGTCGGTTTTTCGGGATTATCCGGCTGAGCGCATGTATGCGGTGGTGCAGGAAATGGTCTTTCCATTTATTAAGAATCTGCACAACAGCAAGGAAAGTGCATATTCCAAATATATGGATGATGCTATTTTCAAACTGCCTACGCCGTTGATGTTGTCCAAGGTGGTGGATGCCATGGACGAGCTTTATGCACAGATGGAAAAATTGAAGGAAACAGATGCCAGGGGAGATGTGTACGAGTACCTCTTGTCCAAACTGGCTACGGCAGGAGTAAATGGCCAGTTCCGTACCCCGCGGCATATTATAAAAATGATGGTGGAGATGATGGATCCCAAGGCAGATGATATGATCTGTGATCCAAGCTGCGGTACGGCAGGTTTTTTGGTGGAATCCGGGGAATATCTGCATAAGAATAAAAAGGATGAGATCTTTTTTGACAGGGAGAAAAAAGATCATTTCATGAACCATATGTTTTATGGATATGACATGGACCGCACCATGCTCCGTATCGGAGCCATGAATATGATGACTCATGGAGTGGAGAGCCCGACGATCGAGTACCGGGATAGTCTGTCAGACCAGAATCCGGATCAGGACAAGTACACACTGATTCTGGCCAATCCACCTTTTAAGGGCAGCCTGGATGCTGAGATCGTATCGGCAGATCTTTTGAAAAAATGCAAGACAAAGAAAACGGAACTGCTGTTTCTGGCGTTGTTCGTGCGGATGTTAAAGGTAGGCGGCCGCTGTGCCTGTATCGTCCCGGATGGAGTGCTTTTTGGTGCGTCCAAGGCACATAAAGACATCCGTAAGGAACTGGTGGAAAATCAGAAACTGGAGGCGGTGATCTCGATGCCGTCCGGAGTGTTCAAGCCATACGCCGGGGTGTCTACGGCGGTACTGGTATTTACCAAGACTAACTATGGTGGAACCGATGACGTGTGGTTTTATGATATGCAGGCAGATGGATACAGCCTGGACGATAAGCGGACGCCGATGGAAGAAAATGATATTCCGGATATACTGAACCGCTTCCGTCACAGAGAAGACGAAAAAGAGCGGAAAAGAACCGAAAAATCCTTCCTTGTGCCAAAGCAGGAGATCGTGGACAACGCCTATGATCTTTCGATCAACAAGTATAAGGAGATCGAATATATCCCAGTGGAATATCCACCAACATCGGAGATTATGGATGAAATTATGAAACTGGATGCGGAGGCAGCGAAGGAACTGCAGGAACTGAAAAAAATGCTGGGTTTGGATTAAAAATACAGCTGCGAATAAAAGGAAAGGAAAAGCAAATCAATTCGGATTTTGCGAGGTCATTGAAAATAGAATATATGTTTGACATAAGGGCGGTTAAATGTTAGTATGATTGTAGAGAAAGTGCTACCGATAGACGGTTAGCCTTGATATATTTGTTAGTCAAAAATGACCGCCCAAGTTTACCAGGCCAGGGCGGTTATTTTTGTGCCTTAATCATTGCTCTTAGATCCAACGGAATAACCAAGAGCAAAGCAAGTAATACATAAGCTGATAATGGCTATAAAAAGATCCGTTGTAAGCATAAGCACAAACCTCCTCGACAGATTTCCTAAAAGGATTTCTATGTAAACACAGGCTAAAACTCCTGTGGAGAAGGCTAACCGCCTACCGAATAGGGTAGCACCACTTATATTATAGCAAACATATGTTCTGAAAGCAATGGCTTTGTAAGTGAATTTGGGTTGGATTTGTTGGGATGGCAGATGAAAG
>JAXDTV010000056.1:0-4970 GCA_034089785.1 Eubacterium sp.
TGGAATGCCATTTCACTGGAATCGACTTCATGGTAAGAACCGTCATAGCAGTTTGCATGAACACCCAGTACTGGGAATCCAGCAAGGATACCTGCCTGAGCAGCTTCCTGAATACCTTCGTCAACCGCTGGGATATATTCCTTAGGAATAGCACCACCAACTACAGTAGACTCAAACTCGTAAGGTACTTCGCCGTTTGGATCCATTGGAGTAAAGATAACTTTACAATGACCATACTGTCCACGACCACCAGACTGTTTTGCGTACTTGCTGTCGATGTTGACTTCTTTTGTGATAGTCTCTTTGTAAGCAACCTGAGGAGCACCTACATTTGCTTCTACATTGAACTCACGAAGAAGACGATCTACGATAACTTCCAAATGAAGTTCGCCCATTCCTGCGATGATTGTCTGACCAGTTTCCTGATCTGTATGAGCACGGAAAGTAGGATCCTCTTCTGCCAGTTTGGCAAGAGCTTCACCCATTTTACCCTGGTCATTCTTTGTTTTCGGCTCGATTGCAAGCTCGATAACCGGCTCAGGAAATTCCATAGACTCAAGGATAACCGGATTCTTCTCATCACAGATTGTATCACCTGTTGTTGTGATCTTGAATCCTACCGCTGCTGCGATATCTCCTGAATATACCTTGTCCAGCTCGCTACGCTTGTTAGCATGCATCTGAAGGATACGGCCAACACGCTCTTTCTTTCCTTTTGTAGCATTCAATACATAAGAACCGGAGTTCAATGTACCGGAATACACACGGAAGAACGCGAGTTTTCCAACGAATGGATCGGACATGATCTTAAATGCCAGTGCTGCGAATGGCTCATCATCAGAAGAACGACGAACTACTTCGTTTCCTTCATCATCTACTCCAGTGATATCAGGGATATCGGTAGGAGCTGGCATGAATTCGATAACGCCATCCAGCATTTTCTGAACACCCTTGTTCTTATATGCAGATCCACAATATACCGGAACTGCCTCACAAGCGATGGTTCCTTTACGAAGAACTTTCTTAAGTTCATCAATTGTAGGTTCTTCACCTTCCAGATATTTCTCAAGAAGGTCATCATCCAACTCACAGATTTTCTCAACCAGGTTGTTGTGCCATTCCTCAGCAAGATCTTTCAGATCATCCGGGATCTCTGTGATTTCGATGTCTTCACCTTTGTCATCTTTGTAGTAATATGCTTCCATCTCGAACAGGTCTACCAATCCGATGAAATCATCTTCTTTTCCGATTGGAATCTGTACAGGAATTGCATTTTTACCAAGACGGTCAATAATGGTCTGAACAGACATGAAGAAGTCTGCTCCCATTTTATCCATTTTATTAATGAACGCCATACGAGGTACATTGTATGTGTCAGCCTGACGCCAAACATTTTCTGACTGAGGCTCTACACCTGCTTTTGCATCGAACACACCTACTGCTCCGTCCAGGACACGCAGTGAACGCTCTACTTCTACAGTAAAGTCAACATGTCCAGGAGTATCGATGATGTTGATACGATGCTCTAATGCACCTGCTTTTGGTTTGTGGTGATCTTCCAGTGTCCAGTGACAAGTGGTAGCCGCAGAAGTGATTGTAATACCTCTCTCCTGCTCCTGCTCCATCCAGTCCATAGTAGAAGCACCGTCATGAGTCTCACCAATTTTATAGTTAACACCGGTATAGTACAGAATACGCTCTGTCAAAGTTGTCTTACCGGCATCGATATGAGCCATAATACCAATATTTCTGGTACGGTCCAATGGATACTCTCTTCCAGCCAAAGCTAGTTCCTCCTTTATACAAAATTAAACCGTATGCAAAGCGAAGGCATATATACGCCTCCGCATCCGGCAATCGTTCTGATTACCAACGATAATGAGCAAAAGCCTTATTAGCCTCAGCCATCTTATGCACATCCTCTTTCTTCTTAACAGATGAGCCAGTATTGTTAGCTGCATCCATGATCTCATTTGCCAGTCTTTCTTTCATGGTCTTTTCACCTCTCGCACGAGAGTATGTGGTCAACCAGCGAAGAGCCAGCGCCTGACGACGATCCGGGCGAACCTCGATAGGAACCTGATATGTGGATCCACCGATTCTTCTTGCCTTAACTTCCAGTTCAGGCATTACATTGTTCATAGCCTCATCGAATACTTCCAAAGCGTCTTTTCCGGATTTCTCTGCGATTTCCTCAAATGCTCCGTATACGATCTTCTGAGCAACGCCCTTTTTACCATCCAGCATGATGTTGTTGATCAGTTTAGTAACAACTTTGTTCTTGTAAACTGGATCAGCTAATACGTCTCTTTTCTGAATATGTCCTTTACGTGGCACGTTACTTCCCTCCTTAACAAATTATTAATTCACAGGTACTCACGACTTGTGTCCGCACCAGTTTAAGTCTTGCTATATAGTAAGATGCAAAAATTAATCCGGTACTTTTTACATTAGTTTATTTGGCAGCTTTCGGTCTCTTAGCTCCATATTTGGAACGAGCCTGCTTTCTGTCAGCAACTCCTGCTGTATCCAAAGTACCACGGATAATATGATATCTGGTACCTGGAAGATCCTTAACACGTCCGCCACGGATCATAACAACACTATGCTCCTGAAGGTTGTGACCTTCGCCCGGAATGTAGCTTGTTACTTCGATACCGTTAGAAAGACGAACTCTGGCAATCTTACGAAGAGCTGAGTTAGGCTTTTTAGGTGTAGCAGTACGAACTACAGTACAAACACCTCGCTTCTGTGGAGAACTAGTATTTACAGACTTTTTCTTCAAAGAGTTGTAGGATGACTGCAATGCTGGAGAATTTGACTTCTTAGCAAGTGACTTTCTTCCCTGCTTTACTAACTGGTTAAAAGTTGGCATTAATTTTCACCTCCTGATAATTATTTTTTATGCTGCTGCCTGCAACTAAAAAAGCCACAGGAACGCATGCTTAATCATTATATCCTGTCGCCTTTTCTTTGTCAAGTAAATTGACCGCAATATTTTTTATATTTTTTTATGTCAGAGTGACGGAAAACCGTACCCCTTTATAAGCTGTGCCAACGGGTTGCTGTCATTTAGTTTCATCAGCCAGCTGCTTTTTTTCACCATGTCTGCAATCTGTCCGCACCAGCCGTTGTCCTGAAAAGCACCGATCAGCAAAAGCAGAATCCACAAAACCGCCACTCCCAGTACCAGGCCAAGAACTGCACCACCGGCTTTATTCAGCGTGCTGACCACCGGAAGTTTCTCCACAACATGGAGAAGTTTCGCGATCATACCTATTACGATGGAAGCAATGATCCAGGCTGCCAGAAATGCCACACCCTGCCTGGCCGTTACACTTTCGGGCAACGCCGGCAGAATCAGCGGCAGTAAAATGAGAGAAAGGATCAGCCGCAGAATAAATCTCACAATATGATACACCTTCATCAGAAGTCCCTGCTGCCACCCATTCCATACACTGAGCAGCAAAATCACCGCTGCCACGATTTCTACTGCCATTGGCTGTTGCATTCGTATCACCTTTCCTTTACTTCTTTTTCAATGAAATCACATTAATCTTATTGTTATCGATCAAAGTATAAACACTGCCTTGTTCCGTAGGAAACAGTCCATGGATCACATCTTCAAATTCACAGGAAAACTTTTCTTTTCCATTGGTCCGAAGAATATGGGCCTCTTTGCTGGACCAGAAGATCAGTTCATCCCCATTTAATTCCATATCGGAAAATGTATAGGTTATGTTCTGGCTGCGTATTTCTTTTCCTTTAAGATTGTATAAATGCAATGTCTGTGCATTCCGCGTATCCCCCTCATTCCAGGTCACGACGGCTATGTACTGGTCGCTGTAGGCCACACTCCGAATGGTGTCCGGGTAAGTTACTTCTGCCTGGATCTGCGGCTTTTTCATCTGGTCAAACAACGTAAAACCGCTGGAATGGAACACGCACACTTCGTCTTTCCCGACAAACTCAATAGATGCAATGGTATTGGTTCCAAAGGATTTTCCGCCTACCAGCGTGTTCTGATCCTGTCCTACTTCCGTAAAATTATAAAAACTTACTTTGTTTTCCGGCGTCTCTCCTGTCAGGACCATATGGGAAGTCACCACGCTTTTCCCATCCGGTGATATATCAAAATCAAGGGGATATCCTTCATCTAGTACATTCGTAGGAATCTCCACTGCTAGTTTATCCGCAGAATTATAGGGATTATAAATGTTTAACACATTGGAATCGCTGTCCTGAGTCAGCACCGCCGTCACTCCATTGGCAGCTACTTTTGCTCCCACGATGGGAAGCGTGGTATCGATTTCTGTGCCCTCGTCTTCTCCGTTGTACACATACAGCACCTTGCCCCCCACATCTGCTGCCACGACAAATTTTCCATTAATATCCACCTTCGGCTGTTTCATTTCATAGCCGCCGTTCCAGAGAGCATGGCCTTTATTATCCACACAACTGATACCACTGCGGCTGTACTTCAAAAGATTTTTATTGTAATACAGATAGCCGATATTGTTGCTGTCGCTTCGGTCCACCTGGCTTTTCACGGTATAACTGTCAAAACACCGATTGTTATAATAATAGGAAAAAACTGCCAGCCCCGCTATGAGGACCACCAGCACAAGCAGCGCGATCACCACTCGTTTTCTCCTTGATTTCAGATTGTTCTCTTTTTCTTCCCTTGCTTCACTAAGCTCATAAACATCTGCCAAAGTGTGCCACCTCATCCTCTTTCTGACTTTCTGATTTCCAGTCAAAATAAGTATAACAAATGAGGTCTTATTTGGCAACTGTCCCTTGCTGTGTTTCCTGGCCCGCCGCCCCGGACACAGCCCCTCCAGACACCGTTACCGGTGGCTTGGTGTACACTTTTCCATTTAGGGTTTCCACCACCGTCTTGTCCTCCTGCCGGCTTTGTGTCGCAGCCTCTTTCAGATCCCCCAGTTGATTTTTTAACTGGGTCAGTG
>JAXDTV010000094.1:0-8838 GCA_034089785.1 Eubacterium sp.
CTCCTGACGCACCTGGGAAGATACGCCGTAAATATCTGCAATAAAATTCAGATACTGGATTCCTGTCATAAACTCATACAGATCCGGATTATCCGGGATATAAGCCATCTTTTTCTTGCAGGCAATGGGATCTTCTTTCACCGATACACCATCGATCCATATCTGCCCTTCTTCAAAGCCAAGGATCCCTGCCACTGCCTTAATGGTGGTGGTTTTACCGGCACCATTGTGTCCGATAAATCCGTAGATCTCGCCCTTTTCAATGGTGAGATTTAACTGGCTTACCGCTGTTTTGTCTCCGTATTTTTTCGTAAAATTTTCAATCCTTAACATAGATAGTTTCTCCTCATACTGATCCTTTGGTATTGCTGATGATCTCGTCATATAATTCCAGTCCATAACTGGTGTTCTCTGGTTCCTTTGGCACCATGGTATAACGCTGTTCCTGATTAGCCTCTCTTCCTGCCGATAAAAACAGAACTCTCTCCGGTTCCTTTTTGTACAAATCTCTGGCAAAGGAGGTAATATGGGTTACCGTCCACACTACCACGTTCGTCTCCAGACACGCCCGCATCAGATCCATGGCGATCTGATAGGCTGTAACCTCGGTTGTGGTGGCAAATGTTTCATTCAGCAGGATAAGACTGCCGCTTTTTGCGTGCCGGAGGATCTCCTGCATACGCACCAGTTCTTCCTCGAACTTACCCATGGTCATGCTGGCGTCCTCTCTTCTGGTAAAATGGGTAAAAATCCCTTGATACACCCGAAGGGGATACTGCCCCGCCGGCACATACATCCCTGCCTGACAAAGCACCTGAGCAATGCCCATGCTGCGTAAGAAAGTGGATTTTCCTCCCTGGTTGGCTCCGGTAATGACCAGCGCATCATACCCCTCTGTCTTCAGCGAATTGGACACCGGATTTTTGTGGGTCTGCAACGCCAGAGACAGATCATACAGTCCCAGTATTTCTGCCGTTTCTTCCTGCGGAAAGGAAAATAAAAAGTTTAGTTCCTGCCCATGCCGGTACAGTTTGCTGCACCCATACAAAAAGGCTGCCTGACGGCACAGAAGCCTGAAATTCTCCTGCCATTTTTTCAGATACGGAACACATTCTTCTAAAATTTCTACCAGCACAGAATCGATAAACTCTACCGCACTCTCAAACATTCTTTCATCCAGGATCATGCTTCCTTTGTCCCGGGACAGCCACTTTCTGCTGCCCTTTTGCACCTTTTCTCTGGCATTTGTCACTTCCATGTCTTTTAAGAGCAGGCCTTCTGCCATGTGTCCCCGCAGTGTGATCTCGCCCTTCCTCTTAAATCCATCCAGATTTTCCACCAGTTCGATCTGTTCCTTCACCTGCTCCGGCGGCAGTTCTTCAGACCAGGCCTCCGCAAAAGTTCCAAGACCTGTTTTTCCTATTGCATCTTTTTCTCTTTCACAGAGCTGCTCCAGTGCTGCCGTGGCATACACCACCGTCCGCAGTGCTTCCAGATGGGTAGAAATCAGAGTCTCGTCGAGGTGGTTCTTTCCCCGGCTGTCCAAAATGGCGTCCATCTCTCCCTCTAACTTCCCGGCCGCTTTTACAATGTGCCGGTGACATTCCTCTATAAACTCCGGATGCTCACAGCAGGCCTTCACTACCTGCTGCCTCTGGCGTATCTGTTCTTTTTCCTGTAAGGGATGCAGCAGTTCCTCCAGGATAAATGGCTCATCTTCGTATTGTTTTAATGCCATTCCCCGGACGATGGTCACAAAATTCAGATCCTGTTCTATGGCCTTTCTGTCATAATACGCGGTCTGTGACGGTTCATAAAACTGTATCATCTTCTATCACCTCCCGCATTTTCTCATATACCATACCGTATTTCGTGATCAGAGAATCTTCATATTCTCCCTGATCCGCCGGTTTTCGCACAATCTCAAAAGTTCTGGTCCTGTGATCCCCCGCCAGCTTCGCCACCAGACTTACCAGCCCCGGCCGCTCCTTGGCCAGATTTCTTATATGGGTCACATACACTCCGTCGCACTGTCTTTCCATAAAATGATCCAGCACCCGGTCTCCCATGATCTCTGCGTCATAGGACGCCGCCGTGGTAAAAAGTTCGTTCAGCACCACAAATCTTCCCTTCTCAGAAAGCCCCATCTCCGGTGCCAGCCTTTCCAGTTCTTCTTTTAATTTGCCCCGGCCGCTCTCCCGGCTTTCTTCTCTGGAAAAATGGGAAAAAATACCGCTGTAATACGGCACCACAGCCCGGGCTGCCGGCACCATCAACCCCATCTGCGCCAGATACACCACCTGCCCCAACATTCTGGCAAAGGTAGTTTTTCCACCGCCGTTGGCACCTGTTACTACTAAGAATCGTTCTCCATCCTGCATTTTCATGGAATTGGCTACAACCTTCTTTTCCCGTTCCATCAAAACCATGCCCAGGTCAAATCCATCCTGTACTTCCAGATATTCTCCTTCTTCCGGCACGCAGAATATATATCCCTGTTCCTGCATCTGCTCTGCCACCTTTTCATAAGACAAATAAAGTGCAGCCTCTTTTGCCAGCCGGCACAGTACCGGATCCATATTCCATTTCTCCAGCTGCTTCAGCTGTTTACCAGATTTGGTGGCAGCCACCCGCTTTCTGGCCAGCTGCTGCTCCAACAAAGTCATTACCTCCCGGCGTCTGCGGTTTACCGATCCACTGGTTTCTTTTTCAATGGAAAATGCCTGATAAAACCGATCTTCCAGAGAACCTTTTTCCTGTTCTTCTGCCAGCACCAGCCGGGTTTTGGAAACGGTAAATACCACTTCTTCTTCGTCCAGCACTCGGTGCAGCGTCTGTGCCAGCGGCCACCATTGTTTGTATTCCGCCGACTGCCGGTACTGCCTGATATAATCCTTTAATTCTTCCATAGCCGGTGTGTGGGAGTGACTTTCCAGCACGGATAATAACGCTTCTACCGCTTTGGCAAAATGCCACATAGCATCCAGATGATATTTCTGCCGCTGCAGATCATCACTGCAAAATTCACATTCTTTCTCATAGTCTGTGGCTTTTTTCATCTCTTTGGCATACTGCCATAAGCCCTGATACATGGCCGGATCCCGCAGATCCCTCGTAACCTGTCTGCGGTAAGCAATGGTCTCTTTGTCCGTCGGAACATCCAGATACAAGGCACGAATGTCCTCACCACCATACAAAGACTGGGCTCTGCTTATAAGCCGCCCGATATTAAAATCATCAATATACGCCCCTCTGGTTATTTTTTCTGCCAGCGGGCGTCCCAATATACTTTTAAACATTTACTTCTCCTGTTGTTCTGTCTCAAACGGGATCTTTCTTCTGTCACCCCGGTGGGTCACAATATGAAATCCCACGCTTTCCACACGACGCTCCAGACAGCCTCTGCATTGTGCTGCCTCCTCGCCGGTGCAGATCTTGTTGTCATATAATTCGTATTTTTCCCGCACTGCCACCGGGGAAAGATTGGGCATCAGCACATTGGCTCCTGCCAGCAGTCCCTGTTCCCGCCCCGTGGGGTCAATGGTGCCAAGGGCTGTCGTAGCCGGAATCAGGGCATCTGGAAACACAAGCCGCAAAATAGATACAAGCCGCAGTGTCTTTTTCAGATTTCCTGAGGGCTCCCCGGAAAAAGGCGTCTCTTTGTGGGTAACAAAGGGGCCGATCCCGATCATGTCCGGCTCCAGTTCCTGCAGAAAACGGATGTCTTTGATGAGATTTTCCGTGGTCTGCCCCGGCGAATCCACCATAAACCCGGCTCCTACCTGATATCCGATCTCTTTTAAGTTGTATAAACACTGTTTCCTTGCCGCCAGGCTCATTGTATCCGGATGCAGTTTTCTGTAATGAGCGTCATCCGCCGTCTCTTCCCGCAGCAGATACCGGTCTGCCCCGGCATCAAAAAATGCCTGATAACTTTTCCGTTCCTTTTCCCCTACGGACAAAGTCACTGCGCAGTCCGGGTGCCGCTCCTTGATCCCCGACACGATCCGGCACAAAGTGTCGTCGTCATAAAAAGGATCCTCACCACTTTGCAGTACAAAAGTACGAAATCCCAGTTCATATCCTTCCCGGCAGCAGTCAAAAATCTGCTGTGGCGTCAGGCGGTACCGCCTGGCCATGTTGTTGCCGCACCGGATACCGCAGTAATAACAGTCATTTTTACAATAATTGCTAAACTCGATCAGGCCCCTGACATAAACCTGGTCTCCGTACCATTGCCGCCGCAGTTTCTGTGCCTCGTTCAAAAGCCAGGGATCGTCGTTCTCGATCCAGTATTTTAACTGCTGATCTGAAAAATTCTGTGTCATGATAAGGCCCCTTCTGTCGTAATACTAAGAACATTATAGTCAATGAGAGAATCCTCTGTCAAATTGAATTTGCTTTGTGATTCTACCAGGAAATCGGGGGGCAGGTTTGCCGTTTCCGTAATGCAGGAGAACTCTTTGTGTTCCGTGGGCGCTTTCGCTAGTTAAGTGCGTAGCGGTATGGATGCCTATGCTGACGCATATACAGGCATCTCATACCGACGCACTTAAAACCCACTCCCCACAAAGAGTTCTCCTGCATTACTGGAATACGAAAAGACTGGCACCGATTTGAGGTATAATATCTTGAAACAATCCAGAGTTTTGTGTATAATGGATTTAAAAATCTGCCGCCGAGCTAAGGCGAGAGAGTACCACATATTTATTATATACGGAGGGATTTTTCATGAAGAAAATATATAATTTAGTACTTGTTTTATTCTGTATTCTGGCTGCTGGTGCTTTTACCGGTTTTTCATCTGACGCCAAAACGGTACACAAATCTTTTGTGGTCATGCAGGGTGGTACCCGCGCACTGCCATCCGGCACTGCCAAGTCATCCTGTAAAATCCAGGGCAAAAAATATATCAGCATTTCCAAAAATCAGAAAACTTCCTACAGCAAAGTTTCTGTCAAAGCCGACCGGACCACCTATCCCATTCTTGTAAAAGGGAAAAAAGCCGGCAAGGGCAAAATTACCCTTCGAACCGGCAAAAAGACTACTGTTTTTTCTGTAAAAGTACTTTCCAAAAAAAGCGTGAACAAAACCGCCACCAAGAAACTGAAAGCCTACAAGGCACGCCTGAAGGGAAAAGGCCAATGCCTCTACGCTGATTTTAATGGTGACGGCATCAAAGAACTGTACCATAATGACTCTTTTACTTATTATAACTATGCTTTGAAAAAACTGGTAACAAAGGGTGCCCCTGTTATCAGTCTTTCCAAAATCTATACCTGTGGCAAAAGCCATATGCTGTTTGCCATTCCATCCAAGGAAACCCGTCTGGGTGAAAAGGGAAGCGACGAAGAGCGCATTGTCTATGGTCACTTTTTCTTCTTCAATGAAGCAAAAATATTCGACTTTTTGAACCAGGATGTGGCACTGAGCCAGTATGTCAAACCTGAGATATATGTTGGCAGCCGTTATAGCAGTGGTACTTCTTATTATTTTCTGGACGACAGCAGCTATGACCAGGATGACTACTGGTACCTGCCTTATACAAAGGATGAAATGCAGACTTTTCTCGATCAGAAAATGCCCGGTAGGAAGGAGTTAAAGTTGGTCCCATAGGCATATGGGACCCTACTGGGCTATGATTTGTACTGCCGGTGCTGCTGATCTAAGCATCTCACGATATTCCTGTTCTTTCTCTTGCGGCACATAAATTACCGCATTGTGTCCAATTGTTTCAAAGGCCAGCGGACCTATTTTTTTCAGTTTCTTTGACTTTATCACTATCTTGTTTAACGACTGACATCCTGAAAAAGCATGAGAGCCAATCTTTTCTACATTCGACGGAATCGTCAATTCTGTAAATTTCTGTCCACTAAACGCCCATTTCCCAATCGTTTTTAGTTTCGCCGACAATTTAATGGTCTTCATATTACCACTTATTGCCTCTGTACAAAATGCCTCCTCCCCGATTGCTCTTACATTGTCCGGCAATTGCAGATTACGGATCTGAGTGTCACAAAAGGCATAGGCATCGATTTGCTTCAGCGTCTTAGGAAACTTCACAGACTTTAATTTTCTAAAATCTCCAAATGCATTATGACCTATCCGTTCCACACCTTTTTTCAATACTACCTTTTTAACTTTTCTGCTTAGGGAACTCCATTTATAATCATATCTTATTGTTTCGTCATATGCTCCCATCATTCCTTCCGGCAACTTTCCTTTCAAATATTTACCCGAAATCGTCAATGTCTTATTCGACGCTTTATACTTGTAGGTTACCTTCTCTTGCTTTGCCTTACATGGACTGGCACACATGGTTACTGCCAGACTCATGCACAGCATAAATACTATCTTTTTCATTCTGATTCCCCCATTCTTTGTATAAAAAAAGTTGATCATACTTTCTGCTCCCCCCTATAAAATCTATCGCCCCTCACATTTGTCAAACGGCAGATCATCGGAACCGATTTTTAATTATGCATTTCGCACATAATGGTTTCTCCTTCTTACTGCGCTATAATCTGTACATCTGGTGATGTAAGCTTGCCCTCAATCATCTCACGATAATCCTGTTCCCGTTCCTTTGGAATATAAATTTTTGCATTTTTTCCTATGTCCGCAAAAGCTTCTTCACCGATTGTTTTTATTTTCTTTGATTTTATAACAATCTTTCTCAATGAGTCGCACTGTGCAAAAGCTCCCGCTTCAATTTTTTCTACTTTTGATGGAATTATTATACTTTGGATGGATTGTCCTCCAAAAGCAGCGTCTCCTATCGTCCTTAATTCTGATGACAATTTTACACTTTTAAGTTTTCCTTCACGCATGCCCGCATAAAACGCACAACCACCTATCTTTTTTACAGAATTTGGCAACACTATCTTTTGTATGCCCGTCTCCGAAAATGCGCATTCACCAATTGCCACAATTCCTTTGCAAAATGTAACCTTTTTTAATTTTCCAAAGTTGTAAAATGCACTATCTCCTATTGTACGAACACCTTTTTTTAATATTATTTTTTCTGTTTTTTTTCGTTTAGAGTGCCATTTGTACTGGTATTTATCGGGATTTCTATCTGATATAGGAAATCCTGCCTGCATATGTCCTAAATTTTTACCTGAAATCGTCAATGTCTTATTGGATGCTTTATACTTGTAAGTTACCTTCTTTTGCTTTGCCATACATGGACTGGCACACATGGTAACTGCCAGACTCATGCACAGCATAAATACTATCTTTTTCATTCTGATTCCCCCATTCTTTGTATTAAAAAAAAGTTGATCATACTTTCTGCTCCCCTCCTTCTTACTGGGCTATGATCTGCGGTGTATATGGTGTTGACACAACCCGTCCAAGTAACATCTCACGATATTCCTCCTCTTTCTCTTTAGGAACATAAAATACCACATTATGCGCAATATCCCCAAAAGCCAGCGGACCTATTTTTTTCAGTTTCTTCGACTTTATCACTATCTTGTTTAACGACTGACATCCTGAAAAAGCATAAGAGCCAATCTTTTCTACATTGGACGGGATCGTCAATTCTTTAAATTTCTGGTCCTCAAACGCCGATTTACCGATTGTTTTCAACTTTGCTGGCAACTTAATCTTTTTGATTGTGCCACTGGTTACCGAAGGATAAAAAGCCGCCTCACCTATAACTGTTACATTATCTGGTAATTGTAGATTACTAATCTGTGCGGCTGAAAAAGCATACGCATCGATTCGCTTTAAAGTCTTAGGAAACTTCACAGACTTTAACTTTCTAAAATCTCCAAATGCATTATGCCCTATCCGTTCCACACCTTTTTTCAGTACTACCTTTTTAACCTTTCCACTTAGAGAACTCCATTTATAATCATATCTTATTGTTTCGTCATATGCTCCCATCATTCCTTCCGGCAACTTTCCTTTCAAATATTTACCTGAAATCGTCAATGTCTTATTGGATGCTTTATACTTGTAGGTTACCTTCTTTTGCTTTGCCATACACGGACTGGCACACATGGTTACTGCCAGACTCATACATAACATAAATACTATCTTTTTCATTCTGATTCCCCCATTCTGATCAAAGACAATAATTAACATACATATACTTCGCTGCTATTCCTTGATTCTTAGTTACATCCAGTATACAGGTAGATATATTTCCCAACTTAAATGTTGTAGCCTCCAATATGGAACTGAATTCATTATATGTTCCACAGGGATGGGTCGGATTGTTATACTGGGCCATTGCCGCCTGTGCGGCCTTTTTAGCACATTCCCACCTTTCTTCAATCCACTTTTTATCATGCACTCCCGTAAAATAGGCATCTTTATTATATGCTTTATCCTGGTCATGGACCATATGGTGATACCGCCCATCACTTCCTTTGATAAATACACTATGGGAAAATGTATCTGTCAGCGAATGAATTGCCATGCCCCACATGATCGCACGGCGCACTCCCGGTGAGCCGTCTCTCGCTTCCTTTACTGCCAGATTCACATAGGCCATTTCACTGTCGATTTGCTTTTTGGCCTGGGCTGTCAGTCCATTTGGCAACTTAGTATCCAGCGTATACTTCTGATTGTTCGCTACTTTAGTCAAATAGATATAATTACTGACATAATTAGTCATTTCAATCGGGCCATCTTCGCTTTTTTGATAATACCCATGGAGCCATGGATGCAGCCTCATGCCATAAAACACATATTTGCCATTTTCTATATATTTTTTCTTATCATTTAACCGAGCCCCCAATTTTACATTGGAATAATTAGACGGAATCAACCTTTCATGATCGTCCATTTCCCAGCTTCCTTCCACACATCCTGTCTCTTCAAACG
>JAXDTV010000100.1:0-10211 GCA_034089785.1 Eubacterium sp.
CAGTTTTTTCGCATAAGCCAGTGCATGAGAACTTTCGATGGCAGGGATGATTCCCTCGATCCTTGAGAGATACTCAAAAGCATCCACAGCCTCATCATCTGTGATCGACACATATTTTGCTCTCTTTGTATCATACAGATTGGCATGCTCCGGTCCGATTCCCGGATAATCCAGACCAGCGGAAATAGAATATACCGGTGCGATCTGTCCGTATTCATCCTGACAGAAATAAGATTTCATGCCATGGAACACTCCCAGTGTTCCGGTAGCAATAGTAGCTGCTGTATCGGCTGTATGGATTCCCCGGCCGGCTGCTTCACAGCCGATCAATTCCACTTCTTTATCCGGGATAAAATCATAAAATGCTCCCATGGCATTACTGCCACCTCCTACGCAGGCCATAACAACATCCGGCAATCTTCCCTCTTTTTCCAGCATCTGCTGTTTGATTTCCTTGCCGATGACACTCTGGAAATCTCTTACAATAGTAGGAAATGGATGTGGTCCCATGACGGATCCGATGACATAATGGGTATCATCAATACGTCTGGTCCACTCACGAAGTGTCTCATTAACCGCATCTTTCAGCGTCTGTGTCCCGCTGGTAACAGGATGCACTTTTGCTCCCAACAGTTCCATCCGGTATACATTCAGAGCCTGACGGTCTGTATCTACTTTTCCCATATAGATCTCACATTCCATGCCAAGAAGGGCTGCTACGGTAGCCGTTGCCACACCATGCTGACCGGCTCCGGTCTCTGCGATCAGACGCTTTTTACCCATCTTTTTAGCCAAAAGAGCCTGGCCAAGGGCATTATTTAATTTGTGGGATCCGGTGTGGTTTAAATCCTCTCGTTTCAGGTAAATCTTTGCTCCCCCCAGATCTTCTGTCATGTGGGATGCGTAGTACAGACGGGAAGGCCGTCCTACATATTCATTTAACAAATCATTATATTCTTTTACAAAAGCCGGATCATCTTTATAGTGATCGTATGCTTTTTCCAGTTCTATTACTGCATTCATAAGAGTTTCCGGTATATACTGTCCTCCATGAATACCAAATCTTCCGTTTGACATTATTTGTTCTCTCCTTTTAATTCTGCCAGCATGGCTTTTTTATTTTCTGCTCTCATAAAGGTTTCACCGATCAAAACACCATTTACATGGGCTTTTTCCAGTTCCTCTATGTCTTCTCTTGTACGGATTCCGCTTTCGGCCACAAACAAAACATCCTGAGGCACCTTCTCCCGCAGCCTTATTCCATTATGGATATCTACCGTAAAATCTTTCAGGTTGCGGTTGTTAACGCCGATGATCCGGGCCTTTGCCCTGAGAGCCATCTGGATCTCTTCTTCATCATGTGCTTCTACCAGCGCTGACAAACCAAGAGAATCGGCGATCTCTATATAATGTTTTAATGTTTCTTCATCCAAAATAGCACAGATCAGAAGTACGATGGATGCCCCTGCCGCCTTGGCTTCGTAAATCATATACTCATCCACAGTAAAATCCTTGCGGAGAAGCGGGATCTTTACATCCTCTGCGATCTCTTTCAGATATTCAATGCTTCCTTTAAAATATTCCGGCTCGGTCAGCACGGAAATTGCCCCGGCACCTGCCTCTTCATAAGACTCCGCGATGCTCCGGTAATCAAATTTTTCTGCAATGATTCCTTTGGATGGTGATGCCTTTTTTACCTCACAGATAAAGGAAATCCCCTTTTTTCTCAGTTCCTTTTCAAAAGGAAATTCTCGATGGATCTCACAAGTCAGCGCCTTTTGTTTCATCTCTTCCGGTGAAATCTTTTGTTTTGCAACGGCTACCCGGATCCTTGTTTTTTCTGCTATTTCATCTAATATCATGGTCTCACTCCTGTGTTGCTTTCACAAATTCTTCCATCTTCCGGTAAGCTGCTCCGCTGTCGATTACTTCTTTTGCTTTCTGAACACCTTCCTCCATGGTAATGCCATCAATGCCAAGATAAATACCAAGTCCGGCATTCATCAGCACAATATCCCGTTTGGCGCCCTGTTCTTTGCCTCTTAAAATGTCCTTTGTGATCCGGGCATTTTCCTCCGGTGTTCCCCCAATGATCTCTGACTGGTCATATGTTTTCAATCCAAACTGCTCAGGAGTGATATCATAGGAAATTTTCTTTCCGTCCCGGATCTCACAGCAGTGAGTCGGTCCTGTGACAGTAACCTCATCCAGATGTCCGTCACCACATACAGACATGCCGGCTTTTACACCCAGGTTGCTGAGTACATCGGCCAGTTTTTCTACCAGTTCATCGGTGTAAACACCTAATAACTGCCGGCTGGCATTGGCCGGGTTAGTCAGAGGTCCCAATATATTGAATACCGTGCGCTCTTTCATGGCAGATCTTACCGGACCTACATTTTTCATAGCCGGATGATACTTCTGAGCAAATAAAAATACCATATTAGTTTTCTTTAATACTTCCATGGCCTTCTCTTCATCCAACATCAGATTGGCCCCCAGTTTTTCCAGCACATCGGCTGCGCCACTCTTACTGGATACACTACGGTTTCCGTGCTTGGTAACCGGCACACCGGCTGCCGCCATAACAAAGGCTGATGTAGTAGAAATGTTAAAGGTTCCTACCTCGTCGCCACCGGTTCCCACAATTTCTACAGCCTCGCAGTTTGGTGCAATGTGTGCTCCGGCATTTCTCATGCCCTGGGCACAAGCTGTGATTTCTTCAATGGTTTCACCTTTCATGCGGAGTGCTGTGAGGAAAGTGGCCATCTGGATCTGGCTTGCCTCCCCTGACATAATTTCCCCCATTACTTCTACTGCCTCTTCATAGGTCAGATCCTGCCTGTTGATTACTTTGTGAATTGCTTCCTGTATCATATCAATCTCTCCTTTACCGTAAGTTCAAAAAGTTTTCTATTATTTTCATTCCATCCGGTGTCATAATAGATTCAGGATGAAACTGTAATCCATACACATCATACTGTCTGTGTTTTACTGCCATGACCTCATTGTTCTCATCTACCGAGATTACTTCCAGTTCCTCCGGTATAGTATCCATATCCGCAATGAGGGAATGGTACCTTGCCACCTCGGCTTTTTCCGGCAATCCTGCAAAAATAGGTTTTTTCGTATCTATCGTTACAGTACTTTTCTTTCCATGCATCAGCTGTTTGGCATGACAGATGGTGGCACCGTACACCTCACAGATTCCCTGATGTCCCAGGCATACACCAAGGATCGGTACTTTTCCCTGGAGTTTCAATACTACTTCTTCACACACTCCGGCATCTTTTGGATAACCGGGACCCGGCGACAAAACAATGTGATCCGGATGAAGTTTTTCGATTTCATCCACGGTAAGTTCATCGTTTCGTATTACCTTGATGTGGGGATTTATCGTTCCAATATACTGCACCAGATTATAGGAAAAACTATCATAATTATCAATCAATAAGATCATATTCTCACAGCCTCCTTTGCATTTTCAATGGCAAGCATCACTGCTTTTGCTTTATTGGCAGATTCCTGATATTCATTGGCCGGCACGCTGTCTGCCACAATGCCGCCTCCTGCCTGTACATAGACTTTGTTGTTCTTTTTCACTGCCATCCTGATTGCGATGCAAGTATCCATGTTTCCGCCAAAATCAACATAGCCCAACGCTCCGCCATAAATTCCTCTTGGCACCGGCTCCAGCTCGTCTATGATCTCACAGGCTCTGATCTTTGGCGCCCCGGATAAGGTTCCTGCCGGCAGCACCGACTTGATGGCATCCAGTGAATCCATATCCGGACGGATGTTACTCTCTACCTGAGAACAAATATGCATGATCTTGGAATACTTGTGGATCATCTGATACTTGGTTACTTCCACAGATCCGTACTGGGAGATCCGTCCCAGATCATTTCTTCCCAGATCCACCAGCATATTGTGCTCTGACAATTCTTTCTCATCCGACATCAGATCTGCTACCAGAGCATCATCTTCCTTTTCATCCTTTCCTCTCGGTCTGGATCCTGCCACCGGGAAGGTAACAAGTCTGCCATCCTGCAGGCGGACCAGCGTTTCCGGTGAAGTACTCATGATCTCCACATCTTCCATATTCATGTACACCATGTACGGAGATGGATTGGTAGTTCTAAGCACCCGGTATGGATTGATCAGACTGCCTTCATAGTCACTGGTAAACCGTCTGGATATTACAGCCTGGAAAATATCTCCGTCAAAAATATAATCCTTTGTCTTTTCTACCATCCCTGCGTATTCTTCTTCTGTCACATTGCACTCAAACTGTACTTTATCATACACCGGCTCATCTTCAAGTGATGTTGTATCCCGGATGAGCGATACAATTTCTTTTATTTCTTTTCTGGCTTTTTCATAGTTTTCTTCCAGATTTTCACCAACTCTTACATTGGCCACCAGAACGATTTTCTGCTTCAGGTGATCATAAGCAATAACTTTATCAAACAACATTAAGTCGTAATCTGCAAATTCACCTCTCTGGATCTTCAATTTAGGTTCTGCATGAGCGATCATGGCGTAAGAAAAATATCCTACGAATCCGCCGGCAAATGGTGGCATATCCTTTATTTTCGGTGCCTGGTATTGTTTTAATATATCTCTTACCACCGAAAGGGAATCTGTTGTGTCTACCTCTTTTTGCTTCAGTCCCTCTTTGATCATCACCTTTTTCTCCTGGCAGGTAACTCTCATGATCGGATCGTATCCAAGGAAGGAATATCGTCCCCATTTTTCTCCACCTTCTACACTTTCCAGCAGATAATAATTTTTCTTGCTGGCTGCAATCTTTCGCAGAAGATAAATCGGTGTTACCACATCTGCGTAAATTTCCTCCTGAATCGGTACAATATCATACCGTCCAACATACTGTTTTAACTCTTCCATTGTAGGTGTCATATGCAACGACCTTCCTTTCTTGTATAATAAAAAAAACTCCTGCCCCTCTCCTAAAAGGAAAGGGACAAGAGTTGTAAAATCTCCTGCGGTACCACCCTGTTTGATTACGGTGTAATCCACTCAATCATGTACTAACATACACTCCTGCAGATAACGGTTCAGGTCTCCGTCAGCGTCTACTTTCAAAGATTTCAAGCTGCCCTCCCGAGTCCATTCACAATTATCATGCTGTCGCTTCACACCAGCCAGCGACTCTCTGAAAACAATCCAACTGCTACTTCTCTCGGTCAACGGTTTAAATTATTTATAAGTTTAGTATACACAGATTATCTCTTATGTCAACAAAAAATTTAATTTTTTTTAATATTTACCATTTCAAACTGTTATACTCATTTGCTTTATCGCGCTCCAAAAGATCCTGGATCGCCTGCACCGGTGTCTTGTGAGCAAACAAAATAGCATTGATCTGCTCCACGATCGGCATTGTCACATGATGCTTGTTGGCAAGGGCCATAGCAGCCTTGGCACAGTTAACACCTTCCACAACCTGCTTGATCTCTTCTTTGGCTTCTTCCAGTGTTTTGCCCTGTCCCAACAGATAACCGCATGTATGGTTACGGCTGTGGGTACTGGTACAAGTAACAATTAAATCACCGATACCGCTTAATCCACAGAAAGTCTCCATCTTTCCGCCTAATTCCAGTCCCAGTCTGGATATTTCCGCAATTCCTCTGGTCATTAATGCAGCTCGGGTATTGTCACCCAGACCCATTCCATCCAGAATACCGGCTGCCAGTGCAATGACATTTTTCAACGAACCACCTAACTCAATACCGATGATATCCGGGCTTGTATAAACACGGAATCTGCTTCCCATAAATACATCCTGTACAAAAGCAGCTGTCTTTTCTGTTTTTGCACCTACTACTACCGTGGTAGGAACTCCTTTTGACACTTCCTCTGCGTGGCTTGGTCCGGATAAAACAGCCACATCTGCACCTTTGATCTCATCTTCGATCACATCACAGAGAGGCAGCAGTGTAGCCTCTTCAATTCCTTTACCAACATTTACAACGATCTGTCCCGGCTTAATAAAGGCTTTTGCCTCTTTTGCTGTAGATCGCACATAAGGGGATGCCACAGAAAATACGATAATATCCTGATCTGTGCATGCTTTTTCCAGATCACTTTCAATCTCAATGGTATCCGGCAGTTTTACTCCCGGCAAACGGTAAATATGCTCTCTGTGCTCCTTCAAAATATCGATCTCTTCCTGTACTTTTGACCAGATCGTAACCTTATGTCCGTTATTTGCACACAAAATAGCCAAGGCGGTTCCCCAGCTTCCAGCTCCTAAAAAACTAACTCGTTTCATCTTTTTTCTCCTTAAATATACTAATATTTTATCCTTGTTTTTTCTCACCAAACTTACGCTCTGTACCATTCAGCAGTCTTTTGATATTTCCGGCATGTTTAATATATGCCAGGATCACAAAAAGCATCGACACTATGATCATATACACTGCCACAGGGCTTTTAATAAACCGGCACACTGTGTAGATTGGGAAATACCATATTACCATCAATGAGCCAAGAGATACATATCTTGTCAGTGCTACTACTGCTACAAAAAGTACGATACCTCCTGCGATCATCCACCACCCAAGTCTGGTCCCGGCCGAAGATGCTACGATCACCGCTGCTGACACAGCAATTCCTTTTCCTCCCTTGAAATGAAGTTCAAAAGGAAAATTGTGACCGATCACAACACCCAGTCCCACGATCAAAGTAAACAGATATGTATACTCCAGATCCATGTCCATGCGGGGACACATAACAAAACGGACAACCAGAGTCGGAATAAACGCTTTCAAAAGGTCTCCTCCAAAAGTCAGTGCTCCGCCTTTGGCTCCCATGGTACGCAGAGCATTGGTCGTGCCTATATTACCACTGCCCTCTGTCCGGATATCGTGGCCATTCATTTTGCCCACAATATAGCCGGTAGAAAAACATCCGAAAAAATATCCTATCGCTAATAAAATTATCGCAAGTAATCCATACACAGTATCTTTACTCCTTTTCTTTTCTTTCCCTGATAAAGATCCGGATCGGAGTTCCGGCAAAACCAAAAGTCTCCCGGATCCTGTTCTCTATATAACGCTGATAAGAAAAATGCATCAGTTCTTTGTTGTTCACAAACAGCACAAAAGTCGGCGGTTTGGTACTTACCTGGGTCATATAGAATAATTTCAGGCGTTTTCCTTTGTCTGAAGGCGGCTGCTGCATGGCTACCGCTTCCATCAAAATTTCATTCAGGACTCCTGTCTGGATCCGCAGTGCATGATTCTGGATCACTACATCCAGTACATCAAAAATCTTGTTGGTACGCTGGCCGGTCAGTGCCGAAATAAACATGATCTCAGCATACGGCACAAAGGACAGGATATCCCGTACCTTTTTGGTGAATTCTTTCACTGTGGAATTATCTTTTTCCAGTGCATCCCATTTATTGACCGCTATAATAAGGCCGCGGCCCCGGTCATGTGCCACACCTGCGATCTTGGCATCCTGCTCCGTAACACCTTCTGTGGCATCAATCACAAGGATCACCACATCCGCTCTTTCAATAGCCGCAATAGTACGGATGATACTGTATCTTTCAATGTCCTCTTTGATCTTGCTTTTACGGCGCAGTCCTGCCGTGTCAATAAATACATACTCTGTATCATTGTGAACGATCTCCGTGTCAATGGCATCTCTTGTAGTACCGGCCACATCTGAAACGATCACACGGTTTTCTCCTAACAGACGGTTGATCAGCGAAGATTTGCCGGCATTCGGTTTTCCAACTACCGCAATCTTCGGTCTCTCATCTTCTTCCTGTTCGATCTTGTCCAGATCGATTACGTCCAGCACGGCATCCAGCATATCACCCAGCCCCAGTTTACTGCTGGCTGATACAGGGTGCGGATCCCCTATGCCAAGATTGTAAAACTCGTACACATCCGGCATATATTTCTGAAAATTATCTACTTTATTTACAACTAAAATAACCGGCTTGCCGGAACGACGAAGCATATCTGCCACTTTATAATCTGCATCTACCAGTCCCTGTCTCACATCTACAATAAACAAAATAACATCGGCTGTATCAATGGCTATGTTGGCCTGCTCTCTCATATGTTTAAGCATCTGGTCTTTGCTGTCCATCTCGATTCCGCCGGTATCGATCAGTGAAAAAGAGTGGTTCAGCCAGGTAACATCCGCATAGATACGATCCCTGGTCACACCAGGATAATCTTTCACGATGGAAATTTTTTCTCCTGCTAATGTATTAAACAGAGTTGATTTCCCCACATTCGGTCTACCTACAATGGCCAAAATTGGTTTTCCCATAATTATCTCCATTTCTTTATCTATCTTATCACAATCGTTATTACTATATCACAAAAAATTATTTTAGACAAGTTCTGTTACCTGCCTTCAAACGCATTCTCATAATGAATCAGTTTTTCTCCTATGATCATCACTACATCAAAACGCATGGGATGCCATTCACTGATACCATGTTCCATGCAATAAAAACGAGCTCCCAGACGGTTTTTGTTCATCTTCGCATTGGTCACAACACCTCTGGGAGCCTCATAGGCTGCATTTTTCCGATATTTTACTTCTACAAAGCAAAGACACTCTCCATCCAGTGCGATCAGATCTAACTCCGCCGCCCGGCAGTGATAATTTCTGTCCAGAATCTTATATCCTTTAGATTCCAGATATCTGGCTGCCATTTCTTCATAAAAAGTGCCTGTTTTTCTTTTATTTTCTCCCTGCATCCAAATATCCCCCTGTTATCCTCTGTTATCTTTTGATTTTTTCCTGTATGCGGTCCATATTATCAACAAATACAAGAACTTCTGCTACCACAGAATACAGCTCCGGTGGTATGTACTCACCAATATCCAGTACAGACAGAGATCTTGCCAGTTTAGCATCTTTGTGCACCGGCACATCTGACTCTTTTGCCACTTCTACAATCTTGTCCGCCAGATATCCACGGCCGGATGCAACGACTTTTGGTGCTTTCTCGCCGGTCTCATACTCCAGTGCTACCGCTGTCTTCTTTTCCTGCATCCAATTCCTCCTTTATTGTTTCACCCAGTTATGGATAAAGGTGCGCCTGTGGATCGGACATGGACCATATTTCTGCAATGCCTCTCTGTGGTCCGCCGAACCGTATCCTTTATTTTTCTCAAAGCCATATTCCGGATATAACTGGGCATATTCTTCCATCAGGTGGTCCCTTGTTACTTTTGCCATAATGCTGGCTGCTGCAATGGAAAGACTTCTGGCGTCCCCCTTTATGATCCCAATCTGTTTGACTGGTATCTGTGGGATCGTAACAGCATCATTCAACAAAAGATCCGGCACAACATTCAGATCCTTCACTGCCAGCGCCATCGCCTCATAAGTTGCCTGCAAGATATTAATCTCATCAATCCTTGCCGGAGAACTCATACCAATGCCATAAGAAACTGCTTTCTCCTTAATTATATCGAACAATTCTTCTCTTTTTTTAGCAGAAACCTGTTTAGAATCATTCAGCCCCGGTATTTTTAATCCTTTGGGAAGGACCACTGCCCCGGCCACTACCGGGCCTGCAAAAGGTCCCCGTCCTGCCTCATCGATGCCGCAGATACATTCATATTCAGTTCCGTATTTTTTCTCAAAGGCGAGCATCGTTTCCAGCCTCTCGTTTTCTTTTTCAAAGGCCCGGATCTTCTTCTGGCGGGAAAGCAGAAGTTTCTGCACTCCGCTTCTTGGATCGGATTCATATTTTTTCATAAGAGAAGTCCACTCTCCCATGTCTGTCATTTCAAATTCCTGCCGGATTTCTTTTATATTCATTTGAGTCTCCTTTTATTTCCTTATGTTTTTCCAAAGAAAACAGCCGGCCGGCAATGCGGCTGGCTGCTTTATTATGTTTACTGCAGATTAAACAAATCTCTGGCTGAGATGGTTATATCTGTATATTCTTCTTCACCCTGCACCATAAGGTTTTTCTTAGTATTATAAACCCGTCCCTGAGTGTACACACGCAAAACCGTGTATCCATTCTGCCAGTCTTTCAGCTTGTAAGGAACATAGAACGTAACATCTGTGGATACCGGATATCCATCGGCCCACTGTGTACCTTTCTCATCAGTCACCTTCTGCTTGTGAAGGATCGTGGTATCCGAATCTGCATATTCTCTGTATAAAACTTTAGTCAGATCCGTCGTTCCCAGCGCTGT
>JAXDTV010000052.1:0-4700 GCA_034089785.1 Eubacterium sp.
CCCGGGATTAAATAAGCGGGCGGTAAAGATCAATCGTTACCTGGGATGCTATGTAGATGCCATGGGACACTTGTATGTATTAGGAGAATGTCCGGAATATCATATTGCTAAAGTGAGACAGAAGCAAAAAAGAATATCCGGGATATCCAAAAAGAAGCTGGTTGAACTGCAGACAAGGGAAGAATTGCTGCAAGTGTTTGACGATTCTTTTCAGCGAAAGAGAGTTCCGTATAAGGATTTTGGATATGTGGAGCATCGTTTTTTACAGCATCCGATTTATGAGTATCGGTTTCTGGGAATTCAGAATGAAGATGGCGGTATGAAGTCTTTTATGGTTTTGAGAGAAGAACGGTACGATGGAGCCAGAATCTGCAAGATTGTGGATTTTTATGGACCGTATGAGGAAATCATTGATACGGCTTCGGAGATGTACCGTTTTGTCGATGAAAATCACTATGAATTTATGGATATATATTGCTACGGTGTTCCGGAGAAATATTTATTTACAGCAGGTTTTTCATGGTGCAAAGAGGAGGAAGCAATTATCCCAAATCATTTTGCTCCATTTGAACAAAAAAATACAGATATTTACTTTGCGACATCTTTGTGGGGACAGTTAGATGTGTTCCGCGGAGACGCCGATCAAGACAGACCGAGTTAAGGAGGACAAAAAGTGAGTTTAGAAGAAAAATTGGAATTATTAGAGGATATAATGGATTATGATGATACATTGAAACCAGAGATGGTTCTGGCGGATTTGGAGGAATGGGATTCTTTGTCAACCCTGGCATTGGCAGCAAAAGTCCGCGAATTGTACGGAACCAACCTTACAAGTGATCAAATCCTTCAGTTTGAAACGGTACAGGATATTTGCGACTACTTAAAGTAATATGAAGGAGAATAGAGTATGTACGGTGAATTTGACAATATTAAGATTTGTGGTATTGCATCCGCTGCCCCTAAGACAGTGATCGACAATGAGCAGGTGGCTGAGACATTAGGTAACCGGAGAGCAAAAAAGCAGGTGGCCCTGACTGGGATCAAACACAGACATGTTATGGGAAAAGGACAGTCGGCAGCAGATCTTAGCAGTGTGTGTGGTGAGAAACTTCTGACGGAACTGGGCTGGAATCGAGATGAAATCCGGGCAATCGTAAATGTGACGCAGTCTCCCGATTTCCACACACCATCCACCGCCATGCTGATCCAGAAAAGATTACATATAGGACAGGATTGTCTGGCATTTGATGTAAATCTTGGCTGTACCGGATATGTCAGTGGCCTGCAGATCATATCTTCCCTACTGCAAAATACAGGAGGGAAAGGCTTGTTATTCGTGGGAGACGGACGCTATCGTGAAATGCCGGAAGTGCCAACGACCGATTCGTTGTTGTTTGGAGATGGCGCCAGTGCTACTGCCATTGAAATAGAAGCAGGCAATAAACTGTTGTATGCACAGAAGACAGATGGAGAGAGATATAAGTATATCAGTGTAGGACTGGATGGCAACCTGACCATGGATGGAAATGCAGTGTTGCTGTTTTCGTTAAACGAAGTATGTCAAAGTATCCGTGAAATGCGCAGTCACTTTGATATTCAGGAAGAAAGCATTGATTATTATATACTGCATCAGGCTCAAAAACTGATCGTGGATGGAATTGCACGAGAGTGCGACATGGATATGAACAAGGTGCTCCGTTCTTATGAAGAATATGGCAACACTTCTACGGCGACGCTTCCTTTCACGATCTGTAACAATGCGGAAGAGATCAAGAAGAAAAAGAGAGTGCGGTTTTACATGTGCGGTTACGGCGTAGGACTGGCCTGGTCCAATGTGGTTCTGGATATGGATACAGATCATATCTACCCAATTGAAGTAACTGATTTTTGTTATAATGACCGATAGAAGGTGAGTTATGGTAGAGAAAAATATATTGATCACAGGAGCCTCTTCAGGAATAGGAAAAGAAATCTCATTATATCTGGCAAAGCAGGGAGCTACTGTGATCTTGATTGGTAGAAACGAAGAGAGATTAAGAGAAATAAAAGAACAGATTGGAGACAAGGCATACACATATGTCTGTGATCTTAATCATACGGAAAAAATTCGGGGGATTTTTGACTTTTGCCGTGAAAATGGTCTGAAACTGGATGGAATGGTTCATTCGGCAGGAATTTCAGAACCAATGCCGGTAAGGAGTGTTTCGATACAGAATGTAGAAGAAACCATGCGGGTAAATTGTATGTCTTTTGCTGAACTGGGAAAATATTTTGGCGGGAAAAGGTATTCCAATGAACAGGCATCTGTGGTTGCGATTTCGTCTTTGGCAGCCACCAGACCGGTTATGGGGCAGGTGTCCTATGCGGCATCAAAGGCGGCATTGAATTCCATGGTAGAAGTGATGTCAAAAGAATTTTTGAAGAGAAAAATAAGAGTAAATGCGATCATGCCATCTTATGTTGACACACCGATGGTAGCAGAAGGTGGAAGGTTTGGAATGAACAATGGAATCGATCAGATGCCTCTTGGTGTGATCGAACCGATTCAGATTGCTTATCTGACAGAGTTTTTATTATCTGACAGATCAAAATATATTACAGGTGCTGCGATCCCGGTATCCGCAGGCGTGTAGAAAATAAAAGGAGAGTTAAAAATGACTAGAGAAGAAAAACTTGAAATTATTGCAGATATTTTAGAAGTAGATGTGGATGATGTAAAAGAGGACATGGTTCTGGAAGATTTTGAAACATGGGATTCGGTAGCAGTTTTATCCGTGATCGCCATGATGGATGAACATTTTGGAAAATATCCACATGCATCTGAGATCCGTTCTTATGTAAAAGTAAGTGACTTAATGAAAAACATGGAGAAATAAAAATGATAAATCCGATGGACTTAACCGGTAAAAGAATTTTAATCACCGGAGCATCTTCCGGAATTGGAAGAGAGACCGCAGTTTTAGTCAGCCAGCTGGGAGCAGAAGTGGTTTTGCTGGGACGAAATGAAGAACGATTACAGGAGACGAGAGACAAACTGAGTGGTGAGGGCCATGTGGTTATCCCACTGGAACTGAGAGAATTTGACCGATATGCAGAGGTATTCAGACAAATAAAGCAGACCGGAAAAAAATTAGATGGTCTTGTTCACTGTGCTGGGATTGCCAAAGTTATACCGTTAAAGGTGGTATCAGCGGCAGTGATTCAGGATATGTTTGCAGTGAACTATGTTTCCTTTATGGAACTTATGAAACATTTTGCCAAGAAAACGAATTCCGATGGCGGCAGTGCTGTATGTATGTCTGCTGTAAATGCTCACTATCCGCAAAAATGCATGAGTGTTTACGCGGCCACAAAAGGAGCCCTAGAGATGGCAGTGTCCTCTCTGGCAGTGGAACTGGCGGATAAGAAGATCCGTGTCAATGCAGTAGTACCCGGCCCCATTGCAACTCCCATGGCACAGTCTTTTTCAGATACAAGCGGAGAGGAAAGTAACATTGTTGGGCAGCAGTTGATGGCGTTAGGAGAGCCGGCTGATATTGCCAATATGACCGCTTATTTGTTAAGTGATGCATCGAAATTTATCACAGGAAGAAAATTTTTCGTGGATGGAGGAAGATTATAAGTGAAGAGAGCAGCAGATCTTAAGTTATTTCAAGACAGGGACAAGAACTGGGTTACCTATGGGGATCTGGTTCAGGCAATGAGAGATGTAAAAGCAGATGACTGTGATGTCCTTTTGGTTCACACAGATCTGTCTTTTGGACTTCCTACCAGAGAACTTAAGCGCAAGGAACTGGTGGCAGTTTTGTATGATGCTATTTGCGAATTGGGAGTGAAAACCCTGGTGTTTCCTACTTTTACATTCAGTTATGGCAACAGGGAAGACTATGATGTCAAAAATACGAAGTGCAAAATGGGTATGATCAATGAGTATGTAAGAAAATTGCCGGAGGCTGTACGTTCAGAGGATCCGTTGATGTCTGTATGTGTGGTAGGAGAGAAGAAAGAACTTGCAGAGGTCAGTGGCAGCAAGTCACTGGGTGAGGGCAGCTTTTTTGACCGTTTTCACAACACAGAGAATACGCGGATTATGTTTTTCGGTGCCCAGCTGGCACAGTGCCATACACAGATGCATTATGTTGAGGAAAAGCTCCGGGTGCCATACCGTTATGATATGGAATTTGAGGGGCATATTATTGATGCAGAAGGTGTTTCCAGACCAGATAAGCATATCTTATATGTAAAATATAGAGATGTACTGCCATGTGTACCACCGACATTTGAAGAAGAACTGATTCGGGATGGATCATTTATTAAAAAGAAAGTGGGTAATTCATCCATTGCCTGTTTCACAGAGCAGGCAGCATATGATAAAGAGGTTGAGTGGCTGACCAAGGATGTAAATTGCTTCCTGGCAGAGCCATATGATTCGAAACCACTGGTAAAAGAATACTCTTATGGAAATGTAACAACAGTACAGTAAAGGAAAGATGAGGGGGCAGGATCATGTACAAATCAGTATTAGACTATTTTGAGGAGACAGTAAAAAGAGTTCCTGAAAAAAAAGCAATCCGGCATAATGAAGATGATTGTACATTTGCCATGTTACAGGAGCAGGCACAAAAACTTGGCAGTTATATGATTGAATTGGTGGGAGATATAAAAAATCGTCCCATTGTTGTTTTGCTACCCAAATCCAT
>JAXDTV010000084.1:0-3838 GCA_034089785.1 Eubacterium sp.
CACGGTACACAAAAGACCGACTGCCCCAAAAGAAAGGGCCACCCCTTGCCATTCCAGGTCATTTCCGATAAGCAGACTTAAAGCCGGAGAAAATATTCATCAGTACAAAGATTCCCGCCAGCAAAAGGATCGTCAATATCCCACTGGCATCCGCCAGTATATTCTTATTGATGATCTCCGATGCTTCCGACGCTCTTTTACATGACAGTTTGCTGCCCTGTTTTTCACCGGCACTCTGCAGCCGTGACAAACTGTCCGCTCCCCCGTCATAAAACAGGTACTGCCCCTCTGTCACCGGTAGATTTTTCGCATAGAGATTTACGATATATCGACTGTTCCGATCATCCGTAGAATTTTTTTCACGGTATTTTCCAATTACCTCGTACTCTTCATCCCCGATAGTTATGTAGAGTTTTCCATCCCTTTTCTCACACAGCGCTTCTATGTCTTCCCGGATCAAGGCTGTATCGGTTCCTTTCTCATAGTCACCGGCATCAAAAAGCCGTCCTTCCGCCAATGGAAACTCCGGATCACTGCCCCACTGGAGAGCACAGCCATCCGTCAGTTTCATTCCCCGGACTTTAAAATCCGTTTCTCCATCCTTCTGCCATCCTTTGCACAGATCTGCCAGAGATTCCGTTTCTCCGTAAGCAACTGCATAATCATCCGTCATCTGCTCCAGCGGTTTATAAAGATTTTTCTGGTTAAAATAAGCCACCGCACTTAACACAAATACCATGGATGCCATGATCAGCACAGCCGTCATTAACCCTGATTTGTAAAAAAACTGCTTCATCTTCTCCCCCCTTTACTCATAGGCTGCCATACGCATCTGGCAGATCGTGGTTTTTCTCAACATCCGAACCGGTACAAGGGACAAAAGGATCATGTAGCACACCATGATAACAAAGGCACACACACTTTCTGCCCCGAATCCGCATACAGCCACAAGGATAACTGCCACTGCCACATACGCCGTCCACAACGGCATCAAAGTCCGCAGGATCACACTTTTTTCGTCCGCACCTACCATGCGGTGTACCGCCAGTTCCTTCCGAAACTCCAGCAGGAAATGTAAAATACTTCCTGTCATGGACACGATACAAAAGGCAAAGAACAACAATGCCATGCCTCCGTATAGAATCAAAATATTGTTTAAATCCACTTTAATAGCGTGCATCTGATATGAAAAATTGTTGATACCCAACCGCAGGATCTTATTTTCTCCTGCATACCGGCATATCTCCTGCATTGCCTGTTTTTTACTGCCTGTCACATATACCGCCTGAAAATATTTCAAAATGGAAACTACATCTTTGGCATCTGTCTCCGCCAGTACGATCATAGAGTCATCCAGATAATAAGGATCTCTGCTCTCCCCCGGTGCTATGTAATACTCTCCCGGATTCACAAATCCCGTCACCCGGTAATCTTCACCATCCATTCCCCGGATCGTGTCACCTGTTTTGTACAAGGAACGGTACTTATCTCCCAGCACAACCGGCGGCAGTCCTTTTTCTCCGGCTTTTAACTCTCCTTCATACTTAATGTTATATACCTGGAAAAAATTAGGAGATACGGCCACCTTTTTTACCTCTGCCACTCCCTGATCGGAGTCAAATGGGATCACATCTTTGTACTTGATCTGCAGTTCATCCGTCAGCATAAACGCCTCCGAAGAATCAGCGATCCATTCCTTGCCATCCCCGGCCTTTTCTAAAGCTTTGCGGGCATACTGATATAGTTTCTGGATCTTTTTCTGCTGCTCTGTTCCACTTAACAATTCATCCATCTGTTCATCGGTGGTATGATCCTTGAACATATAGATTTCGCCCGCCTCTGTCATATGCTGCAGTTTATTTTTCTGATCTGTGTAAGAACCTACACTCTGCAGTATAAACGTCAATACAATACATACAATGGAAATTTGAATGACATTCCAGATAAATCGAAACTTGTTGGCATAGATATCTTCCAACAGACATTGAAGATGATTCATATTGGTTCCTCCCTGACATATAAAAAAAGCTGATCATACTTTCTGCTCCCCATAATATTCCCCTTTACTGCGCTATGATCTGCGTTTCCTCTGGTGTTGACACGCCTCGTCCAAGTAATATCTTACGATAATCCTCCTCCCTTTCTTTTGGAACATAAAATACCGCATCCGTTACAATGTCCGCAAACGCTCCGGAACCTATATTTTTAATCTTTTTAGATTTTATCACTATCTTTTTTAGTGATGTACATTCCTGAAAGGCGTCTGCCCCAATATTTTCCACATCAGCCGGTATAACAACCTCTTTTATCTTGTTCATACGAAATGCTGATTCCCCAATGCTTTTCAGTTTACGTGGAAGTTTTAGTTTAACAATCCCTCCTTTTTCACCATCCATATCGAAAGCACTTTTACCGATATATTTAACTCTATCTGGTAATGATACATTCGGAATAGGAGTAGCACAGAATGCATAATCATCAATTCGTTTTAAGGTTTTAGGAAACTTCACTGATTTTAACTTTCCAAAATCTCCAAATGCATTATAACCTATCCTTTCTACACCTTTTTTTAACACTACCTTTTTAACTTTTCCACTTAGCGAACTCCATTTGTATTCATATTTTGTCGGCATATAATATGCATCAAAGATTCCTATCGGTCCTTTTCCTTTCAAGTGCTTGCCCGAAATCGTCAGTGTCTTATTTGATGCTTTATACTTGTAGGTTACCTTCTTTTGCTTTGCCATACATGGACTGGCACACATGGTCATTGCCAGACTCATGCACAGTATAAATACTATCTTTTTCATTCTGATTCCCCCATTCTGATCAAAGACAATAGTTAACATACATATATTTCGCTGCTATTCCTTGGTTCCTAGTTACATCCAGTATACAGGTAGATATATTTCCCAGTTTAAATGTTGTAGCCTCCAATATGGGACTGAATTCCTCATATGTTCCAAACGGATGAGACGAAGCTTTATACCGCTTCATTGCTTTCTTTACAGCCTCTTTGGCACATTCCCACCTTTCTTCGATCTTTTTTGTATTATGCACCCCTGTAAAATAAGCATCTTTTTTATATGCATTATCTTGTTTATGAACCATATGATGATACCGGTTATCGCTTCCTTTAATAAACACACTATGGGAAAATGTATCTGTCAGCGAATGAATCGCCATGCCCCACACGATTGCCCGGCGCACTCCCGGTGTCCCAGTTCTGACTTCTGGCACAGTTTCTTCCACACGGGCGATTTCCCTGTCAATCTCCTTTTTTACTGTATAGGTCAAGCCATTCACTGTAGTGCTTTGCGGCACCTGATACTGTAATTTATTTGCCAATACCGTCAGATAAATATAGGAACTCACATAGTTTACCATCATTCCCTTATTCTTTCCCTCTTCTTGCTGGTAATATCCATGAAGCCATGGATGCAATCGCATTCCATAAAGAGTAAGGCTTCCATCCGAATATGTAACTCTCTTCTTATCATTTAACCGAGCCCCCAATTTTACATTGGAATAATTAGACGGAATCAACCTTTCATGATCGTCCATTTCCCAGCTTCCTTCCACACATCCTGTCTCTTCAAACGCCACGACCGATTTCTGGTTTTCCTCTGTCTTGGCCTCAAACAGCCCGATATCTGTTTCTTCTACTTTCTGGTCTATGCTTCCTACCTGCTTCCTACCTGCTTCATATCTTCGTAATGGCTTTTTGCATATTCCACATCCAGCAGACCGTTGCCATACTGTTCTTTTGCGCCGTAAAGGTTTGCGCTGGCGTTCAATACATAGCGGATTGTATCTGCACTGGCGTCTGGATCTTTCT
>JAXDTV010000107.1:0-39701 GCA_034089785.1 Eubacterium sp.
AAAAGCAGCTTGAGACTGGAGACGGATTTTTCTTATGGGAAAACCAATATAAAAGATATTTATTTTGAAGCACCCTATAAGATCATGTCACCGTTTATTCAGGGGGAACGCACGGAAGTCATGCAGATGTGCGCTTCCGCCGGCATGCTCAGCGGGGATGTGTTTGATCTGGAATTAAAGATCGGGGAATATTCGGACCTTTTATATACTTCTCAAAGTTATGAGAAAGTATTTGCCAGTAAGGGAGAAAAGACTATCAAGAAAACCAGGATCCAGGTGGAAAAAGAAGCCAGACTTCTGTATATGCCAAAGCCTGTCATTCCTTTTGCCCACAGTGATTTTGTGGGGGAAAATGAGATTTATCTGGATCCTTCTTCTTCTTTTTTGTACTGCGATATTTTCAACTGCGGACGAGTGGCCATGGGGGAACGGTTTCAAATGAAACGGTACCAGAGTAAAACAAGGATTTATGTAGGAGATACGCTGGCTATGGCAGATCATACGCTGTTGGATCCGTCCTGGTTTGATTATGATACCTTGGGACTGTGGAATGAATATACTCATAACGGACTGCTGTATCTGTACACCCCGGACGGAGAACAGAAAAGCCGGTGGATCCAGATGATCCGGGATAAAAAGCCGGATCAGGTGGAGGCCGGCTGCAGTGAATGTTGTCAGGGAATCCTCCTGCGTGTGCTGGGGAAAAGCGGTGATTCCGTGTATGATTATTTTGAAGACATTGCCAGGGAAGTGTAATCTTTTTCACAGAAGATCACAGGCAGCAGGCGGCTTAAAATCTGCCAGGACAGAAAGGCGTACAAAGCACCTGCCACATTGGTGCCAATGCGGAGAGCAATGGCTGTTTTTACCCCAAAGAGAGAACTGGCGATGGAAAGTGCGCCAAAGGTGTTAAAGACGTTCTGCCAGGAGTAACCGGCAGAATATCCTACGCCGATGCCCCCGATTACGCCAATGTATGGATACAGCCAGGCCGGCAGGGTGTTATATAACACCAGGAAGATGCCACAGCCAAGGATGTTGAATACCCCTCTTTTCCAAGTGCGGTCTTTGCTGTCTGCCGGGAAAGGAAGGCACACGCTCATGCAGGCGATGCCTGCCCACATGGCACGGGGCAGTGAAAGCAGCTCCATGAAAAACATAGCCGAGCAGACGATCCAGGTAAGGGATAAATACCACTGGCTGCGGGCAGATTTCAGGTCAAATTCCCGGAACAGATCCAGAAAACTACGCCGATAAGGGCGTTCTTTTTGATTTTTGTAAAAAACGAGCATACAGACGATCATGCTGACAAGCAGTCCCAGGATCCGGAGAAAATACGCTTTGCCGGTGACATCGTAGCCGTAAAGCAGAAGATATCCTAAAACGAAGGTGGACTGGTTGTACATGATCACATTGTGACATCCAAGAATCATCAGTAGCAGGATGCTGACGAAATTTACCAAAAGAGATGCCGGTGCCGGCAGTGTGTTGGCCAGGCGGGGACCGGTGATCAAAAGAGTAAAAATACCGGCAATACATATGAGCCCATGGGAGGTGCGGATGCCGAAGTCAGCCTGGCGCAGTACCAGAAGAGCCAGCAGGAAAACCACCCCGGCTACGCTGTTGTCAGAACCGAAGATCATGCTAAAAAGTGTCACAAATACAAAACAAAAGGCCATCACAAGATAGACTTTAAAATTATAGATAAGAATGTGGCGTCTTTTCTCTTTGGGATCGGTTGTGTTTTTGATCAAGGCTTTGGAGCCGGTTGAACTTAATTGTAATTCTTGATAAAAGGTCATAGAAAATTGCCTCCTTGTCGTAGGTAGTATGGCACACCATACTACGGAATGGGAAAAATGTCAAGGAGATGTTGTGATAACAGACATAATAATAGAGGAGCCGGCAAAGCCAACTCCTCTAAAAAAAATGCCCTTGAACCTCGTAGGTCACCAAGGTACTTTCAAACATAGTATATGCTGATTAAGGAAACTTAATCAGTGGCAATATTATAAGATGAATCTTGCTTTTTGTCAAGGTATAAAGTTAGATAGAATTACAATGTCTTTAACCGATTCCAGTTATTTGGTACACCCATTATATGACGTATTTTTTTGAGTGAAATTGTAGTTAGATGATTGTTTAGTTCATGAAACAACGCTTGTAATTGTTCATGAAATGCTTGATAATGTTTAGCGGGCAACAACATTTTAAATGCTATCATAGCAGAAAAATAATTATTTGTGCTATTTCCTGGAGTATGAAAATAGCGAAAATATTTGTTGCTACATAAGTCAATGTAGGATAAATATGAAAATAGACGCTCATCATGTGCACAACGATTACGAATGGTAGACAGAGAAAATAAACAACTTGTTAATTCGTGTTCTCGTACACCCCATTTAATATTTCGGGCTACAGTACTGCGTTCGCTTTGAATCATGTTAGAATAAAATTTGCTTATATCACCCATAGAGAGTGTGTTTACTAGTACCCACAATGGTAGATGATTTTTACCACCCACATAGTGAGAAACAGATAAATCTTTATTGATATTAAGTGTTATTTTTTTATATAGGGTACTTAACAATTTGCATACTTGGTCATATTTTTTGATGCCCTGAGTATCAAAATTTTCAAGCTTGAGATAATTTTTATGGCCATGTATTCTGGAAAAATGATAAGAAATTTGCGACTTAACTTGTGTTTCTATTTTAAGGATATATTCAAGTGTTAAAACTCGTAATTTTCGATCAAATTCGTATAATGCATAAATTTCAGCCAATGTTGTCCCGGGAAGATATTTTTCATAAGGTAAATTTGGCTGTAAAAAAGGATCCTTGTAACCATTTATTAGATTATAATAGTTAAGATCTCTGAGCAATTTTTTGGCGGTACGCTTATTTTTTATAGTGACACCGCGGCTGATCAAAATGCCGAGTTGCATTCGTGTATTTCTGAAAATTTTTTCTTCCACTCTATTCCCCCCTAGTAAAGTTTTCTAATATTGATAGGTGCGTACTTAATATAAGTTATCGTCGCATTTTTTAGATATAATGTCAACCATTTTATGATCTTATCTTGCGAAATTTACAATGGACAACCACAAATGTGTGGATGCCCATGTGTTTAATCCTTTCAGTCGTTCAGCAATTGTCATTATTTTCCCCTTTCCGTATTTAGGCTATATGTATTCTTTCTATATCTACATCATATACCCATATAGGGAAAAGCCAAGAGAAAAATAGATCTCATGAATTTTCAGTATCCGCTTTAGCTGTATTATAACAAAATATTGTACAAATAATCATTGCTAACAATCTTTTAAGTGGCTCAAATTGTAAAAGAAGGGGCGTTATGTTATAATCAACTGGCAAGAGGGGCAATGACCTATTAAGAAAGATTTTCAACAGCAGGATAACAAAGAAGTTTGATCGTAGAGAGGAGGCGTAAAATATGCCAACAAACACAAACGAGTCCCAATTTATAAAAGAGATCGTGGATCTGATCCGAAGCGGACTGTCCAAAGAGGAACTGACAGAAAAACTGCAAGATTACCATGACAACGACATAGCCCAGGCACTGGAAAATCTTGATAAAAACGAGAGGATTGCTTTTTACCACCTGCTGGATACAGAGTGGCTGTCTGAGATCATCACTTTCTTAGATGATCCGGAAAAATATATCTCTGAGATCGAGATTGAAAAACTGGCGGCTGTGATCAATGAGATGGATTCCGATGATGCGGTGGATTTGCTGGAAGAAATCGACGAGGATGTAAAGGAGAAACTGCGTCCCATCCTAAATGAAGATGTAAAGGCGGACATCAATCTGATCAACTCCTATGACGAAGACGAGATCGGCAGCCTGATGACCACCAATTACATCTGCATCAACCGGTCTTTAAATATACGGCAGGCCATGCGGGAACTGATACAGCAGGCAGGAGAAAATGACAATATTTCCACCTTGTATGTAACGGATGACGATGGAAAATTTTACGGGGCCATTGACCTGAAAGACCTGATCATTGCCAGAGAAAATGATGAACTTTCGGCTCTGATCAGTGAATCTTATCCGTATTTGATGGATCATGATAAAATTTCAGACAGCATTGAAAATATCAAAGACTACGCAGAGGATTCCCTTCCGGTATTAAATAATGAGAAAGAAATACTTGGTATTATCACAGCCCAGGATGTTATCGAAGTAGTAGATGATGAGATGGGTGAAGATTATGCGAAGTTAGCTGGTTTGACAGCGGAAGAGGATCTAAAGGAAACCACCAGGGAAAGTATGTCCAAACGGCTTCCGTGGCTGATCATACTGCTGTTTTTGGGAATGGCAGTGTCCACGGTAGTAGGAGCTTTTGAAAGCGTGGTAGCGGTACTGCCTATCGTGATCTGTTTCCAGTCGCTGATCTTAGACATGGCCGGAAATGTGGGAACCCAGTCACTGGCGGTGACCATCCGTGTTTTAATGGACGAGCGTCTGAGTGCAAAGGACAAATTTATGCTGGTAGTAAAAGAGATGAAAGTAGGATTTAGCAACGGGCTTCTGCTGGGAGTCCTGGCTTTCGTATGCCTTGGGATCTACATTGGATTTTTCAAAGGGACGACGATGCAGTCAGCCTTTTTGATCTCGGGATGCGTGGGAATTTCACTGCTGGTGGCAATGGTCATATCCAGTCTGGTAGGAACTCTGGTGCCTATGTTTTTCCGCAAGATAAAGGTGGATCCGGCTGTGGCATCCGGTCCCTTGATCACCACCGTCAACGATCTGGTGGCGGTGGTTACTTATTATGGACTGGCGTGGATCTTTCTGATCCATGTACTTCATATCGCAGGATAAAGGAAAGGAAAAAGAACAATGATTGTACGGTATCCGGATTATTATGAAAAATTTGCGTGTATCGCAGGGACCTGTGAAGACACCTGCTGTGCCGGCTGGGAGATCGACCTGGATGAAGAAACTTACGAAGCATACCAGAAGGTTACAGGGCCCATGGGGGAGCGGCTGCGCCGTGAGATCAAGGAGTATGAACTGGACGAGGACGAAGCCTATGAAGCCCATGGATTCAGACTGTGCCCGGATGGCCGATGTCCCTTTTTGAATGAGAAAAACTTGTGTGACATTTACCGGGAACTGGGAGAGGATGCCCTGTCTTATGTATGTACCCACACCCCCAGAAACTATCTGGAGTATGGCGGGGCAAAAGAAATTGCTGTCAGTATCAGCTGCCCGGAAGCAGGCAGGCTGGTGTTTGGACAGAAGGAGCCGGTAAAACTGATAGAAACGCAGGAAGAAGGGGAGATTTCCTACGAAGAAACCACGGAAGAGGTGCAGGAGGCGGAGTTTATAAAGACGGTCAGAGACCGTGTTATGGATATGCTGCAGGATCGATCAGAGCCCATTGAAAAAAGAATTTTGTCTATGCTTTCCTATGCTCAGTTTGTGCAGCAGCACATAAATGACGGCACCTGGGCGGACATGGGTGAATGGCAGAGGGAGACCATACAGCCGTCACAGGAGAGTGCCGCCCGGCTTATGGAATGCAGAATGAAATCATATTCCCAGTTAGACAGCATAAATGAACGCTGGGAGAAGGTGTTAAGCGGCATGTATGAAAGATATATGCAGCCTGAAAATGGAGCCCTGGTTTATGAAGAGGACTGGAAGAAGTTCCGTACTTATCTTAAAAATGGGCAGGGCGAGCTGTGGCTGGAAAAACTGGCAGTTTATCTGGTATATATGTGTCTGGCACGCTGTGTGGATGGCATGGATTTTCTCAATGAAGTGAAATTTATCGTAACCAGTTATGAAATGATCCTGGACATGGAGTGTTTTTCTTTTGCAGGAAAACAAGGAATGTATGATCTGGAAGATTTTTCCTATATGGCACGGATCTATGCCAAAGAAGTGGAACATTCACAGGATAACCTGTGCTTTCTGGCTGAAGAATGCCTGTTTGAAGAGGCTTACGAACTGTCCTCCCTGGCCCGGGGGATACAGGAAATGGAAAAAGTAGAAAAAAACTCTTGACAAGTGAAAATCATAGTGCTATGTTCTTAGGTAACAAAGAACAAATGCATTGAGCAGAACAAGAACATCGTCAGTTCTTACGTTCAGAGAGCTGTCGGCTGGTGTGAGACGGTGTATCCTGACGGATGTCCATCCTCTGTGAGCAGTGTGCTGAATTCTCGGACAGAGACATTAGGTATCACCGGTTTTTCCGCCGTTAGCAGGAAGCCTGTTTCTATAAGATCTTATGGTGACGGGAGCGAGAGGTCGCAGTATATACGGCAAGTAAAGTGGTAACGCGCAGGCATGAGCCTTCGTCTTTACACATCCAGGTGGATGTATAGAGACGAAGGCTTTTTTGATGTTTCAGCGATGTAAATTTGTCCTTTGTGAATCTTGAGAAAGGGGACGCCAACAGGCGCAGAAAAAATGAATGGATTAGTGATTGTTTTAATTGGAATTGTAGCATTAGGAGCAGGGTATCTGCTGTATGGACGGTGGCTGGCTAAAAAATGGGGTCTGGATCCCAAAGCCAAGACACCTGCTTATACCCATGAAGATGGAGAAGATTATGTACCATCTTCCAAATTTACAGTATTTGCCCATCAGTTTTCATCCATCGCAGGTGCCGGCCCGGTAACGGGACCAATCCTTGCTTCTGTCTTTGGATGGGTGCCGGTACTTCTCTGGCTGGTAGTAGGAGGATTGTTCTTTGGAGCTGTACAGGATTTTGGCGCTTTGTATGCATCAGTTAAGAACGAAGGAAAATCAATGGGAATGATCATTGAGAAGTACATCGGTAAGACCGGACGGAAGTTATTTATGCTTTTTTGCTGGCTTTTTACACTTCTGGTTATCGCAGCCTTTACGGATATGGTTGCCGGAACCTTCGTGGCAAAAGGAGTAGCAGGCATGACGGCAGAGACCAGTTATGCCGATGGAGCGGCTGCATCCATTTCCATGCTGTTTATCGTTGTGGCCATCGTCTTTGGTCTGATCCAGAAGCATGTAGGTAAAATGAATGAACTGGTTCGTGCCGTTGTGGCCATCGGACTTTTGGTTTTGATGTTTGCCGTTGGTATGCATCTTCCGATCTATGCAACCAAGACAGTCTGGATCTACATTGTAATGGCATATTTATTCCTGGCATCGGTTATGCCAATGTGGCTGTTGATGCAGCCAAGAGATTACATGACCACATTTATGCTCTTGGGTATGGTAGCAGGTGCGGTCATCGGAGTGGTAGCCGCACATCCAACCATGCAGTTAAATGCATTCAGTGGTTTCCATGTAGGAGACAGTTATTTGTTCCCAACCTTGTTTGTAACCATTGCCTGCGGTGCCGTTTCTGGTTTTCATAGTCTGGTATCCTCCGGTACCTCTTCTAAAACCATCAGCAATGAAAAAGATATGCCGATGGTAGGATATGGTGCCATGGTAGTAGAATCCCTGTTAGGAATCGTAGCACTGGTAGTTGTAGGTGCAGTTGCTGTGAACGGAACCAAACCGGATGGAACACCATTTGCTATTTTCTCCAGTGGTGTAGCAGGATTTTTGGAAACACTGGGGCTGCCGGTACAGGTTGCAACAGTATTTATGACTATGTGTGTATCCGCCCTGGCTCTCACCTCTCTGGATTCAGTAGCGAGAATCGGAAGAATGTCATTTCAGGAACTGTTCCTGGGAGACACAACGGATCCGGAAAAAATGCCTGCATGGCAGCGTGTTCTGACTAATAAATATTTTGCGACCGTGGTAACACTTTTCTTTGGATTCTTACTGACACTGGGCGGTTACAACAATGTATGGCCATTGTTTGGCTCTGCAAACCAGCTGTTGGCGGCACTGGTACTGATCGCACTGGCAGTATTTTTAAAGACAACCGGACGGACCGGATGGACTTTGTATGTTCCTATGTTTGTTATGCTGGCAGTTACTTTTACTGCACTGGTACAAAAAACTATCGCTCTCATCGGCAATATAGTAGGTGGTCAGGCAACCCTGCTGGTAGACGGACTGCAGTTTGTAGTGGCAATTTTGCTGATGATCTTAGGTGTACTGGTAGCATTCAGTTGTCTGAAAAAATTATTTACCGCGAAAAAGCAGGAAAATACATCCGGTGAGGCATAAGAAAAACACCATAAAAAAAGTCGGGAAGATTGATATTTTTAGCCATGACTAACTTGACATTTTCCTTATTTCTGTGTAAAATAGTACGTGCCGTTATTATACGAATTTTTCGTGTGATAAGGTAAACAGAATAAGGAGGTGCACCTGGTGCTAGAGTTACAGTTATCACATGTAATTATAGCCGCTGTAGCAGTTGTTGTGTTGATCGGTGTAGCTGCCCTCATTGCGTGGAAGACCGCGATCAATTACCATATTAAGGTAAGCGAGGCAAAGGTTGGAAGTGCAGAGGAGAAGGCACGCGAGATCATTGATGATGCACTGAAGACAGCTGAGACAAAGAAGCGCGAGGCACTGCTGGAGGCCAAAGAGGAGAACATGAAGGCCAAAAATGATCTCGATAAAGAGACCAAGGAACGCAGAGCTGAGGTTCAACGCTATGAGAAACGTGTGTTGAGTAAAGAAGAGACTTTGGACAAAAAACTGGATGCACTCGAGAAAAGGGAATCAAAATTAAGTTCTAAGGAAGCAAACTTTGAGAAAGAGAAGCAGCGTGTAGAGGAACTGCGTCAGAGTCATTTGCGTGAACTTGAAAAGATTTCTAATCTCACTACTGAACAAGCAAAGGAATACTTATTAAAGACTGTAGAAGAGGATGTAAAACATGAGACTGCAGTTTTGGTAAAGGACTTGGAGCGTCAGGCCAAAGATGAGGCTGACAAGAAGGCCAAAGAGATCGTGGTAAATGCCATTCAGAAATGTGCGGCAGACCATGTATCCGAGACAACGATTTCCGTTGTGCCGCTTCCAAGTGATGAGATGAAGGGAAGAATCATTGGTAGAGAGGGACGAAATATCCGTACTCTTGAGAACCTGACAGGTATTGATTTGATTATTGATGATACACCTGAAGCAGTTATTTTATCAGGATTTGATCCGATTCGAAGAGAGATTGCCAGAATTGCATTGGAAAAACTGATCGTGGACGGAAGAATCCATCCGGCCAGGATTGAGGAGATGGTTGAGAAAGCCCGCAAAGAGGTTGAGACCATGATCCGCGAGGAAGGAGAAGCAGCTGCACTGGAAGTGGGTGTTCACGGCATCCATCCAGAATTGATCCGACTGCTGGGACGGATGAAGTTCCGTACCAGTTATGGACAGAATGCATTGCAGCATTCCATTGAAGTGGCACACCTTACCGGCCTGCTGGCTGGTGAAGTGGGAGAAGATGTCCGTCTGGCCAAGAGAGCCGGACTGCTTCATGACATCGGTAAATCCGTAGACCACGATATGGAAGGTTCTCACATTCAGTTAGGAGCTGAATTATGTCGTAAGTTTAAGGAGTCTGCTCTTGTTATCAATGCAGTGGAGGCACACCATGGAGATGTAGGTGCCGAAAGTATGATTGCAGTACTTGTTCAGGCGGCTGATGCGATTTCAGCAGCTCGTCCGGGAGCGCGTAGAGAGACTCTAGAAACATATACGAATCGATTAAAGCAATTAGAAGATATTGCTAACGGCTTTAGAGGAGTCGATAAGTCTTTTGCTATTCAGGCAGGTAGAGAGGTTCGAGTGATGGTAACACCGGATCAGATCAATGATGATGAGATGGTATTACTTGCCAGAGATCTGTCCAAGCAGATTGAAGCGGAATTGCAGTACCCTGGCCAGATCAAGGTAAATGTGATTCGCGAATCCAGAGTAGTCGACTATGCTAAATAGAGCATAGTTTATTAAAAAAATCAGAGAGAGTATCGAGATTATTGAATTTCGGTACTTTCTCTTTTTTACGGCAGGAGAAAGTTTTTTTGTTGAACTTGTTTAAGTAATATGATATAAGTAAGTTTGTTATTTTGAAAGTGAAAGGAAATGCAGAAAAATGATGAATAAAAAAATATACAAAAGAGCACTTACCCTGGCGGTTCCTATGATGATCCAGAATGGTATTACCAATATGGTCAGCCTGGTGGACAATGTCATGGTAGGAAGTCTAGGAACAGAGGCCATGACAGGAGTGTCTATCGTAGGACAGCTGTTTTTTGTGCTGAGTCTGGCGGTCTTTGGTGGATTATCCGGGCCGGGAATCTATGGAGCCCAGTACTACGGAAAAGGTGATATGGAGGGAGTGCGCAACACCTTCCGGCTCAAACTGTGGATCGGTGCTTTTTGCGCTATTTTAGGTGGCATTGTGCTATCTGCTCTTGCTGCCCCGCTGATCCAGCTGTACCTTCGGGGAGAAAGTGCAGGTATGGACAGTGCAGGCACCTTGGAGTTTGGCATGCAGTACTTGCAGATCATGCTTCTTACTATCATACCATTTGCTATTACCCAGGTATACGCCAGTTCCCTGCGGGAAACAGGAGACAGTTTCAAGCCTATGGTGGCTGGTGTGATTTCGGTGGTTGTGGATATTGTTATGAACTATATTCTGATCTATGGCAAACTTGGCATGCCGGTACTGGGAGTGCGTGGAGCTGCCATCGCCACAGTGATGGCCCGCATCACTGAACTGTTGGTAGTGGTGATCTGGGCACATAAAAGAAGTGACAAGCATGTCTTTTTACAGGGAGTATATAAAACATTAAAAGTGCCTGTGAATGCAGCAGGAAAGATTATACGGAAAGGACTCCCTATTTTCTTTAATGAACTGCTTTGGGCTGCTGGTATTGCGGTACTGACCCAGTGTTATTCCATCCGGGGGCTGGAAGTAGTAGCCGGTTTAAACATATCCAATGCTATCTGTAACCTGCTGAATGTAGTATTTGTATCCCTGGGATCGGCGGTAGGAATTTTGTCCGGCCAGACACTGGGGGCAGGAAAGTTTGAAGAGGCGAAGAGAAATGCCAGACATCTCATGGTGTTTTCAGGAGCGCTGTGTGTGTTCCTCACTTTGATCCTGGTGTCAGTATCAGGAATTTTCCCGAAATTATATGATACTACAGATGTAGTAAGAAATTATGGAAAATGGTTTATCGTGATCACAGCGGTGTTTTTCCCGGTACAGGGTGTGCTAAATGCGTTGTACTTTACCCTCCGGTCCGGTGGAAAAACGGTGATAACTTTTTTCTTTGACAGTGTTTATTCCTGGGTGGTCAGTGTGTCACTGGCGGCGTCTTTATGTTATTTTACCAATCTTCCTATTCTGGTGGTATACGCCATCGTACAGGCGGCGGATCTTCTGAAGATTGGGGTAGGACTGGTCATGATCCAAAAGGGTATCTGGGTCAGCCGTATTATTGATGAAGAGTAGTTGACATGGTTTCGAAAGAAAAGTACAATAAACTTGATGTTTTTTAATGAAATGGAGGACTAAAAAATGAAGATTGGTATTATGGGATATGGAAACCTGGGACGCGGCGTAGAGTGCGCCATTAAGCAGAATCCGGACATGGAGCTGGCAGCTGTATTTACAAGAAGAGCACCGGAAAGAGTTACGATCCTGACAGAGGGTGCCAAGGTCTGCTCTGTGGATGAAGTAGAACAGTGGAAAGATAAAATTGATGTAATGATTCTCTGCGGTGGCAGTGCTACCGATCTGCCGGAGCAGACACCAAAGTATGCACAGATGTTTAATGTAGTGGATAGTTTTGATACCCACGCAAGAATCCCGGAGCATTTTGCCAATGTGGATGAGGCAGCCAAAAAGAATGGACATGTAGGCATTATTTCGGTTGGCTGGGATCCGGGTATGTTCTCATTGAACCGGATGTATGCCAATGCGATCCTTCCGGAGGGCAAAGATTATACATTCTGGGGCAAAGGCGTCAGCCAGGGACACTCGGATGCAATCCGCCGGGTAGAAGGAGTAAAAGACGGCAAACAGTATACTATACCGGTGGAGTCTGCGCTGGAGTCTGTGAGAAACGGTGAAAATCCAGACCTTACTACCAGACAGAAGCATACCAGAGAATGTTTTGTAGTGCTGGAAGAGGGAGCTGATCCAAAGAAGGTAGAAGAGACCATTAAGACGATGCCAAACTATTTTGCTGATTATGATACAACCGTTCATTTTATCAGTGAAGAAGAGTTAAAGGCAGAGCACAGTGGCATTCCACACGGCGGTTTTGTGATTCGTTCCGGTAAAACAGGCTGGAATCGGGAGAACAGCCATGTGATCGAGTACAGTTTGAAACTGGATTCCAATCCGGAGTTTACATCCTGTGTGATCGTGGCATATGCCAGAGCAGCTTACCGTCTTCAGAAAGAGGGACAGACCGGATGTAAGACCGTCTTTGACATTGCACCGGCTTATCTTAGTGCTCAGGATGGGGCATGGCTGAGAAAGAATCTTCTATAAAACTGGCATGGCAAAAAAGAATGAAACTGGCGATTCCAAACAAACCAGATCCGTTGTAACATATCGCTAATGCTTACAGGAAGCAAAAGAAAAACAGAAACGAGGTAGTTTAAGAATGAGCGAGTTACAGGTAAAAACAGCGGAAAGTCGTTTTTCCGTTCTGGATGTGGCGTTGACCGGAGTGTTTACAGCGCTGGTATTTGTTATGACTATGTTTGTGCAGGTGCAGATCATTCCCGCACAGGGAGGATTGGTACACTTAGGTAATGTACCATTGTTTTTTGCAGCTGCTTTCTTCGGAAAAAAAGTTGGAGCCCTTTGCGGCGGTCTGGGAATGGCGTTGTCAGATCTGGTGACACCATGGCAGATTTATGCACCGATTTCTCTGATTGTGGTAGGCCTGATGGGATTGGTCTTTGGAATGATCGTAAATAAAAAACCTACCTTCCCGAAATTGCTGCTGGCAACGGTAGCAGCACTGGCTATCAAACTGGCCGGTTATTACATCGGTGAAATCTTTATTACCGGCAGTTTTCTGGTACCACTCCAGTCTGTTCCGGGGAATGTGATCCAGATCGTGACAGGTGCTGTCATTGCCATTCCGGTGATCCTGGTAGTGAAAAAGCCACTGATGAATGTGCTGAACAAATAATCATAGAAACCTATAATTTGGTCTGCGACAGGTAGACATTCATACCTCCATTTGGTAGAATGATGCGTAAAGGCATTAACTACGAAATGGAGGTATTTTTTATGGCTATCAGAGAGATTTCATCCTACCATCTGGGGGATATGTTGCTTGTATTTGAAGAAGAGACAGAGTTTCACAGAGTAGGATTTTATATGATTCCCTGGTCTATGCAGAAAGACCGGGTATTAGACCGGAAGTTTTACCGGATCAACAGTCTGGCTCAGGTCAAGATCGCAGGGGATATGTATCCCAACTGCTATGGGAACGGACAGACCATGCGAAATGGCGAGTCGGCGAACCGGATGGACTACAAGTCACAAAGGGAAGTGGCTACAGAGTGTGGCAAGGAGATCCATACCTATTTTGAGGATGCCAGAGGATATGAACTGGAAAATGTCATTACCTATTATCACGGGGAAGACAGTTTTGAGATGAAAAATATTTTTACCAACAAGGCAGAGAAAAAAGTCAGCCTGGAAATGCTTTCCAGTTTTGAGATGGGAGACATTTCTCCGTTTCTGGAAGGAATTGGCACCGATGCACTGTTGGTACACAGACTGCGCAGCAAGTGGAGCCATGAGGGTCGTCTGGTAACAGAGACAGTAGAGGATCTGCAGTTAGAGCCAAGCTGGTCCAACTGGTCTGTGGGTGTGGAGCGTTTTGGACAGAGAGGGTCTATGCCGGTTATGAAATATTTCCCATTTGTGGCGGTAGAAGATTCTGTCAATCACATCGTGTGGGGTGCCCAGCTGGCTCATGAGGCATCCTGGCAGATGGAAGTATACAGACAGGATGACGGACTACACATCACCGGAGGCCTGGCGGACCGCGAATTTGGCCACTGGATGAAAGAGATACAGCCGGGAGAAAGTTTTGAGACGCCAAAGGCGATCCTTTCCGTGTGTCAGGGAGATGTAGATCTTATGTGCCACCGCCTGGTGTCTGCCGGAGAAAAATATATGGAAAATGTGCCGGAATCCGAACAGTCTCTTCCGATTGTGTTTAATGAGTACTGCACCACCTGGGGCAATCCGTCAGATGAGAATATCTCGGAAATTTTGGAAGCCATTAAAGACAAGGGATTTGAGTATTTTGTCATTGACTGCGGCTGGTTCAAAGAAGACGGTGTGCCGTGGGATGTCAGTATGGGAGACTATAATGTTTCACCGTCACTGTTTCCCCAGGGACTGGAAAAAACAGTAGAACGGATCCGGGAAAAGGGCATGAAGCCGGGGATCTGGTTTGAGATAGATAATGTGGGACCAAGAGCCAAAGCCTTTGAAAATACAGACCATTTATTGAAACGGGATGGTATGCCGTTGTCTACTTATACCAGACGTTTCTGGGATATGACAGACCCGTGGGTGCAGGATTATCTGGGGGAAAAAGTCATCGGTACATTGCAGAAATATGGCTTTGAATATATGAAGATGGATTACAACGACACCATCGGAATCGGCTGTGACGGCTGTGAATCCCTGGGAGAGGGACTGCGCCGGAATATGGAGGCCAGTGTTGATTTTGTCCGCAGAGTAAAAGAAGAAGTGCCGGGGATCATATTGGAAAACTGTGCATCCGGCGGCCATAAGCTGGAGCCACTGATGATGAGCCTCTGCTCCATGGCATCTTTTTCAGATGCCCATGAGACAGAAGAAATTCCGATTATTGCAGCCAATCTTCACCGAGCTGTACTGCCGCGTCAGAGCCAGATCTGGGCTGTGATCCGGGAGAAAGACTCCTTAAAACGCATTGGTTATTCCATTACCAATACATTTCTGGGAAGAATGTGTCTGTCCGGTGATGTGACCCACCTTACAGAAGAGCAGTGGGATGTGATCGACCGCGGTATTGCATTTTATAAAGAAGTATCCCATATCATTAAGAAGGGAAGAACCTATCATGTAAGCGAAAAACTTACCAGTGACCGTCATCCGGAAGGATATCAGGCGGTAGTAAGAGTGGGTGAAAAAGGCCAGGCACTGGTTGTGATCCATTGTTTCCACGGCGAACTGCCGGAGTATATTGATGTAAAACTGCCGGAGGGATGTGGTCAGCAGATCTTGTCTTCCTATTCCTATGTGGCACCGGAAGTGAAAGTGGAAAATGGCCATTTGCTGTACAAGACGACGGAAAACATGAATGCAGCAGCAGTGCACCTTTGCTAGGATAAAAGAAGGGACAAAAACAAGTTGACAGCACACAGGGCTGGTGTTACAATGTGAACGATTATTTAACGATGTTATCTATTTTAGATTGGAGAGTCACATGTTATCAAAATTCAGTGTAAAAAAACCGTACACGGTGCTGGTGGCGGTAGCAATCGTCATTGTGCTGGGTGTTTTGTCCTTTCAAAACATGAGTACCGATTTTTTGCCGGATATGGAATTTCCGTATGCCATAGTCATGACGACGTATGCAGGAGCCAGTCCGGAGGAAGTGGAACGAGCGGTTACAGAACCCATCGAGCAGTCCATGTCCAGTATCAATAATGTGAAAAAAGTACAGTCTATGTCTATCAACAACATGTCAGTTGTGATCATGGAGTTTAATGAGGGCACAGACATGGGTACTACAGTTGTAGATATGCGTGAAAGCCTGGATATGGCCACGGCTCAATGGGACGATGGAATCGGCAGTCCTACGATTATGAAGTTAAATCCGGACATGATGCCGGTTATGGTAGCAGCTTTGGATTTTAAAGATGCCAAAACGACGGAAGTAACCAAAAAGGCAGAGCAGGATATTATACCGGAACTGGAAAGTGTAGATGGTGTTGCTTCTGTCAATGAGTCGGGAGCCGTTGAAAAGAAAGTATCCGTAATCTTGCAGCAGGATAAGATTGATAGAATAAACAAACTGGTACAAAAGGCCATCGAAGGAAAATTTGAGGATCCGGAAAACGAACTGGCAGAAGGCCAGCAAAAGATTCAGGATGGCAAAAGCACGCTGGACAGTAAAACAGACAGTGCAGCGTCCCAGATCGCCAAGGGAGAGACAAAGTTAAATGGTGCTACCGAGAAGATCAAGACTGGTTTAGACACCATTAACAGTCAGATCTCCCAAGTAAAAGAGCAGCAGAAGACTCTGAATACATCCAGTAAGCAGGTAAATTCCGGCCTTGCTACCATTGCAGCCAACAAGGCTAAGGTAAATGCCAGCATCAAGACATTAAAAACGGCATTGACCGGCCTGGAGCAGATGCAGACATCGCTCACGGCACTGGAAAAACAGGAGACGGCCCTGAAAGCCCAGATCGAGGCGGCAGGGGATATGGTGGCCACCGAGGAAATGAAGTCGGGACTTACTTCTGTCCAGGCACAGCTGAAAGTGATCCGGGACAATCTGACCAAACAGGGTATTACAGAGGCGGCACTTCCAACCAAGATCAAGGAAATGCAGGCAAACCTTACGAAAGCCCAGAGTGGTCTCACAGAACTGGAAAAAAATGAAAAGACATTAAAGGCAAACCAGAAGAAAGTAAAAGCAGCCCAGAAAAAGATCAAAGACGGACTGAAAAAACTCAATGATGCCAAGACCAAGCTGGAAAGTGGCAAGATTTCTACCAGCGAGGCAATGGAGCAGTTAAATAAGAAAAAAATCCTGGCGGGTATCCAGATGAGCGTTGCCAAAACCAAGTTGGAAAATGGCGAAGATAAGATGAAGGACGCCAAAAAAACGCTGAAAGATACAAAGAAGACAACCAAGGAAAATTCGGATCTTAACAAGATTATTACGAAGGAAATGGTTGAGAACATATTAAAAGCCGAGAATTTTGACATGCCATCCGGCTACATCACAGAAGGGGATGCTTCCTATCTGGTGAGAGTCGGCGACAAAACCGATAAGATCAAGGATATCGGTAACCTGGTGATCTGCGACATGGGGTTGGACGGCCTGGATCCAATCCGTTTAAAAGATGTGGCGGATGTGGCAGAAACAGACAACTCTGAGGATGTCTACACTGTAGTAGACGGCAACCCGGCAGTGCTTGTGACCATTCAGAAGCAGTCTGGTTTTTCTACAGGAGATGTGACCAAAGGCCTTCAGGAAAAACTGACACAGTTAGAGCAGAATAATGAAGGATTCCGGTCATCCATTCTTATGAACCAGGGTGTTTACATTGACCTGGTGGTAGATGCGGTAGTCCAGAACCTGATCGTAGGCGGTATCCTGGCTATTTTGATCCTGTTGTTCTTCCTGCGGGATCTGCGGCCGACACTGATTGTTGCCTGCTCCATTCCACTGAGTGTAGTGGCTGCCATTGTGGCCATGTATTTCAGCGGCGTGACTTTGAATATTATTTCCCTTTCCGGACTGGCGTTAGGAGTGGGAATGTTGGTAGATAACTCGGTAGTAGTGATTGAGAATATCTACCGTCTCAAGAGTGAAGGAGTGTCTACCAAACAGGCGGCTGTAGACGGCGCCAGACAGGTAGGCGGAGCCATCGTGGCATCCACACTTACGACGGTCTGCGTCTTTGCACCGATCATTTTTACAGAAGGTGTTACAAAGCAGCTGTTTGTAGATCTGGCACTGACACTGGCCTATACCCTGGGAGCCAGCCTGATCATTGCGCTGACTTTGGTACCGGCTATGTCGTCCGGCATGCTGCGTAAGCAGGCAAAGACCGATGGATCCCGGATCGTGAGAGCGATGCAGAATGGATATCGTAAGATCATCGGAACAGTTCTGAAATGGAAAGCCGCTGTTTTGATCGGTTCGGTAGTGCTTTTGGTATTATTCGCCGCACTGGCTATGAAAAACGGTTTCTCCATGATGCCGGATATGGAAAGCACTCAGATGACCGTCAGTCTTACATCCGATGGAAAAAATCTGGATGAAATCCGGAAAATATCCGATGCAGCCATTAAGCGCATCAAAGAAGTAGAAGATGTGAAGACAGTAGGTGCTTACACCGGAAGTGGTTCCTCTATGTCCATGCTGACAGGCGGGGGAAGTACAGATACGGTTACCATGTATCTGATCCTGAACGACGACCGGAACATGAGCAATGAAGAAGTCACAAAGGCAATTCAGGACAAGACAAAAGATCTGGATTGTGAGGTAGAAGTAAACGCTTCAGCCATGGATATGAGTTCCCTTACCGGAAGTGGTGTGAAGATCAATGTAAAAGGAAAAGACCTGGATAAATTGCAGACGATTTCCGAAGACTTGATGAAACAGCTCAAGACTGTAAAGGGTCTCAAAGATATTTCCAACGGCCTGGAAGATGCCGGCAAGGAATACCGCATATCGGTAGATAAGGCGAAAGCTATGAAATACGGTCTTACAGTGGCTCAGGTTTATCAGGAGATCTATGGCAAGTTAAAAGAAGCAAGTTCTGCCACGACTCTGTCAACGGATACAGAGGATCTGGGTGTCTATGTGTCCAGTGAGGCAGATAAAGAGATGACAAGATCGGATCTGAAGAAGATGAAGATCGAGTATACAGACAGTGCCACCCAGAAAAAGAAAAAAGTGGCATTAAGCAAGATTGCCACATTTAAAAACGCAGATTCGCCGAATACCATCAGCCGTGAGTCCATGACCCGGTATGTGACCGTGCAGGCAGCCATAGAAGACGGCTACATTGTCAGTGATGTCAGCGAACAGGCCAAAAAGATTGTGGATGCTTACAAAGCCCCTGCCGGATATGACCTGGAATTAGATGGTGAAAATGAATCCACCACAGAGGCTATGGGACAGGTTATGCTGATGATGGTCCTTGGTATTGTCCTTATGTATCTGATCATGGTGGCGCAGTTCCAGTCTCTGCTTTCACCGTTTATTATATTGTTTACCATCCCGCTGGCCTTTACCGGAGGCTTCCTGGGATTGTGGATATCCGGCAGCGATGTCAGCGTCATTGCCATGATCGGTTTCGTCATGCTGGCCGGCATTATCGTAAACAATGGTATTGTGCTGGTAGATTATATCAACCAGCTTCGTCTGGAAGGCGTGGAGAAAAAAGAGGCCATTGCAAGGGCCGGTGTTACCCGTCTGCGTCCAATCCTTATGACCGCCATTACAACCGTACTTGGATTAGTACCAATGGTAGTAGGCGGCAGTATGGGAACGGATATGACCAGACCAATGGCGATCGTAACCATCGGTGGTCTGATCTACGGAACCATCCTTACCTTGTTTGTAGTACCATGTATTTATGATCTTGTAAATCGAAAAGAAATGAAAAAGATCGATGTAAAATAAAAAAATGTCCCTGTGGAAACAGAGTAACAACAGGTGTTACAAGTTTCACAGGGACTTATTTTATTCCCGTGTCTTTCGATTCACAAACTGTGGTTTATATTTGGAATACACGATGGTCTGGTCATGGTACAGACCGTAATAACCGGACAGCAGGTAACTGACGCTGATGGCGATCATAAAGTAAGGAACGGCTACATAACCAAACAGTTCAAAAGCAATCAGTAACGATGAAATAGGACAGTTGGTAACGCCGCAGAACACGGAAACCATTCCTACAGCGGCGCACAGGGAAGGAGACAGTCCTGCCAGCTGGCCAAAGAGACAGCCGAATGTAGCACCGACGAAGAAGGAGGGAACGATCTCGCCCCCCTTAAAGCCTGCCTCCAGCGTCAGGGCAGTAAAAATGATCTTCCAGAAAAAAGCATCCGGCCGTACCGATCCCTCAATGGCCCGGGCAATAACCGGCACGCCGGCACCCATGTAATCCGAAGTGTGAAGCAGGATCGTCAGCAGGATGATCACCAGGGAAGAACAGACGATACGGATGTATGGATTTTTCAATTTGCTCCGGTAAAAATCCCCCAGAGAATGAAGGATGATGCAGAACAAAACACTTAATCCGGCACAAAGCATAGCCAATACAATGATCTGGATGCTGGGGATCAGGTGAAAATCCGGAATGTCAGACAGGTGGAACACATTGGGACCGATCCCCATATGACCGGCTATTTTGGATGCGATCAGGGAAGAGAATACACAAGGCACCAAAGCGGCGTAATACATTACGCCCACACTGACGATCTCCATAGAAAAAACAACGGCAGCGATAGGCGTTCCAAAGATGGCGGAAAAGGCGGCGCTCATGCCGCACATAACCAGGATCCGTCGGTCCTGTTCCGACAGACGGAACCATCGTCCCAGCTGGTTGCCGATGCTGCCTCCCAACTGCAGGGCAGCACCCTCACGGCCGGCAGAACCGCCGAACAAATGGGTGATCAAAGTGGAAATAAAGATCAGGGGAGCCATCTTAAAAGGAAGTTCTGTCTCAGCGTGGATCATGGACAGGACCATGTTGGTTCCTTTATCATTTTTATATTGAAATATGTGATACAAAAAGACGATGAGGATACCGGCCAGAGGCAGAAACAAGATCATGAAGGTGTGGGCCTCCCGGAAATCCGTAACAAAACGCAGGCATCTGGCAAACAGAGAACTGAAGCCGCCTACTACCAGACCGGCAGCCAGCGAGAGGATCCCCCATCTGGCAAAGGTGTATAGATTCCGGTATATTTTGTGAAAAAAGTATTTTATAAGTTTGATAAATCGCATGGTTATCCCTTTCGTTGACAAACATTAAAATCAATGGTAGCATTAAAACATTATAGGTGATTCAATGGGAAAAAGCAACTGTACCCGGAGAAGCAGGAAGGAATGAAACAAAATGATCGATAAATGCCAATATGGATATATTAAAGATAGAAAGAAGATTTCGTGGCTGTGGCTGGCAGCGTGTATTGTCATTGGTGTGGCTATTTTTCTGGCAGGATATCTGCTGAATCATAACCGGGCTAATGTTTTTACCGTAGTGGCCATTCTTATGGTGCTGCCGGCGGCAAAGAGAGTGGTAAATCTCGTAGTGCTGGCAGGGAAAAAAGGTGTGTCCAGACAGCGTTATGATAAAGTGGTCCGGGAAGCAGGTGACTGTATCGTGCTGACGGATTATGTATTTTCATCGGTAGATAAAGTGATGCATCTGGACTTTCTGCTGATCCGCAATGAAATGCTTTTAGCGGTGACAGCACCTTCCAGACAGGATGTACATTATATGAAGAAGTATTTGAATGAGGTCGCACAGAAAACAGGCGGTTACAAAGTAAAGATATTTCATAATGATGATGAGTTGATCCGTTTTTTGCAGAAGGCAGAAACAACCAAGAGCAATGAGACCAGGGATGAAAAGGTCAAAGAGTATCTGAGATCGCTGGCAGTATAAGAAGGAGAGAACTGAGTCTGTGAAAGAGTGCGCCGTAGAGAAAGCTGACAGTGGCCAGCGGCTTGACAAATATTTGAAAAAATATCTGAAGGAAGCCACCGGAGGATTTATTTATAAGATGCTCCGGAAAAAAAATATCAAACTAAACGGAAAAAAAGCCGATGGAAAAGAGATCCTGAAAGAGGGAGATGTGATCACCCTGTATCTCTCGGATGAGACCCTGGCAAAGTTCCGGGGCCGGACAGAGGATAAAAAATATCCGGTGATCTCATTGGATATTATATATGAAGATGGGGATGTGGCACTGATCAGCAAACCCGTTGGCATGCTGTCGCAACAGGCGGATAAACAGGATGTTACACTTGTAGAATATTTCCTTGGATACTTACAGGAAAAGGGGGAGTGGCAGCCTGGCAGCCTTTTTACCCCGGGCGTGTGCAACCGGCTGGACCGGAACACCAGCGGACTGGTAGTGGCAGGTAAATCCCTGCACGGTGCCCAGAAAATGTCGGAACTTTTAAAAGACCGTTCCTTAGATAAGTATTATCTTACGCTGGTAAAGGGTGTGATGAAAGAGCCGTCAAAAATATATGGGTATCTTGAAAAAGATGAATCAAAAAATAAAGTGACCATCAGCCGGACGCCCCGAAGCAGTGAGACCCAGGCCATTGAGACCTGGTATGAGCCGGTGAAAGATAACGGTGCCTATACACTTTTGAAGGTCAAACTGGTAACAGGAAAGCCCCACCAGATCCGTGCCCACCTCAGCAGTATCGGTCATCCGATAGTGGGAGATAAAAAATATGGCGGACCGGCGGTGGCAGGGCTGAAACACCAGCTTTTACATGCCTTTGAACTGCATTTTCCACAGATAGAGGGAGAACTGGCGGTTCTTGGCGGCAAGACATTCCGGGCAGACCTGCCGGATGAATTTAAAAGGATCTTACAAAAATTAAAGATACATTTCTAAGAAAATGGAGGACAAAATCATGAAAAAAGCATTGATGTTATTTGCAGAGGGATTTGAAACCGTAGAAGCACTGATGGTCGTTGACCTTTTGCGCCGGGGCGGCGTAGAGGTGTCCATGGCATCTATCGATGAAAATGAAATGGTAACCAGTGCCCAGGGAATCGGTGTCCAGATGGATATGGTCATGGGAGAGGCAGATCTTCTTACCTATGATGCCATCATTCTTCCGGGGGGCATGCCGGGAACCAATTATCTGAAAGAAAGTGCGGCAGTCAAGAAGGCACTGCTTGCCATGCAGGAGGCCGGCAAGATCCTGGCAGCTATCTGTGCGGCACCGGGAGTCCTTGGAAAATACGGACTGTTAGAAGGAAAAAAGGCCTGCGCCTATCCGGATCATGAAGTGTATCTGACAGGAGCCAAAGTCAGCAAAGATCCGGTCTGTGTAGACGGCAATATCGTAACCAGCAGAGGACTGGGAACGGCAGCAGAATTTGGTTTCTGCCTGCTGGAACTGCTGCAGGGAAAAGAAAAAGCAGAAGAAATCAAAAAATCCATCGTTTACCAGGGACAGGAGTAAAGGTGGCTTAAATGGGAACATGGAACTCAAGAGGCCTGAGAGGATCGTTTCTGGAAGAAATGATCAATCTGACCAATGAAAAATACAGAACCCAGAAACTGGCTTTGATCCAGAAAGTGCCGACACCTATTAAACCCATTCGTATCGATCAGGCAACCAGACATATCACACTGGCCTATTTTGATCAGAAAAGTACAGTGGATTACATAGGGGTAGTGCAGGGAATACCGGTCTGCTTTGATGCCAAAGAATGTGCCAGTGAACGGTTTCCCCTGGCCAATGTCCATCCGCATCAGATCCGGTTTATGCAGGAGTTTGAAGAGCAGGATGGCATCGCTTTTCTCATTATATATTTTAAAAGCAAAGATCTGTATATGTATCTTCCCTGTCGGACCCTTACAAAGTTCTGGCAGCGGATGGAACAGGGCGGACCTAAAAGTTTTCACCTGGATGAACTGGATCCGTTCTATGAGATCTCGCCTTATTCCGGTACTTTCCTGCATTATCTGGAGCAGATAAAAATGGATATGGAACGCCGTTAAAAATCCAGAAAATGGCAAAATAATTTTCGCTTTCGTGGTCATACTAATATCAAGATAAGGGAACGAAAAGTTCTCGGATCTTCACTATAAATAAAAATCACGGAGGTGACAAAGATGGCAAGTAACAGCACATCTAAGATGGAAGTACCACAGGCAAAAGAGGCAATGGATCGTTTCAAAATGGAAGTAGCAAACGAGCTGGGAGTAAACTTAAAGAATGGTTATAACGGAGACCTTACTTCCCGTGAAGCCGGTTCTGTAGGTGGCGAGATGGTTCGTCAGATGATCAAAAAACAGGAAGAGTCCATGAAATAACAAAAGGTTCTTTCTAAACTGACAAACCCTTAGAGAGAAAATATCTCAAGGAGCCGAAAAAGCAGATAATACCCCACGAAAGTGCCGTGATTATCTGCTTTTTTTCGTGCTTTTTCCGTTGGTTTATGCTACAATAATATATATCGCGTGAGGAAGGGAATGCCTATGAATAAAAAATCAGATAAATATTTGGAACTATTATCGGAAAAGTATCCGGCCAAGGAGGCTGTGATCCGGGAAATCATAAATTTAAGCGCCATTTTGAACCTGCCTAAGGGAACAGAGCATTTTATGAGCGACATCCACGGAGAGTATGAGGCGTTTTGCCATATTTTGAATAACTGCTCCGGTGTCATAAGGGAAAAAGTAATGCGCTATTTTGGCGAGGAATTTTCCAAGGAGCAGTGCCAGGAACTGTGTACGCTGATCTATTATCCGAGAGAAAAAATGGATATGTTAAAATCTACAGGGGAACTGACGGAGGAGTGGTACAGAGAAAATCTGAACCGGCTTATTGAACTGGCGAAAAGAATGTCGTCCAAGTACACAAGATCTAAAGTCCGTAAGGCAATGCCGGGAGATTTTTCTTATATTATTGATGAACTTCTCCATGTGCAGAAAGATGAAGACGATAATCAGGTTTTGTACCATCAGAAAATACTGGACACCATCATTGAGGTAGAAAGCGCAGACGGGTTTATCATGTCTCTGGCAGAATTGATCAAGAGACTGGCGGTAGACCATTTACATATTGTAGGAGATATTTTTGACCGTGGACCGTATCCCCACAAGATCATGGAACTTCTGATCAACCACCATTCATTGGACATTGAGTGGGGAAACCACGATATTTTGTGGATGGGAGCCGCTTGTGGCAACGGTGCCTGTATCGCCAACGCCATCCGGAACAACTTGCGGCACAACAATACGGAAGTGCTGGAAAGTGGTTACGGCATCAGTATGAGAAGCCTGACTTTGTTTGCGGAAAATATGTATGACAAACAGGATCCCATGGAGGCGGCAGCCAAGGCGATTTCGGTTATTATGCTGAAATTAGAAGGACAGCTGATCAAGGCTCATCCGGAGTACGGCATGAATGACCGGCTTTTGTTAGATAAAATGGATGTAAAGACCGGTCATGTGATCTGGGAGGGAATCAAATATTCCTTGAATGATAACGATTTCCCTACTGTAGATCCCAAAGATCCGTATACGTTGACAGAAGAAGAAAAAGCGGTTATGAAGGAACTGAGAGCGGCCTTTTTAAACAGTGCCCAGCTTCAGAAACATGTGAAGTTCCTTTACGAAAAAGGCAGTATGTACCGGGTGTTTAACGGAAATCTTTTGTATCATGGATGTATTCCGTTTGATGCCCACGGTAAGTTTGACCGGATGGAATTTGACGGGAAAGTGTATCAAGGAAAGGCATATCTGGATTATGCAGATGCCATGGCCAGAGAGGCTTTTTTGAAAAAAACACCGGAAGCCGTAGACTTTATGTGGTTTTTATGGAGTGGACGCAAGTCACCGCTGTGCGGCCGTAATATCCGTACCTTTGAGCGGATGTTTCTGGATGATGAGAGAACCTGGCGGGAGGAGAGTAATCCGTATTACAAGTTTTACCATCAGGAAGAAGTGTGTAACATGATCTTAGGTGAGTTTGGTCTGCATTCTGAGACTTCCCACATTGTCAACGGACACACGCCGGTAAAAACCATGGAGGGCGAACAGCCGATCCGGGCCAACGGAAAGTTGATGGTCATTGACGGCGGTTTTTGCAAGGATTACCATGAAAAAACAGGAATTGCAGGCTACACCCTGATCTACAATTCCCATGGTGTAAGGATCAAGGCCCACCACCCGTTTGAAAGTGTTTACAAGGCGCTGAGAGAAAATAAAGATATTGATTCGGAGTCTATGATCGTAGATACAGAGGAAAACCGTATTCTGGTAAAAGATACGGACAACGGAAGAAGGATACAGGAGCAGATCGACGATCTGAAACAGTTAAAAAAGTGGTATGAACGATAAAGAAACACAGTGGGTCTTTGTGGCACCACAGAGGGAAGATGTGCCTGCTATCCAGGCATACAAGGAAGAATTTGAAAGGCATCACCAGCTGATCCATGGTACTGTCAAAAGCATAGAACTGGAAACGGCTATGGCGGCAGTTCCCAACCGGACTTTTTTATTAAAGGATGGCGGGGGAGAGATCGTTGGCATGGGAAATATCCGGCTGGGGCTGAACCTTTATCTGTATGAGCAGGCAGGGCATATCGGTTACAGCGTCCGGCCGGAAAGGCAGGGAGAAGGATATGGAAAGATCCTGCTTTCCCAGCTTTTGTCGGTGGCATCCTTTGCCGGGATGGAAAAAGTGCTGATCGTATGCAGAAGGGATAATCTGGCATCCAGGCATCTGATCGAGAGCATGGAGGGGGAAGAAGAAATCTCCCAGGATCCGGATCTATGCCGTTACTGGATTTATTTGGAAAAAGGAAAGGAAGCGTAAATATGTTTGACCGGTTGACGAAAAAAGATATTGAAAAGATGGAACAGGAGATCGAGCACCGCAAACTGGTAGTCCGCAGGGAGGCGCTGGAAGATGTGAAAGAAGCCAGAGCCCAGGGAGATCTCAGCGAGAATTTTGAATACAAGGCAGCAAAAAAGTTTAAAAATGAAAATGAAAGCCGGATCCGCTATCTTGAGAAAATGATCAAGACCGCCACCATCGTAGAAGATGATTCATCGGAAGAAGAAGTGGGCATGAATGATTCGGTGACGGTATATTTTGAGGATGATGACGCAGAAGAGGTATACAAGATCGTAACCACCATCCGTTCGGATGCCCTGAAGCAGATGATCAGCATTGAGTCTCCCATGGGCAGGGCATTAATGAAGCATAAGACAGGCGACCGTGTTTATGTAAAAGTAAATGACAAAGTGGGCTACTATGTTGTTATCAAAAAGATTGAAAAAAGTGATGATGAATCCGAGGGGATCAAAGGTTTTTAAAAAAAGTGCTTGCACATTGTCTGAAAAGTAGGTATAATTTTGCGTTAAAAGAGGCGAGTAGTATCAGCGCCTTTTTTTGCTTGTTTATTTTACGGAACGGAGGAAAATGAAGTGAAGAAAAAATCAACAGAAATATTTGAAAATGCACCGATTCCCAAGGCAGTTTTCTTAAATATCATTCCGTCCATTGTCAGTATGCTCATGGTTTTAGTATATAATCTGGCGGATACTTTTTTTATAGGACAGACAAAAAATGCATTGATGGTGGCAGCGGTATCCCAGGCAACGCCGGCCTTTTTATTGTTTATGGCGGTGGGAATGCTGTTCGGTATCGGTGGAACTTCCCTGATCTCCCGTCTGATGGGACAGGGACGGAAGGCAGAAGCAAGAAAAGCATGTTCTTTCTGCTTTTGGACCGGATTAGGAGTAGGTGTTATCGGAATGCTTGCGATCCTGATCTTTAACGAACCTATTTCCTGGCTGGTAGGAGCCACGGAAAGTACCATCGAATATGTACGGCAGTATCTGGTCATTGTAGCTTTTGGTGTGCCGTTTTTGATCATCGGCAATGTGTTCAGTAATGTCATCCGTGCAGAGGGCAGTGCCAACAAAGCGATGATGGGAATGATCCTTGGAAACCTTACAAACATTGTGTTAGACCCGATCATGATCCTGACATTTGGCTGGAATGTAGCAGGTGCAGCCATTGCTACCGTACTGGGAAATGTGGTCAGTGCCGTATTCTATATCAGTCATTTCCTGGGAAATAAATCCGAGCTTACCATCAGCATCCGGGAGTACCAGGCGAAACACCAGATCGCTACCGGCGTGCTGGCCATTGGTATACCGGCCTCTCTTAACAGTGTGCTCATGAGTGTGTCCAATGTGCTGATCAACAATCTGATGAAAGAGTATGGCGATATGTCCGTAGCTGGTCTGGGTGTGGCCATGAAGGTAAATATGGTAGCTGTTATGCTTTTGATCGGCCTTGGTACCGGGATCCAGCCGCTTCTTGGTTACAACTACGGAGCAGGAAACCGGAAACGGTATAAGGGGATTCTTCGGTTTTCACTTATCTTTGCTCTGTGTCTCAGTGTGGTCATGACGATCATCTGTTACCTGGGAGCGGGACCGATGGTTAAGGCTTTTCTGGAGGACAAAGAGGCCTTTGACTATGGTATGCAGTTTGCCAGAACGCTGATCATATCCGGTCCGGTGCTGGGAGTTTTGTTCGTTATGATCAACGCCATCCAGTCACTGGGAGCAGCACTGCCATCACTGATTTTGTCTATCAGCAGACAGGGACTTTTGTACATTCCGGTTTTGTACCTTTTTAATACATGGTTTGGTAATGCTAAAATGCTTGTTATGGCGCAGCCGGTTACGGATTATCTGGCTACCACGCTGGCGATCGTATTATTTGTAGTTGCATTCAAAAAGTATTTTAAGAAAAATGAAGGAAACGAGGCTTAATATGATAGAGAGTATCAGCAATCCACAAATCAAAAAGATCATGAAATTAAATAAAAACGCCAAGTACCGGAGACAGGAGCAGGCCTTTGTGGCAGAGGGGTGGAAAACGGTAGGAGAAGCTCTGGCCAGAGGTGTTGTTACGACGCTGTATGTATCGGAGCGGTTTATGGATACCTGGCAGGATGAACTGCAGGAAGTAGAGGGGGAAGTATGGTCAAAAGTGGCGCATAATATTGATTCCACTCATGTAGAATATGTGGCATCCAAGTTGTTTGTCCAGCTGTCCGACACCATCACGCCCCAGGGCATCATTGCCCTGGTAAAAATGCCCTGCTATGACAGACAGTCTCTGTTAGATACAGAAAACGGATGCCTTCTCTGTCTGGAAGATGTGCAGGACCCGGGAAATCTGGGAACCATGATGCGGACCGCAGAAGGAGCCGGCATGACAGGACTGGTCCTTACAAAAAACTGCGTGGATCTTTTTAATCCGAAAGTAGTCCGTTCTACCATGGGAGCGTTGTTTAGAGTGCCTTTTTATCTCTGTGACAGTCTGACGGATGAAATGGATGAACTGAAAAAGGAAGGTTTTACCACATATGCAGCTCATTTAAAGGGAGACAGGGATTATACAGAGCCGGATTACAGTGGAAAGGTGGCCATTGTGATTGGCAATGAGGCAAGAGGGATCACAGAGGAAACTGCAAAAAAGACAGATGCTCTGGTAAAAATCCCCATGGAAGGGGAGCTGGAGTCTCTCAATGCTGCCGTATCAGCTGCTTTGTTTATGTATGAAATACACCGGAAAAGATAAATGAAATATGGATCAGGGATGCCGGACCAACGGCTCCTTTTTGCGGATGCTCTTGCAAAGTATCCGCTTTTTTAGTATGATAGAGGTTAGCACGGAATAGACTAAAAGGAGGGATACAGTTATGACAATGACGGTTTTATGGCTGATCGTTGTGGCAGTTATGCTTGTAATTGAGATATTTACAATGGGGCTCACTACCATATGGTTTAGTATAGGAGCCGTGGCAGCAGCAGTGGCGTCAGGACTTTCGGCACCGGTGTGGCTTCAGATTGTATTGTTTGCGGCAGTGTCTGTCTTGGTTATGCTTTTAGTAAGACCATTTGCCATGAAAGTAATGGACAGTGGCAAAATGAAGACCAATCTGGATGAGATTGCAGGTCAGAAAGTAAGAGTGCTGGAAGAAATAAATAACAGCGAGGGAACCGGTAAAGTGATGTACCGCGGTGTGGAATGGATGGCAAGAAGTGTGGATGATACAGTGATAGTCAAGGATTCCATGGTGACAGTACAGAGTATTTCCGGAGTGAAACTAATGGTAACGAAGTAGGCAGAGACCGGCGAAAGCGGTTTCGGAATGGAGGTTTATATGGGAACAGAATCAACGATTATTATTATTTGCGTCATTTTATTTATTGTATTGTGGCTTTTGGCATCTTGCATCAAGATCGTACCACAGGCTCACGCATACATTGTAGAACGGCTGGGTGGATATCAGGCAACCTGGAATGTAGGAATTCATTTTAAAGTTCCGATCATTGATAAAGTAGCCAGAAAAGTGAATCTGAAAGAGCAGGTTATGGACTTTGCACCACAGCCGGTGATCACAAAGGACAATGTAACCATGCAGATCGATACGGTTGTATTTTTCCAGATCACAGATCCGAAGCTCTTCACTTATGGTGTAGAGTCCCCGATCATGGCCATTGAAAATCTGACAGCTACTACCCTTAGAAATATTATTGGTGATCTGGAACTGGATCAGACTTTGACATCCCGTGAGACCATCAATGCCCATATGCGTTCAAGTCTGGACATTGCTACCGATCCATGGGGCATCAAGGTAAACCGGGTTGAGTTAAAGAATATCATTCCGCCAAGAGAGATCCAGGATTCCATGGAGAAGCAGATGAAGGCAGAGCGTGAGAGACGAGAGTCCATTCTCCGGGCAGAAGGTGAGAAGAAATCTACCGTATTGGTAGCAGAAGGTAAAAAAGAATCTGCCATTCTGGAAGCAGAAGCAGAAAAAGAGGCAGCCATCCTCCGGGCAGAGGCGAAGAAAGAAGCCATGATCCGTGAGGCAGAAGGTAAAGCCCAGGCCATTGAAGCCGTACAGAAAGCCACGGCACAGGGTATCCAGTATCTGAACGAGGCAACACCATCCAGTCCGGTACTGACATTGAAGAGTCTGGAAGCCTTTGAAAAGGCGGCAGACGGAAAAGCAACCAAGATCATTATACCATCTGAGATCCAGGGAATCGCCGGTCTGGCAAAATCTCTGGTAGAGACAGCAAAGGAGGACTAACAAATGAGCTTAAAAGGAAGACACTTTTTAACATTAAAAGATTTTACACCGGAAGAGATCCGTTATATGCTGGATCTGGCAAAAGATTTAAAGAAGAAGAAAAAAGATGGTGTGGTTGAAAAAACATTAGAGGGAAAAAATATCGCTCTGATTTTTGAAAAAACAAGTACAAGAACCCGCTGCTCTTTTGAGGTGGCAGCCCACGATCTGGGAATGGGTGTTACTTATCTGGATCCAAAGGGATCACAGATCGGAAAAAAGGAAAGCATTGCCGATACAGCCAGAGTGCTGGGCCGTATGTTTGATGGTATTGAATATCGTGGATACGGACAGGAAATTGTGGAAGAACTGGCTGAGTATGCCGGTGTCCCGGTGTGGAACGGACTGACCAATGAGTACCACCCGACCCAGATGTTAGCAGACCTTCTTACCATTGAAGAACAGTTTGGTTCCTTAGAGGGAATCCGCCTTACTTATATGGGAGATGCCCGTTACAATATGGGAAATTCCCTGATGATCGCCTGCTCCAAAATGGGAATGCATTTTACAGCCTGTGCACCGAAGGAATATTTCCCGAACAAAGAACTGGTTGCCCAGTGTGAGGAATATGCAAAGGCAAGCGGCGGCAGTATCACTTTGACAGAGAGTGTAGAAGAAGGTACCAAGGATGCAGATGTTTTGTATACCGATGTATGGGTATCCATGGGTGAGCCGGATGAAGTGTGGGCAGAGCGTATCAAAGCACTGAGCCCATACCAGATCAATCAAAAGGCAATGGACAATGCCAAGGAGAGCGCTGTATTTATGCACTGTCTCCCGGCCTTCCATGACCTTAAGACTGTGATTGGAAAAGAGATTTACGAAAAATATGGTTTGACAGAGATGGAAGTAACCGATGAAGTGTTTGAAAAATATGCGGATGTTGTATTCCGTGAGGCAGAAAACCGTATGCATACCATTAAAGCGGTTATGTATGCAACACTGATCGGATAGGAAACTGTAAGAAAGATTGTAAGAGAAAGGAGCCAATATGGATAATCTGAATGCTGAATATGGCAATGACTGGATCGCTAAAATGGCGTCAGTCTGCGAGGAAAGCAGTACCATTGACTCTACCCTTTTTGGTAAATATGAAGTAAAACGAGGACTGAGAGACCTGAACGGACAGGGCGTACTGACCGGTCTGACAGAGATCTCAGAGATCCGCTCAAGGAAAATGGAAGACGATGAGTGGGTGCCTTGTGATGGTAAACTGTATTATCAGGGAATCGATATAGAAGAGATCGTTGGCGGTTTTTTGGCCGAGAAACGATTTGGATATGAGGAAGTCGTATATCTTCTTTTGTTTGGTAAACTGCCAAATGAAAAAGAGTTAAATGAATTAAAGGATCTTCTGGCGTATTACCGTCAGAGCCTTCCAACCAGTTTTGTGAGGGACATCATTATGAAAGCGCCAAGTGTGGATCTGATGAACACACTGGCAAGAAGTGTATTGACACTGTATTCGTACGATGACCGGGCAGATGACACATCTACAGAAAATGTGCTGAGACAGTGTCTGCAGTTAGTTGCCCTGTTCCCGATGTTTTCTGTCTATGGATACCAGACAGTCCGTTATTTTCACGGTGGATCCAGTTTCTTTCTGCATCCGCCGAAACCGGAGTATTCTACGGCGGAAAATATTCTTCATATGCTGCGGCCGGACAGCCAGTTCACAGAACTGGAAGCCAAGGTTCTGGATGTGGCACTGGTTCTTCATGCAGAGCATGGCGGTGGTAACAACTCTACCTTTACAGACCATGTAGTCACATCTTCCGGAACCGATACGTATGCAGCGATTTCTGCATCCCTGGGATCTTTGAAGGGACCAAGGCATGGTGGTGCCAACAAAAAGGTATCCATGATGTTTGAAGATATGAAAGAGCACGTAAAAGACTGGGAAGATGAGGATGCTGTCCGGGGCTATCTGACAGCGTTGTTAAACCACAATGCCTTTGACAAAGCAGGCCTTATCTACGGTATGGGACATGCGGTATACTCTATTTCTGACCCGAGAGCCCGTACTCTGCGTAAGTTTGTAGAGAAACTGGCGGTAGAAAAAGGAAAAGAAAAAGAATTTGCTCTGTATAAAATGGTTGAGACGCTGGCACCGAAAGTGATTGCTGAAGAAAGACATATTTACAAAGGTGTCAGTGCCAATATTGATTTTTACAGTGGATTTGTATACAGCATGCTGGAACTTCCGTTGGAGCTGTATACACCGTTGTTTGCCATCGGACGAATCGCCGGATGGAGTGCACACCGTCTGGAAGAACTGGTAAATGCCGGCAAGATCATTCGTCCTGCTTATAAGGCAGTGGCAAAACACAAGCCATATGTACCAATGAATGAAAGAGATTGACCTTTACAGGAGGCTGTTGTGAACGAAGAACAGATTTTGTGTGCCTGCAGTGCATACGAGCAAAAATATTATTTTAATCCAAGATATCAGGCACTGCCTACGGCGATCCAGGAAGAACTGAAGATCATGGCGGTGACTTTGACGGCAGATGTAGGTGGGGTATTTACCATGGAATTTGATGAGGACGGCACCCTGTATATGTCTACTACGGCAAAGGAAAATGATTTTGCCTATGACGAGATCGGAAGCCATTTAAAGATCAAGCAGTACCGTGGAAAATATGCGGAATTACTTGAAAACCTGGAGACATTTTATCATATTTTCATGTTACAGGATGAAGAGAAAAAGAAAGCCGTATTGGAGGAAACAAATGATACTAGCAATTGATATAGGAAATACCAATCTTACATTTGGACTGCTGGACGGCAAACGGATCCTGCACCAGTTCCGGCTTACCACCAGCCTGCCAAGGACTTCAGATGAGTTTGGTGTACAGATCATGGAGCAGCTGTCCCATCAGCATGTGTCAGCAGAAGATGTGGAAGATGTAGTGATCTGTTCGGTAGTGCCAAAGATCATGTATTCCCTTACAAGTGGAATCAAAAAATATCTTCACTGTGAGCCTATGATCGTAGGACAGGGAACTAAAACAGGAATCCGTATTGCTACTACCAATCCGGCAGAAATAGGTGCGGACCGGGTGGTAGATGCGGTGGCAGCCTATTATCTGTATGGCGGTCCGGTGATCGTGATTGATTACGGAACAGCCACCACCTATGATCTGGTAACCGAGGCAGGGGCGTTTATTGCCGGTGTGACGGCACCGGGTATCCGCATCAGTGCCAAAGCACTGTGGAGTAACGCTGCCAAACTGCCGGAGATCGAGATTGTGAAGCCGGATTCCATCCTGGCAAAAACCACCACTACCAGTATGCAGGCAGGACTTGTGTATGGAACCATCGGCCAGGCAGAGTACATTATTGATAAGTTCAAAGAAGAGTCCGGTTTTGAAGGAGTCCGCGTGGTAGCAACCGGAGGACTGGGACGGATTATTTCGGAAGGAACAGATAAGATCAATATTTACGATCCGGAACTGACATTACAGGGGATCCGCATTATTTATGAAAAGACAAAGGCCAGTGAACATGAGTGATTACAGTAAAGGTTTTTCCATTGGAAAAGTAACATTACCCGGGAGAGTGGTTTTGGCTCCCATGGCGGGGGTGACAGATCTGCCGTTCCGTCTTCTCTGTAAGGAACAGGGAGCAGACTTGATCTGCACGGAGATGGTCAGTGCCAAGGGAATCTATTATAACAACAAAAATACAGAGGATCTTTTAAAGATACAGGAAGAAGAACGACCTGTATCTTTGCAGCTTTTTGGCTCGGATCCGGATATCGTCAGTGAAATGGCAAAGAGGATCGAGGAGAGAAACTTTGATATTCTGGATTTTAATATGGGATGCCCGGTACCCAAAGTCGTAAACAATGGAGAGGGTTCTGCCCTTTTAAAAAACATTCCTCTGGCGGCCAGAATCATGGAGAAAACAGTAAAAGCCATTGACAAACCGGTTACGGTAAAGATTCGGAAAGGATTTGCCAAGGGGGAGACCCAGGCAGTAGAAATGGCAAAAGCACTGGAAAGTGTAGGGGTTAGTGCCCTGGCTGTCCATGGAAGGACCAGAGAAGAGTATTACAGTGGACAGGCAGACTGGGATATTATCGCCAGAGTAAAAGATGCGGTATCAATCCCGGTGATCGGCAACGGAGACATCCGCACGCCACTGGATGCAGAGAGAATGATGAAAGAAACCGGATGCGATGGAGTTATGATCGGCCGGGCTGCCAGGGGAAATCCCTGGATTTTCCATCAGATGAAGACCTATTTTGAGACAGGAGTCCTGGAAGAGAGACCGCCTTTTGAAGTGGTATGTCAGACCATAATGAGACATGCCAGGATGCAGGTGGAATGGAAGGGTGAAAAACGAGGCATGATGGAGATGCGTACCCATGTTGCCAGTTACACAGGAGGATATCCACATTCCGGCGCATTGCGGCGGGCTATGAATGAAATAGAGACATTGGAGGAGCTGCAGCACCTGTTAGGTGTGTAGCTCCTATGTTCTTTTTGTGAATAAATCCTCAAAGTTCATTCACATCTTTTACATATTTTTCCTCTAATCTAAATACAAACAAACAGAGATTCAAGATTGGAGGTAACTATGAAAAAGTGGTTCAAAAAACACAAAAAGGGGACGATCATCCTTTCCGTGGTTGTGGTGGCAGCCATCGCCGCAGCGGTGATCCTTCCGAAAACATTGCTAAAGGGGAAGGAATCAACGCAGAAAATGCAGGCAAAGCAAAATACCATACAATTATCTAAAATGGATCTGACCAGCTCCATCAGTGCAACCGGTACATTAGAAAGTGCCAATTCAAAAACGGTCAGTGCCAGCGTATCCAATGTTAAGATCAAAAAAGTCCTGGTATCCGAAGGAGATACCGTGAAAAAAGGACAGAGCCTGGTTACCTTTGATGAAAGCGAATTGCAGACAACATTAAGTGATGCCAAAGAAAGTCTTTCTGATACCATCACTCAGAACGCAGCCCAGTTAAAATCAGCAAAGCGCAAATTAAGTGATGCGAAAGAGACTTATACATCCCAGAAAAAGAAACTGCAAAAAGAAGTGGCTTCCGCAAAGAAAATATACGAAGCAGCAAAAAAAGCAGTAAGCCAGGCAAAGAATGAGCAGGAAAAAACAAAAGCAAACCAGACTTTGCAGCAGGCAAAATCCGCTTATGAACAGGCTGTTTCCCAGCAGACCAGCAGCAATAAGCAGAATAAAGAAAGCATCGAGAATGCAAAAGAATCGGTAACAACCACAGAAAACAGCAATAAAAAGAGCTTAAAAGAGGCTCAGAAGTCAGTGGATGATGCCACAGAAGCATTGGAAAACTGTGCGATTACGGCACCAATCAGCGGAACCGTTACCGCAGTAGGTGTAGAGGCCGGTGACACATACAGCGGCGGTGATATGTTTGAGATCAGCGACTGCAGTAAATTCCAGGTATCTACCACGGTTAGTGAGTATGATATTGCAAATGTAAAGAAAGGCCAGAAAGTAGTGATCCTGACGGATGCTACCGACGATACAGAGATACAGGGAGAAATTACTTATGTAGCACTGACAACAGGCAGCAGTTTATCTTCCTCTTCCTCATCTTCTTCCGGTAATGGCGCAACAGCCCAGAGCAGCGCAGGAGGCGGCAGTTCATCTTCCTCTTCCAGTAGTTCCGTCTATGAGGTAACCATCAAGGTAAAAGACAGCAACGACAAACTGAGAGTAGGCATGACTGCCAAATGCAGTATTATCCTGAAAGAAGCGAAAGATGTCTATGCGGTACCGTATGATGCCATTCATACCAATAACTCCGGTGACAGTGTGATCTATGTGCAGGATGGAACATCCAAAAAAGAGGTTACTGTCACAAAAGGAATGGAAAGTGACTACTATGTAGCAGTATCCGGAGACGATCTCAGTGAAGGACTGAACGTGATCATACCATCTGACTCTACTTCCTCTTCAAGTTCCAAGGATTCTTCTGATTCCTCCAGCTTATCCGGTATGCTTGGAGGCGGAGGCGGCAATATGGGCGGAGGCGCTCCAAGTGGCGGCGGCCCAGGTGGTGGCGGCCCGGGAATGTAGGAGGTGCCTTATGGAAAATCGAAGATCAATGATCGAATTAAAAAAGATCGTAAAACGGTTTTATGAAGGAAAACCAAATGAACTGGAAATTCTCCACGGAATTGATCTGACGGTAAAGGAAGGTGAGTTTGTATCCATTGTAGGTGAATCCGGATCCGGTAAATCTACGCTGATGAATATTATAGGTGCTCTGGATCGTCCTACCATGGGAGATTATATCCTTACCGGCATTGATGTGGCAAAGGCCAAAGATAAAGAATTGTCAGAGATCCGGAACCAGCAGATCGGCTTTGTCTTTCAGACTTATAATCTGATTGCCCGGACTACGGCACTGGCTAATGTGGAACTTCCTATGCTGTACGGGGCAGTGCCAAAAAAGGAGCGGACCAGACGGGCCAAAGAGCTTCTTGAAATGGTAGGAATGGGAGAGCGGATGGATCACCGTTCCGATGAATTGTCCGGTGGACAAAAGCAGCGAGTGGCCATTGCCAGAGCCATGGCCAACAACCCTTCCATTATTCTGGCGGATGAGCCTACCGGTGCCCTGGATTCAAAGACCGGAAGAAAGATCATGGATATTTTTCACAAGCTTCACAAAGAGCAGGGAAAAACCATCGTATTGATCACCCATTCCCAGGAACTGGCAGAAGAGACTGAACGGATCCTGACCTTAAAAGATGGTGAGATCGTAGCAGAGAGGGGAGGCAGCAGAGTATGTTGATTTTTGAAAATATAAAACTGGCTTTGAATGGACTTCTCAGCAATAAGCTTCACTCCCTGCTGACTATGTTAGGTATCATTATCGGTATTGGTTCCGTCATTGCCATCATGACCGTCAGTTCGTCTCTGACTACATCCATTACAGACACATTTGCAGAGATGGGTGCCAACAATGTGACGGTAGGCGTCAAGCAAAAATCCGAGCAGCAGGAAACAAGAAGTAATGGAATGAAATTTGGTAAGTCCAACAAGCAGGTAAGTCTGGACGAAGAAGATCGTATCACAGACGATATGATCGAGCAGGTGAAAAAACAATTTTCTTCCCAGATCGATTCTATTTCCCTGTCAGAGAGTGCAGGAAGCGGAACGGTGAAGTCAGGAGAAAACAGTGCCAATGTAAGTCTTACCGGTATCAATACGGGCTATTTTGACGCCAATGATATAACACTTTTGGCTGGACGATACCTGACAGATCAGGATGTGGATGGCAAAAAAAGTGTCATCATGGTTTCCAACAAGGTAGTGGAAAATATGTTTGATGGAGACAATGATGCGGCTCTTGGCCAGAAGATCAATGTGGATATCAACAATGTATATTATAGTTTTTACATTGTGGGAGTGTATGAATACGACGAAGATGCGGATTCTTTTTCCTCGGATTCGGATGAGGATGTAACCACCACAGCTTACCTCCCCATCACAAGCAGTAAGGAAAAGTTTCACACAGACGATGGCTATGAGCAGTTTACCATTGTGACAGCCTCCACCGTCAGCAGTGTAACGGATTTTGCGGAATCGGTAGAAAATTACATGAACTTAAACGACTACGCTCAGAATGAGGACTATGAGATCAGTTCATCCACGATGAGTTCCATGACAAGTTCCATGAATGAAATGATCGGCACAGTGTCCATCGCCATTGCCTTTATCGCCGGTATTTCTCTTCTGGTAGGAGGAATCGGTGTTATGAACATTATGCTGGTATCGATTACAGAGCGGACCAGAGAAATTGGAACCAGAAAGGCATTAGGTGCCAAAAACAGTTCTATCCGCCTGCAGTTTATTATAGAATCCATGATTTTGTGTCTCATTGGAGGAATCCTGGGAATTATCCTTGGATTGATTTTAGGAGCGGTGGCAGCCTCTATCCTCGGCTATTCGGCTACAGCACCGGTAACAGCCATGATCGGATCCGTTGTATTCTCCATGGTGATCGGTATTTTCTTTGGATACTATCCGGCCAACAAGGCAGCCAGAATGAACCCGATCGAAGCCCTGCGATACGAATAAGAAAAGAAAACAAGATACATGAAAAATCCCCCGGCTGGTTCTTTGAAAAAAGGATCGGCGGGGATTTTTTTATTGGAAAAAGGAAAGGGGCATGGTACAATGAGAGAGACAGGATGTGTATTGGCGCATCCGGAAAGGAAAGGGTATGGCATTAGAGAATAAATTAAATATTAGTGATTCTACGGAACTTGCCAGAGTGGAAGAAAAGATAAGTAAAAAAAAGGCAGTTGAATTATTTGAAAACGGATATTTAGATCCGTACGAAGCCGGCAGTTTTCAAATGCTGGCAGCAATTCACAAATATTTATTTGATGAGATATATGACTTTGCCGGAAAGGTGCGGACTGTTAATATTGCGAAAGGGAATTTTCGGTTTGCTCCGGTCATGTATTTACAGGCGGCACTGGAAAATGTAGAGAAGATGCCGCAGTCAACCTTTGACGAGATCATTGAAAAATATGTAGAGATGAATATAGCACATCCCTTTCGGGAAGGAAATGGACGAAGTACCAGAATATGGCTGGATCTGATTCTGAAGAAAGAACTGAACAGAGTGATAGACTGGAGCACAGTTGACAAAGAAGACTATCTCCTTGCCATGGAGAGAAGCCCCATTAAAGATATCGAAATAAAATATATCTTGAAACAGGCACTGACAGATCAAGTTGACGATAGAGAAGTGTATATGAAAGGCATCGATCATAGTTATTATTATGAAGGATATGTGATATATAAGGCAAAAGATTTATAAAATGGGAAGAAATCACTGAAGGAGAGACGGAATTGAAACTTCTGGTGGAAGAGGAGCAGAAAACTTTTTAGATACGCATTGATTCCAACAGAGCAAAATGATATGATAAAATAAATTGAAAATTTTACGAGGCGGAAGAATATGAATAAAAATTTTTTTGTTACGAGAAATGATGGAAAAAAAATAGCAGTGCGTATGACAGAGGCGTCTAAAGACAATGCTTGCCCGACTATTATTTTTGCTCATGGATTTGGCGGGAATTCCCGGG
>JAXDTV010000108.1:0-7246 GCA_034089785.1 Eubacterium sp.
GCAGCAGAAGGTATTGTTAAGACTTTCATCAGTGAAGATGGAAAGAAAGCTTCTATGGTAGAAGTAAACAGCGAGACAGACTTCGTTGCTAAGAATGACAAGTTCCAGGATTTCGTAGGTGATGTAGTAGAGCAGATCAACGGATCCGAAGCAGAAGATGTAGAAGCATTTCTGGCTGAAGCATGGGCAAAAGATTCTTCTAAGACTGTAAAAGAAGAATTAGCTTCCATGGTTGCTACAATTGGTGAGAACATGAACATCCGCCGTTTTGCAAAACTGTCTGCAGAAAATGGTATGGTAGTAGATTACATCCATGCTGGCGGCAAGATCGGTGTATTGATCGCAGCTGAGACAGACAACACAGGAGACGAAGTAGTTGAGTGCCTGAAAAATGTAGCAATGCAGATCGCAGCTATGAACCCTGAGTATCTTTCCGCTGATGATGTATCAGAGGAGTACAAAGAGAAAGAGAAGAAGATTCTTCTTGAGCAGGCTAAAAATGATCCTAAGAATGCTGGCAAACCAGAGAACATCATTGAGAAGATGATCATCGGCCGTCTCAACAAAGAGTTGAAGGAAGTCTGCCTGACAGAGCAGGTTTATGTAAAGGCTGAGAACAAAGAAACAGTTGCTAAGTATGTTGAAAGCGTAGCAAAAGCAGTTGGATGCAATCTGAAACTGACAGGATTTGTACGCTATGAGACAGGTGAAGGTCTTGAGAAGAAAGAAGAAGATTTCGCCGCTGAAGTAGCAGCTCAGATGAACGCATAAGAGAATCTGTGCTTCGATAGTATAAGTATATAAGAGGCTTTTCAAGTCGTATAAGGAACTTTTTCAGAGAATTATGCGGCCTTGGAAAGCCTTTTTTATCTGTTTGACGAATACCGGGAAGTGGTCTATAATGAACTACGGAAAAATACACTGAAAAAAAGGAGCAGAGAACTTATGAAAACAATGAAAAGAACGATTTGTCTGTTGCTGGCGTGGGTGCTGGTGGCAGCCAGTATGGAAGGAGTGCAGGCAAAGGTGGCAGGAACCGGTAAATTTGCTTATCCTCAGTTTACGATGATGAAAGGCGAAAAGCTGCCGCTGCAGTTTACAGACAAACGAAGTGTTAAAGAATATACATGGACATCTTCGGACGCAAAGACAGCTTCCGTCTCAAAAAAAGGAGTTGTAAAGGCAAAAAAAGTGGGTACGGCTGTTATTACAGGAACAAAGGGAAATGAAAGTGTGACCTGTAATCTCACCATAAAGAAAAAGCCAAAAAGCATTATCTATCTTACCTTTGATGATGGTCCAAGCCGTTATTCTACACCTAAAATTTTGAAAATTTTAAAGAAAAATAATGTAAAAGCGACTTTCTTTGAGTTGAAACCGGCAAAAAAAGATTATGATCTGACACAGCGAATACTGGATGAAGGACATACGCTGGCAATCCATGGATACCAGCACAAATACGAGAAAGTGTATCAGTCAGATGCAGGCTACCGCAAAAATCTGGATAAACTTCAGGCTTTGTTTTATTCCAAGTTTGGTGTCTGGTGTACCTTGAGCCGATTCCCGGGAGGCAGTTCCAATACAGTGAGCCGTCATTACAACAAGGGGATCATGACCAGACTGTCCAAAGAAGTGGGAACCTGGGGATATAAATATTTTGACTGGAATGTTTCTTCTTCCGATGCCGGCGGTGCAAAAAATGCAGGCCAGGTATTTCGCAGCGTAAAGAGTGGTCTGGTAAAGGAAAGAGAAAATGTGATCTTGATGCATGATTTTTCCCATAATGACAAAACGATCCAGGCACTGGACCGTGTGATCAAGTACGGTAAAAAGAAAGGCTTTGTTTTTAAAGCCATGACGGCAGCTACCACAGAAGTTCATCATGGAATAAATAACTAAATAGGTGCATTTTGGAAAAAAGTATGATATAATGAGACTCAAGTATATCAATCAATAAATTATGGAGGAAAATATGGCTAAATATAATAGAGTTCTTTTGAAATTAAGTGGCGAAGCATTAGCCGGAGAAAAAGGCACAGGTCTGGATGAGGCAACCTGTCAGCCGGTGGCAAAGCAGATCAAGCGGCTGGTAGACGAGGAAACCCAGGTGGCAATCGTGATTGGCGGCGGTAATTTCTGGAGAGGCCGTTCCAGTGAGAACATTGACCGTACAAAAGCAGATCAGATCGGTATGATGGCCACCGTAATGAACTGTCTGTATATGTCTGAGATCTGTCGGTCTCAGGGATTGATGACCCAGGTTCTTACTCCGTTTGAGTGTGGATCATTTACGAAACTTTTCTCAAAAGACAGAGTAAACAAATATCTTGGAAAAAACATGGTTGTATTTTTTGCAGGAGGAACAGGACATCCTTATTTCTCCACCGATACAGCTACAGCACTGAGGGCTATTGAAATCGATGCAGATGTGATCCTGGCAGCCAAGTCCATTGACGGTGTATATAACGCTGATCCTGCCAAAGATCCGAATGCCGAAAAATATGAAACAATGAGTATGGCAGATATTGTGGACAAACAGTTAGGCGTGATCGACCTGGCAGCGGCAGTTCTCTGCATGGAGAACAAGATGCCTATGTGTGTCTTTGGTCTGAATGAAGAGGACAGCATTATCAAAACAGTAAATGGAAAAACAACCGGTACTACCATTACCGCAGATTAGGAGGAAAAAATGGATATTAAAATATATGAAGACAAAATGGAAAAATCCCTTGCAAATCTGGAGGATGAGTATACATCCATCCGTGCAGGAAGAGCAAATCCAAGAATCTTAGACAAGATCCAGGTGGATTATTACGGAACTATGTCATCTCTTCAGAGTGTGGCAAATGTTTCTGTACCGGAAGCCCGCATGATCCAGATCCAGCCATGGGAGAGCAGCCTGATCAAAGATATTGAAAAGGCAATCTTAGCATCGGATCTGGGACTGACACCGGCTAACGATGGTAAGGTGATCCGTCTTGTATTCCCTGAACTGACAGAAGAGAGACGAAAAGAACTGGTAAAAGAAGTTAAGAAAAAAGGCGAAAGTGCCAAAGTTGCCATCCGGAACATCCGCAGGGATGCCAACGATTCTGCAAAGAAAGAGGCAAAAGCCAATGAACTGTCTGAAGATGAACTGAAACAGACGGAAGACAAGATTCAGAAATTAACCGATAAATACATTGCTTTAGTGGATAAGGCTGTAGAAGGCAAATCCGATGAGGTAATGACTGTATAAAACAGACTGGCAGGGACAACGGTAAATCAGGTTGTCCTTGCCCCTTTTTCGGAATGGAGGAATTTATGGAACGATCAGAATTAAATGCGCCAAAGCATGTGGCCATCATTCTGGATGGAAACGGAAGATGGGCTAAAAAACGCCATCTGCCAAGAAAAGCAGGACATGTAGAAGGAAGTAAAACAGTAGAACAGATCTGTGAAGATGCGTACAATCTGGGGATTGATTATCTTACGGTATATGCCTTTTCCACAGAAAACTGGAAGCGGCCTGAAGATGAGGTACAGGCGCTGATGAAACTCCTTCGCCAGTACTTAAAAAATTGCATCAAAAGAAGCACAAAGAACAATATGTGTGTAAGAGTTCTTGGGGATATATCGAGACTGGAGCCGGATATGCAGGAAAGTATCCGGGAATTGGAGGAAGTTACAAAGAATAACACAGGACTTCATTTCCAGGTGGCTCTCAACTACGGCAGCCGGGATGAAATGCTGCGGGGGATGAGAAACATTGCAGAGAAAGTGCAAAAGGGAGAATGTAAACCGGAAGAAATCACAGAAGAAATGTTTTCAGAGAGTCTGGATACAAAGGGAATTCCGGATCCGGATCTGTTGATCCGTACCAGCGGAGAAGAGAGACTTTCGAATTTCCTTTTATGGCAGCTTGCCTATACAGAGTTTTATTTTACGGATGTTCTGTGGCCTGATTTTGATAAAAATGAATTGAAAAAGGCTATTGATTATTACAATGGAAGAGATCGCCGCTACGGTGGTGTGAAATAGGAGGCTAATGATGTTTGTAACCAGGCTTATAAGCGGGATCCTTTTGGTTCTGGCGGCAATCTTTTTGTTTTTTGCAGGAGGCGTGCCTCTTGTAGTGGTAATGGGGATTTTGTCATTGATCGGTATGTTTGAGCTGTACCGGGTCTTGAAAATGGAAAAACATCCGGTTGCCATAGCATCCTATGTGGCATCGGTGCTGTATTATGTCCTTGTCTATTTTGAAGTAGAACAGTGGACTGTGGCATTGGGAATTTTGCTTTTGATCGTAAGTATGATCTTGTGTGTGGTGAAGTTTCCCCAGTATTCCATTGAAGAAGCAGCCTTTGGCGTCTTTGGCTTTTTGTATGTAAGCATTATGCTGTCCTGCGTTTATATGACCAGACAGTTAGAAGGTGGAAACTGGCTGGTATGGATGATCCTTATCGGTTCCTGGGGCTCTGATACATGTGCGTATGTGGCAGGGCGGCTGTTTGGAAAACACCATTTTTCAAAACTTAGTCCGAAAAAAACAATAGAAGGATGCATCGGAGGCGTAGCAGGTTCTGGATTGATCGCATTTTTCTATGCCTGTTTTTTCCCGCACACCGATATGTTTATATGGGATCATCGTGTGGTCCTTGTCATGATCGCTATGGTGTGTGCTGTGATCTCCCAGTTTGGTGATCTCTCAGCTTCTGCCATCAAGCGCAAATTCGATGTAAAAGATTACGGAAAACTGATTCCGGGACACGGTGGTGTTCTGGACCGGTTTGACAGTGTTATATTTGTAGCACCATTTGTATACTATTTACTTGTTTTAACATCATATATAAAATTATAGGGATTGGAGGATTGTTATGAAAAGACTTACCATTCTTGGCTCTACCGGTTCCATTGGAAGCCAGACGCTGGATGTGGTGAGACAACACCCAGGGGATTTTGAAGTGACAGCACTGACCGCTGGCTGCAATGTAGATAAAATGACTGAACAGATCCGGGAATTTCATCCGGTCTACGCCGTTATGAAAGACGAAAAGACAGCTGGTCTGCTGAAGGAAAAATTAAATGGATCTGAAAAGACGGAGATTTTGTCCGGCATGGATGGATTTTGCTATGTATCTACGCTGGATAAGGTGGATGTGGTAGTAGCGTCCATGGTTGGCATGATCGGACTAAAGCCTGTGATCCAGGCTATCCGGGCCGGAAAAGATATTGCCCTTGCTAATAAGGAGACGCTGGTAACGGCAGGACATCTTATTATACCGCTGGCAAAAGAAAAAAAGGTGCGTCTGCTTCCTGTGGACAGCGAACATTCAGCTATTTTCCAGTGTCTGCAGGGACAGCCGGAAAAGAAGATTGAAAAGATTTATCTGACGGCGTCCGGCGGACCATTCCGCCACAGCAGCCTGGAGCAGCTGAAACAGGTGACGGTGGAACAGGCGCTGGCTCACCCAAACTGGAGCATGGGACCAAAGATCACTACGGACTCTGCCACTATGATCAATAAAGGGCTGGAAATGATCGAGGCGAAGTGGCTGTTTGGTGTAGAATTGGATCAGATCCATGTATTGATTCAGCCTCAAAGCGTGATCCATTCCATGGTGGAATATCAGGACGGAGCAGTGCTGGCACAGTTAGGAACACCGGATATGCGTCTGCCGATCCAGTATGCGCTGTATTATCCGGACCGGCAGACTTTGTCGGGAGACAGACTGGATTTTGAAAAGATGGCGGCGATCCATTTTGAAAAACCGGATACAACGCTGCTTCGGGGAATCCCCATCGCAACCGGTGCCAGCCGTGTGGGAGGAAGTATGCCTACCGTTATGAATGCGGCCAATGAGTATGCCGTTGCAAAATTTTTACAAAAAGACATAAGTTTTTTACAAATATATGATATGATAGAATTTGCAATGGAGAAACATAAAGTGATTGAAAAACCGGGATTGGAAGAAATCCTGGCAGTAGAACAGGAAACTTATGACCGTTTGGAAAAGGATTGGAGGTAACTATGTCGATCGGTAATGTATGTCTGGCACTTTTGGTATTCAGTGTCATTATCATTTTTCATGAGTTTGGACATTTTATAGTAGCAAAATATAACAAGATCGGAGTGATCGAGTTCTCATTGGGAATGGGGCCGAGACTGATCTCCTGGGGAAAGACAGAGAATGGATATAAGGTGTTTTTCTTTAAGAGTTCAGCGTATTTTGATGAGCATCCGTTAGAGGGAAATCGTACGCTGTATTCCTGGAAACTTCTGCCGTTTGGCGGCTCCTGCATGATGCTGGGAGAGGAAGATGCGTCCGTAGAGGATGAGAGAGCCTTTGGAAAGAAAAGCGTGTATGCCCGTATGGCAGTTATTTTTGCCGGACCGTTTTTTAACTTTATCCTGGCGTTCCTTTTTGCAGTTATTGTCATTGGGACCATCGGCTATGATCCGGCGAAAGTGACGGAAGTAACAGCAGGTTCATCTGCGGCAGAGGCCGGACTGCAGAGTGGCGATGTGATCACATCCATTAACGATACAAAGATCGTTGTCAATCGTGAAGTCAGTTATTATACTGTGTTCCATCCGTTTTCATCGGAACCGGTAACCATGACAGTAAACAGACAGGGACAGGAAAAGGTCCTGACTATGACACCAAAAGAAACAACGGTCAACGGAAAGAAAGTATACCGTTGCGGATTTGCCTATGGGGCACCGAGAGAAAAAGTAGGCGTTCTGGGAACACTGCGTTATTCCGCTTATGAAGTGAAATTCTGGATCAGTACCACCATTCAGAGTCTGGGACAGATGATCACCGGAAAAGTAAGCAAAGATGATATTTCCGGTCCGGTAGGCATTGTGCAGACTATGGGGCAGGCTGTCAATGAAAGCAGCAAAGAAGGTGCCGGTACAGTAGCTATTAATTTGCTGATCATCAGTATCCTTTTGTCAGCCAACTTAGGTGTTATGAACCTAATCCCGATTCCGGCGTTGGACGGAGGAAGACTGCTGTTTTTGATCATCGAGTGGATCCGCAGGAAACCACTTCCGCAGAAGTTTGAGTCCTATGTAAATGCCGGTGGATTTATGCTTCTTATGGCACTGATGGTGTTTATTATGGCAAATGATGTAACCAAGTTATTCAGATAAAACAGGGGGCAGACAGACATGAGGATGCGGACAAAAGAAGTAGCAATCGGAAATGTAAAGATTGGTGGCGATAATCCCATTGCCATCCAGTCTATGACCAATACAAAG
>JAXDTV010000120.1:0-15711 GCA_034089785.1 Eubacterium sp.
AAGATTTTAGAACACCATACTCCAAATGGATGCGTATTTAAAACCAATCTCTTACACGAAGATACTACTACAATGCGGATAACTCATCAAACTGACACTGAAATTGTTTCAGAAATAATTTCTATTTTTTTCGAAAAAACAATGTCCAAAAAAAAGCTTGAATTAGCAAGTACGGCTGCAGAAAACATACGAAATATTGTAATACAATATCTTAACGACAAGATGAATCTATAACAATAAACAATTCTTACTTTTATAAACTATGTATCATTAAAATTTCTGCCGATATATTAATATCAAGATTGAATTGATATTTAATGTAAATACCTTTGAAAGGAGCGCCAAAATGATCATTTTTCACATTGATGTCAACAATGCATTTCTGAGTTGGGAATCCGTGTACCGCCTGCGTGAAGAAGGCGAAACACTTGATCTGCGCACAGTGGCTGCGGTCATTGGTGGCAGTGAAAAGACGCGGCACGGCATCGTGCTTGCCAAAAGTCCCATTGCCAAAACTTACGGCATCAAAACGGCTGAGACATTATCGGATGCCCGGAAAAAATGCCCGAACCTTTTGGTCGTTCCTCCCCGCCACGACATTTACCGTGACTTTTCACACCAATTGATCGAATATTTGAAGTCATTGACGGATACCGTGGAACAATTCAGTATTGATGAGGCTTTTGCCGATATGACGGACAGTGAATTATTGGAAAAATATTCTGCGGTTGAAGCCGCGAATTTCATTCGTACAGAAGTGGAAAAACGTTTTGGTTTCACCGTAAACATTGGCGTTTCCTCTTGTAAAATATTAGCAAAAATGGCATCGGATTTTGAAAAACCAAATAAAGTGCACACCCTTTTCCCCGATGAAATTAAGAAAAAAATGTGGCCGCTTCCGGTACGCGACTTGTTTTTTGTCGGCAAATCCTCGGAGCAGAAATTATACACGTTAGGGATTCGCACAATTGGCGAACTTGCGGCGTTTGACCCCGTTATATTGCAAAGTCACATGGGAAAACACGGGCTTTTGATCTACGAATACGCCAATGGCATCGATCCGTCGCCGGTTGCTCCGCGCACTCCCAAAAACAAGGGATATGGAAATTCGACGACACTTCCCAACGACGTGACAGATTCTGCAGAAGCGAAAAAAATACTCCGCAGATTGTGCGACAAAGTAGCATCACGGCTTCAAAAAGATGAAATGCGTGCTTTTGTCGTAGTCGTTTCGATCCGCGACAACGAATTTCACAATGTCAGCCACCAGTGCAGTATGGTATCTGCCACCAACGATCCGAATACATTATACAAGCACTGCTGCCAGTTATTCGACGAAATCTGGGACGGCTCGCCGATCCGCCTGCTGGGTGTTTCCACCTCAAAATTGACAAAACATGCTGCCGAGCAGCTCAATCTGCTCGACATGCCATTTATTGCCGCTTCGGATGCCGAAGAAAAATCGACACTTTCGGCCAAGGAATATTTCCAACGCCAGACAAGATTGGACGAAGCGATTCAAAAAATAAAGACAAAATATGGAAATGGCGCTATTACAAAAGGAATCTGATCAGAAGGGAGACTATAATATGCCTATTACAAGCAATACAATCAAAAACGATCCAAACCGTTCTGGAAATATGGGAACCTCAGCCCCTCGTCGCACCTTTCGCACGGGGAATTCCACCATCACACTTCGTGAGGGGGAGACACTAAAAGGTGTTGTCAGTGATGTTCATGGCAACGAGATCACCATTTCACTGGATGACGGAACCTCCTTTACCGGTCATTTACCTGAAGCTTCTATGTATTCCATTGGGCAAAAAGCAGCATTTTTGATTACCAGTCTTGAAAACGGAACCATTTACATGAAAGCCATGTCCTCTGCCTATCTTCTTGGCATGGAAGATACCATTGAACAAGCACTGGAAGAAGCTGGTCTGCCAAAAAGTCCACGCAATCTTGATATTGTACGAAGTCTTCTTGAAAATAAACAATCCATCAGCCGCGAAAGCATCAATACCTTTATGCAGCTTTGTTCCCGCTATCCAAATGCGGATGTTGGCAACGTCATTACCATGTACCGTCTTGGTTTTCCCATGGATGAAGCAAGTGTAACCCAGTTTGATACTTACCAAAATCAACAGCATCAATTGCTTTATCGCATGAATTCTCTCACCGAATCCCTGGCGGATTTACTGTCAGATTTATCCAATGAAAATGTTTCTGTTGCCCGTTATGCAGCAGGGGAGCTTCTATCTACCGCTCTTTCTTCAACACCATCTTTGGAAGAATTTCAATTGGCGGCAAAAGAGACCATGGAACAGCAACTGGCAGAATCCACTGCTGACGCAGATCTTTCTGAGACCACGGGACAATCCGAACATACGGCACCGTTGGAGACACCGGAGCAATCCACCCAGTCCGAAAACCTCACCGAGGAAACACCCCTTTCCCGCATGCGGCAACTCTTCTCAAATATTACCGAAAAAGTTAATACCAGTTTGGGCGGTCCGAACATTTCCGAGGAATCTTCCTTTATACATGAGCAAACCGGATATCTTCTTGATTCCTCTTCTCGCGAACAACTGGCGGACTTATTTTCTCAATTTACCGATGCCGAAAAAATGCTGGACAAACTTCGTTCCGGCGAAGCAACTTCTCGCGAGGTCCTCGGTGCTTTGCATACCGCATTACCGGAATTACCGGAACACTTGGTTCGGGAATTATTTTCCCATCCTGCTCTGCCCAAATTAATCAAAGGACAATTTCTATCCAATTGGACCTTGTCTCCTGAGGGATTAAAAGAAAATAACAGTGTGGACGTTCTTTACCATAAAATTTCCTCCCAACTGGATGACTTGATGCACCTTGGCCAAATGTTTGCCACCCGAAGTTCCGGCGAAAGCGCCGTCAATACCACAGCGGATATGCAGCAAAATCTGCAGTTTATGAAAGTCTTGAATCAGCAATTTAACTATATGCAACTTCCTCTTAAATTGTCCTCTGAAAATGCCCATGGGGATCTTTATGTCATGACAAAAAAAGAAACTTTGAGAAAATCAAAAGACAATCTCAAAGTTCTTTTACATCTTGAAATGGACAACTTAGGTCCACTGGATATACATATTACAAAAGAGCGAACGGATATTACAACCAAATTTTATGTTGCCAAAGAAGATGCCCTCCGCCTTCTGGAGAAAAATGTCAATCTTCTCAAAGATGCTCTCAATGAACAAGGCTATAGCTTTCATTCTGAATTTTCTGAAAGAAAGAAAGAAATCGACCTGGTTCACGACTTCATTGAAACCGAAGCACCCGTGGGAAATATCACTCGCTACAATTTTGATTTGAGAGCATAGCACGCAATACGGCCAAATCAAGCAACTCTGCTCAATCTGGCCGTAAACTGCATTTCTCAAATATTCTTACTTAACTACGATATTGATGATACGTCCCGGGACATAAATTTCTTTCACAATCTGCTTGCCATCCAGCTTGTCAGCAATTGCTTCTTTGCCGGCAGCAAGAGCAGTATCTTTGTCTGCGTCAATGGCAAGTTTTACGGTTGCACGAACTTTTCCATTTATCTGGACGGCGATTTCCTGCATCTTCTCCACGGTTTTTTCCTCGTCATACTCCGGCCATGTGTTTTCGAAAAGGAATCCTTCGAATCCCATGATTTCCCACAATTCTTCTGTGATATGTGGTGCTACCGGATTCAAAAGGTGAATCAATGTCTTGAAATCTGCCTTTGTCAGTTTGCCTGCTTTGTAGAAGTCATTGATCAGTGCCATCATCGCTGCAATGGCTGTATTGTACTTCAGGTTTTCAAAGTCACTGCTGACTTTTTTAATTGTTTGGTGAATCTTTGTCTCAAGTTCCGGTGAATATTCGTCTCCATCCACAACCATATCCTGTAATTTCCATACACGTTCCAAGAAACGACGACATCCTTTAACACCATCATCGGACCAAGCTGCTGCCGCGTCAAATGTTCCAATGAACATCTCATACGTACGAAGAGTATCTGCACCATAAGCATTCACAATATCATCCGGATTGATGACGTTTCCTCTGGATTTACTCATCTTCTCGCCATTTTCACCGAGAATCATACCATGGGAAGTTCTCTTCTGATATGGTTCTTTGGTTGGCACAACGCCCTGATCATACAGGAATTTATGCCAAAAACGAGAATACAAAAGATGAAGGGTTGTCTGCTCCATTCCACCATTGTACCAGTCAACCGGAAGCCAGTATTCCATCGCTTCACGGCTTGCCAACGCCTCATCATTGTGAGGATCGATATAACGGAGGAAATACCAGGAAGAACCGGCCCATTGTGGCATGGTATCGGTTTCACGCTCTGCTTTGCCACCACAGCAAGGACATGTCGTTTCCACCCAATCGCGAATATTGGCAATTGGCGTCTCTCCATTATCCGTCGGATTATAATTATCTTCTTCCTGATGTTCCAAAGGAAGTTCTTCCTCCGGAATCGGAACATAGCCACATTTTTCACATTTTACAATCGGAATCGGCTCGCCCCAATAACGCTGTCTGGAAAATACCCAGTCACGCAGTTTAAAATTGGTTTTTGCGGTGCCCACACCTTTTTCCTCCAGCCACTCAATGATGGCTTTCTTTGCTTCCTCTACTGATTTTCCTGTCAAGAAGCCGGAATTCACAAGGGTTCCTGTGGCAACATCCGTAAATGCAGCCTCCTCCACATTGCCGCCTTCAATAACCTCAATCACCGGTATATTAAACTTTTTGGCAAATTCCCAGTCACGGTCATCGTGTGCCGGAACTGCCATGATAGCACCGGTTCCATAACTCATCAAAACATAATCCGAAACCCATACCGGAATCTCTTTTCCATTCACCGGATTCACAGCAGTAAGACCCTGAATTTCAACACCGGTCTTTTCTTTGGCAAGTTCGGTTCTTTCAAAATCGGATTTTCTTGCCGCCATCTCACGATACGCCACAATCTCATCCCAGTTGCCAATCTCATCTTTATACTTGTCAAGATATGGATGTTCCGGAGAAACGACCATATAGGTTACACCAAATAACGTGTCCGGACGAGTTGTATAGATACGAAGTTTCTCCTCTTTATCTTTCAATTGAAAATCCACTTCTGCACCATGGGAACGTCCAATCCAGTTTTTCTGGGAAACTTTGACACGCTCAATATAATCCACGTCATCCAGATCATCAATCAATTTATCTGCATATTTGGTAATTTTCAGCATCCATTGGCTCTTTACCTTCCGAACCACTTCGCTTCCGCATCGTTCACAGACGCCATTGACCACTTCCTCATTTGCCAGTCCGCATTTACAGGAAGTACACCAGTTAATAGGCATCTCGGATTTATATGCCAGACCAGCCTTAAACAGTTTCAAAAAGATCCACTGTGTCCATTTATAATATTCCGGATCGGTGGTGTTGATCTCACGATCCCAGTCAAAGGAATATCCAAGAGACTGCAGCTGCTTTTTAAAACGGGCTACATTCTTTTTGGTTACTTCTTTTGGATGAACCTTGTTTTTAATCGCATAGTTTTCAGTCGGAAGACCAAAGGCATCCCAGCCCATTGGATACAATACATTGTATCCTTGCATTCTCCTTTTTCTGGCAACGATATCCAGCGCTGTATAAGGTCTTGGATGACCTACATGCAGTCCCTGTCCTGACGGATATGGGAACTCAACCAGTGCATAGTATTTTGGCTTTGTAAAATCATTGGTTGCCTGAAATGCTTTTTCCTCCTCCCAAATTTTCTGCCATTTTTTCTCTATCTCTTTTGGATTATAACTCTGACTCATATTAACCTCGATTCTTGCTTCTGTTTCAATCAATTATTTGTTTCCTGTTACGGCGCCTCCGGAAATAACCGGAGCTGCCTGTACGGTAATGTTTACAGTAAATGCAGCCGGTTTACCCGTCCATCCGGATGGAAGAGTAACGGTACCAGTAGCCTTGTAAGTGCCTGCCGTTGTTGCTTTATAAGATGCACATGTCCATTTTACGGATGCCTGTGCTGTCTTGTTGTAGCGGTCTGCTACGGTTACTTGGGCCGGAAGGGCTTTTACTACATCATTCCATGATGTTCCGTAAGCGACTGTCTTTGCTCCTACCGTAGTTGTTGTCTTGCTGTACTGATAGGACACAGTAATGCGGATGGATCCTACCACACCACTGCCATCTTTGGCTTTTGCCTGGATGGTAACCGTTCCCGGTTTCAAACCTCTTACACTGCCGGATGCACTGACACTGGCAACGGAAGCATCACTGCTTGTATAGGTAACTTCCTTGTTGCTTGTATCGGCTGGTGCCGCTGTAGCACGAACCTGCATTGCATTTCCTACTGCCAGGGTTGTAGCCGGTGCACTCATCTGAATGGATGTCATGTACTGGATTACAGTCACACGGCATACGGCGATGGTTCCGGATCCGTCTGTAGCCTTAGCATAGATATTGGCACTTCCTGCCTTCAATGCCGTTACCACACCCTTCTTGCTTACCTTGGCAACTGCTTTGTTGGAGCTGCTGAATGTTACGGTCTTGCAAGTAGCGGTAGACGGTTTGATCTTCTTGACTTTCAGAGTAAACTTGTTCTTGGAATTCTGTCCGCCCAGGTACAAGGTTTTGCTCTTCTTGTTCAATGTGATGGATCCCACACTTACCTTTGTCAATACTTTAAATACAACAGTTTTCTTTGCTGTATGTTTGATCTCATCTGTCACCTTATAAGTAACTTTGTACTTTCCCGGTTTCTTTGTATTTACTTTCTTTACTTTTTTGTACTTGGTCTTTGAGTCCATTTTGTACAAAATAGATGTCTTTAACAGGGATTTTGCATCAAATCCGGTGGAGTTGGTTACTTTCACATTTTTTTTGACATTGAATTTGCTTCCGTAGGACACATTGGTATCTTTATTAACAGTAATGGTAGGTTTTTTCTTTTTATATGGGTTGGATGAACTTGGATCCGTCGGATCCCAGCCGGTATAGCCGCGTACTTTGATGGCTTTTGGCTTACCAAGAGGGCCAGGTTTTTTGGAACGGTAGATCACTACCTTGCTGCCGCTTGGCACATTGTCGTAGATCCACTTACAGTCTGCTGTCGTCAGACGCACACATCCATGGGATGCGGTGGTTCCCAGACGGTTGTACTGGACATAAGACTGGGTTGCCTGGTTTGGCTGGTAATACCATACAGAATGGAACAAGATCCCGTTTACGATACGGGAGCAGTACTGTCCATAACTTGGGCCGTCCAGTGTATGCCAGCGCATCTTCTCTCCCAGACGGAATGTTCCGGTAGGAGTGGCATATCCTGCTGAACACACAAAGGCTTTGTACGCTTTGTATTTGCCACCTTTCATTTTATAAACTGTAACAACATTCTGCTGTTTGTTGACCTTGATCATATAATTGCTGGCTGCCTCTGCTTTTCCACCGGAAAAAGCAGCTCCCAATACTAACATCAGTACCAGCAGCATGACCGTTTTCACATATCGGATTCCTTTGTTCATAGTTACCTCCATTATTCTCGTTTTTCGCTGCATCAATAAATATGCATACGGCTCTATGATAGCAACTTAAAAAACCTTTGTCAAGAAGGCAATTTGGGGCTACTGGCAAATCCGCATCAATCCCAATATGACTAAAAAGAGTCCTCCTGCCGGGTAGATCTTCTTTATCTTTCCTCCTATCCTGCCTCCCAGCGTGAGAAAAAGGAGGGAACTGGCCGCTGCCAGCACAGGAAAAAAATAGATCAGTTTTCCCTTTCCTATCAGCCCCAGCACCGCCACTCCCGCATCCGCTGAGATGGCAATTCCCATGGCCACGCTTTCTTTCCATTCCAGTATCCTTGACGCATTTTTATCAAAGCCCAGTCCTTCCTGTCCTTTTATATTCCACAACATCCGTACCCCCAGGATCACAAGGGTTCCTCCTGCAATCCGGTTGATCCACTGCACCGGGATCCACTGCACCAGCCATTGTCCCATCCAAACCGCCATCAAAGTCAGGCATAAGTTGATACAGCCGATCACCACTTTGGATGATACAGGTATTTTTATACCGGAAACCGCATAGGATACACCAATCCCCCAGGTATCCAGACTGACCCCGACCGCCAGCAGTATCATCAGTTTCATAGATTCGTTCCTTCCGGTCCTTTTTATCATTCTATGAAAGATCCTGGGCAAGTGGTATAAAAAACGACATGATCCAACAAAATCCAGGGAGGTTTTTATGTGGCATACACAAACCGGCAGCCAGGTGCTGTCTCATTTTCACACAAGCAGGGATACAGGTCTTACAAACAGCCAGGTAAGCGGCGGCCAGGATCAATACGGCCCCAATACACTGGCGCCTGCCCCGTCCCGCAGTCTTTTTTCCCTGTTTATCGACCAGTTTAAAGACTTTATGATCATCACCCTCCTGTTAGCCGCCGCTATTTCATTTGCTGCTGCTTTTTTTACGAAACAGGGGGATTATATCGATCCTTTCATCATTCTGGCTATCCTTATCATGAATGCCTGTTTTGGTGTTTATCAGGAACTCCGGGCCCATCAGGCACTGAAAGCACTGGACACCCTCCAGACGCCCCACTGCCAGGTCATAAGAGAGGGAAAAAAGCAGTCCCTCCTCTCCTCCCTTTTAGTTCCCGGGGACCTGGTCTGCCTGTCTCTGGGGGATCTGGTTCCCGCCGACGGACGGCTCCTCCAGTGTGAAAAACTCACTGCCAACGAATCCGCCCTTACCGGTGAATCCGATCCTGTCACAAAGCAGCCTCATGTACTGCCTCAGGAAGCACTCCCTCTGGGAGACCGGACCAACATGGTATACGCCGGCACTCTCATTACGGCCGGACACGGACTGTTCTGTGTGACAGAGACCGGCATGAACACCCAGGTAGGCCAGATTGCCCATGTTCTCTCCCACGAATCCGCTCCGGACACTCCTCTCACCCGCCACTTAAACCGCATGGGCATCACGCTGGGACTGATCGCCCTGGGGATCTGTGTGCTTTTGTTCTTTCTGGGTCTTCACAAAGGCTACGGCGTTCTCAGCATGTTTCTTACGGCCGTCAGTCTCGGCGTAGCTGCCATCCCGGAAAGCCTGCCGGCGTTAGTCACCATCATGCTTTCCCTGGGTGTGGAGAAAATGGCAAAGCGAAACGCCATTATCCGCCATCTCCCGGCAGTAGAAACATTAGGCAGTGCCACCTTGATCTGTTCGGACAAAACCGGCACCCTCACTCAGAATCAGATGAGTGTGGAAGAGTATGAAAGCAGTCTTTCTCCCAAAGACCTTTCCTCCCTTTTGTGCCTGTGCAGCCACGACAGCGGTGCCACAGAAACAGCCCTGAAACATTTTTCCATGGAACAGAAAATCTCTGCTGACACCCTGCGGCAGGAATATCCTATCCTGGAAGAAATGCCCTTTGACTCCCTGCGCCGCCAAATGACGACTGTCCATCCCTGCCGCAGCGGATATCTGGTCATCTCAAAAGGTGCACCGGAAAAAATCCTGTCTTCCTGTCATTCTATATATATGGAAGGAAGCACCGTCCCCCTTTCATTGTCCCTGGAAAAAAAGATCCGTCAGACGGTCCATGATTATGCCGGCAAAGCCTACCGGGTTCTGGCCGTAGCCTATGGTATCTTTTCTTCCCAGCCTGCCACGCCGGAGAAAAATCTCGTATTTGCCGGCCTTGTAGGTCTGATAGATCCCCCCAGAAAAGAAGCGGCTGCCGCCGTTGCCAGCTGCCGTCGGGCAGGGATCCGGGCCGTTATGATCACCGGCGATCACCCGGACACTGCCCTTTCCATCGCCTCCAAAGTAGGGATCTGCCACCAGGCATCCCAGCTGCTCCGGGGGGATGAACTGGACCGGCTTACAGACGCAGAGTTACTTTCCAGACTGGACCACACCCATGTCTTTGCCCGAGTAACACCCTTTCACAAGGTACGACTGGTACGGCTTTTCCAGAGCAAAGGACATATTGTGGCCATGACCGGGGACGGTGTCAACGACGCCCCGGCATTAAAGGCCGCTGACATCGGCTGTGCCATGGGGCGTTCCGGCACCGATGTGGCCAGAGAGGCTTCCGATCTGATCCTGATGGATGACAACTTTTCCACCATTGTTTCTGCCATTGAACTGGGCAGGGGCATTTTTGACAATATAAAAAAAGCGGTACACTTTCTCCTTTCCTGCAACATCGGTGAGATCATGACTCTCTTTTTCGCCATGCTGCTGGGATATAAAGTGCCGCTTTTACCGGTACAATTATTATTTGTTAATCTGGTGACGGATTCCTTTCCGGCTCTCTGTCTGGGCATGGAACCGCCGGAGCCGGATGTTATGAGTTCTCCCGGCAAAAGCCGCCATCATGCCATCTTCTCTTTCAGTTCCCTGTTTGAGATCGTGACCCAGGGGATGTTCCTTGGTTCTCTGGCATTGACGGCGTATCTCATCGGCGGCTCTACTATGTGTTTCGCCGTTTTGTCACTGTCCCAGTTAGTCCATTCTTTCAATCTGCGTAGCCACCACTCGCTGCTTGAAACAGGACTCTTTGGCAACAAAAAACTGGTGCTTAGTTTTCTTCTCTGCGCCGCCCTGCAGTGCCTGGTCGTGGCATTTGCCCCTTTGCAGTCCATCTTCCACACCCAGTCCCTTTCCGGGATCCAGTGGGCGATCGTGTGGCTCTTATCCCTGCTGCCTGTGGTTTTAGTGGAACTGCAGAAATATTTTAACAGAGATCTACTTTAATCCATCCAGCCAGACCGCCATATCCTCTGTCACCTGACCGGATACCCGGGATGCCGCATCATACTGTGTGGCATCCTGTACTTTGCCGGAGACCGGCATCAGGTAATGGTTCAGTTCTTTGTACTCATGATACAGAATGTGGGAACGGCCTTTCCACAACTTCTTTAAGGCTTCTCCGTCTTTTTCATCGGTTTCAAAATCCCGACCTCCCTGGAGTACAAGCAGTGGGATCGTAGAGTTTTCCTTCATAAAATATGCCATATCCGACACACACACTTTGCCCGTTCTGTAGTCTTTCTCTGCCGCATAGGTAGCGGCAGGTGCCGCCAGGATCACTCCCTTTAAGCGGTTTTTCTTTGCCTTCACAAGGGCTGCTGCCTCCTTGGTGCTCTCTCCCATGGCCAGCACAAAAATCCGCTTTTTATCAATCTTTGATTCTGTATACAGCTGGTTCACCGCCTGGGATGCATCCATCAGCACCCGCTGCCACATGCCGTCCTTTGACCGGGTCTTGTCACTGTAGGCATAACTGCGCTGGTCATACCGCAGAGAGGCGATGCCTTTTTCCGCCAGTCCTCTGGCTATGTCCTGCAGGGGCTTATTTTCCTGCTGTCCTATGGTGCCGTCCCGGTCGCTGTCTTCATTGCACAAAAGCAGCACTACCGGCGGCTTGTCCACATCCTGCGGAAGGGTCAATACCCCGGACAACACGCCCTCTTCGCTCTCTATGGAATAGTCTTTTTCCTCGTACTGGGAACTTTCTTCTTCCGATACCACCTTTGTGCTTTTGGCTGTGTTAAACCAGATACCGGCTATCTTATCACTGGAATCATACACAAACTGCACACTTCTCGCCTGACTGTTTTCATAATTCACAATGACCGTGTCGATGTAATAACTGCCCTTTTTTACTTCTTTTACTTCTCCCAGTCCCAGATAGCCTTCCAATCCGTCTACCGTTTCTTTCCAGGTGGCTGCCAGCTGTTCCCTGGATAATTCTTTGGACAATTTTGTATTAAATTCCTGCCATACCTCTGCTTCCTTGCCATCTACAAGAAAGCCTGCATACATACGGCTTTTCTCCCGGCGGCTCTTTAACACTTCTGCCTGCACCGCCGCCTGGCTGGCAGTATCCGCCTCTGACACCGACGCCTGGGTCGCGTTATTTTCATCCCCCTGGGTGACAGATGGGGTTACAATGGTTCTCTTTTTTGTTCCGTCTCCCGTTTGGGACTGGCACGCTGCCAAAAAGACAGATGCAACGATCAGACATAAAATAACATGTCGCATTTTCGTTTTCTTCACTTGTGTTACCTCATATGCTCTCTCATATAGTCCTGCATGCGCCGGTTCAGTATATCCGCAATATCCATTTTGCCATAGTGGCTCTGGATCAGCTTTTTCATAATCATTCCTCCGGCCTTATTGGCGTGTCCGCCGCCGGTTCCAATGTCTTTTGTCAGGGCATCTGCCAGTCTGCTTGCCCCTACCTGCTTGGCACACCGCACCGACAATTTGTACCCAATGGCTGTTTCATTATATACGACGCAGGCATCAATGGTCGCCACCTGGTTTACCAGATCACAAATCAACCCCAGAAGGTTGGGGTCACAGGGTTCTGTGGACACCAGGGCATACCGGTACTCTCCATTATAAATATGGTCTCTCAGTGCCTCCCCGGCGATACACAGTTCTCTCCTGGACAGATTGGATGTTACCATCTCATCCATCACTTCTCTGTCGATCTTTAATTCATCCCGCATGGCCTTATCCTGCCGGGAATAAATCTCCGAAAACTGTCCGGTGTCACTGTACAATCCATAATACAAAGCCGTGGCAACATGCCTGTTGGCATTGGCATCGTACCCCTTTTCTTTCAGAAGTTCCCATACCACCGTGCAGCAGCTTCCGTAGTCACTGCGGATATAACAAAAATCCGGCTCAGGGATACACCTTGGATGATGATCCACCACCCCGATCTTCTCAGCCGGAAATACGGTTACATTTCCTCCCCGGTACTGACAGTCCACCGTCAGAAGCAGCTCACAATCCGGCACCTCGCTTACATAGGCAAGCGGGATCTCCAGTTCTTTTACCATGATCTGCAGACTCGGTTTGGTAATCTTATGCATTCCACTGTAAATCAGTGAAACTCTTTTTCCCTTTTTTTCGAAATAATCATACAGTGCAAAACCGGCACCAATGGTATCGGCATCCGGCCCGTCGTGGCACTGAATACAGATTGATTCCATTTCTTCAAATTGATCCAAAAACATGCGTAATAATCCCCCAGTATTTTCTATCTTATGCCAAATGTTTTTCTTGTGTGCGGCCTGCTTTTGGCATATAATATTCTTATAATCATTTTATTTAAGAAAGAAGGACGATACTATGACATCCAGAGAATTATTTATCAAGGAATTATCACTCTACGACCAGGCCAGTGACGGCCATGACGAGTTCTACGCCCATCTTCCTTATGTAAAAGACTACGACCTGTGCAACTGGCGGCCACTTCGTATGTACAGTGGCAATATTATCAAAGCCCGCCAGTGCAAGGTAAATCCTCCGGTCATTATTGATTCAGACCCGCGTTAGATTTTTTTAATCGAAAATATTCTTTTGTTTCTTTGACAATGACACCGCTGAGCGCAAACAGTGCGATCACGTTCGGTATCGCCATCAATCCATTAAAGATATCTGCAATGGTCCATACAGCCGCTACCGTCATGTATGGTCCGATAAATACAGCCAGAATGTACAGCCAGCGGTATACTTTTACGGCAGTCTGGTTCCGGTTGCACAAATACTCTAAACATCTTTCACCGTAATAATCCCATCCAAGGATCGTTGTAAATGCAAAAAATACAAGACATATCATCAAAATACAGGATGCCACCTGGGATGGCATAAAATACAGTCCCTTCTGGAATGCATCGGTAGTTACCTGCACACCTTCCAGTGCTTTGTCTGACCAGCTTCCCATCATTACGATACAAAGACCTGTCATGGTACATACTACGATGGTATCGATAAAAGTTCCTGTCATGGTAACCAATCCCTGACGAACCGGCTCTTTTGTCTTAGCGGCTGCTGCTGCGATCGGTGCCGATCCAAGACCCGCCTCATTGGAAAAGATTCCTCTGGCTACACCTTTCTGCATTGCCACAAGGATGGCTGACAGTGCACCACCGGCCATGGCACGCATACCAAAGGCTCCTTCAAAAATCTCCACAAAAGCTCCCGGCAGTTTGTTCAGGTTCGCAAAGATCAACACCAGTGCTGCCAGAATATAAGTAACTGCCATAAACGGTACAACTACCTGGGATACTTTGGAAATACGCTGAATACCACCAATGACTACCAGTCCTACGCACAGTGCCAGCACGATGGCTGTGATCACAATGGCGATGGAATATTCATTTCCAAAAATGGAAATGGTATTTTCTTTATTCGGATCAAAAAATCCCTGTACTGCAGAAGCAATACCGTTTACCTGGGTAAATGTACCGATTCCGAATAATCCTACACAAGCGCCAAAGAAGGCAAACAACTTAGCCAGCCATTTCCACTTAGGTCCCATACCGTTCTCGATATAGTAGAACGGTCCGCCTAACACATGGCCATCCTTATCAATCGTACGGTATTTTACAGCCAGAAATCCTTCTGCATACTTAGTTGCCATACCAAACAGGGCCGCAACCCACATCCAGAACAGGGCTCCCGGTCCACCTGCCAGTACACCGATGGCAGTGGCTACTCCTACGATATTACCGGTACCGATAGTAGCCGACAAAGCCGTGCACAGAGCACCAAAACTACTTACCTCACCGTGTCCCTCTTCTTCATTCTGGAACATGAACTTAAGAGCCTTCGGCAAGTGGCGGATCTGCAGAAATCCCAGACGGATACTGAGAAAAATTCCTACTGCCAGGATCAGCACGATCAATGGCACACCCCAGACGAATGAATCAATTTTGTCTAATATGTTTCCTAATACTTCCATTGTTTACCTCTTTCTTACTTGTTTTACTTTTGTTGTCTACAACTGCCGTATGTCTTCCTGAGTCATCAGATGAACCCCATGCTCTGCAAGCACTGCCGACGCATGCTGGTTATCCGTCACACGGAAGATCATATAGGCTTTTCCCGGCGTATGATTGGTAAATGCATACATATATTCTACATTTACCCTCTCTCTGCCAAGAACTGCCAGCACTTTGGCCAGGCTTCCCGCTTCATCCGGGATCTCCACGGCCAGCACATCTTTTACAGATGCCACATAATCTGCTTCCTTTAAGCTGGTAGTGGCTTTGTACACATCATCTACGATCATGCGGACAATGCCAAACTCTCCTGCCTCTGCCATGGATAACGCTCTCAGGTTAATATCATTTTCTGAAAGCAGTCTGGAAAACTCTGCCAGATTTCCTTCTTTATTTTCCAAAAATACGGATATCTGTTTTACCATGGAACTCCTCCTTTCTATTTTTTATAAAGATTTCTCTTATCAATAATGCGCACTGCCTTGCCCTCACTCCGCTCAATGGCTTTGGGATTCACAAGTTTTACCGTGGCATAAATACCAAGCATTGCTTTTAAGGCACTGACCAGTTCCTTCTCACGACGGGCGATTTCTCCTACATTGTCCGAGAACATTTCTGCCGTCATCTCAACCCGCACCTCAATGGTGTCGCTGTTTTTCACCCGGTCTACTACGATCTGATAGTTTGCCGGATAGCCTTTGTTCATCAGCACCGTCTCGATCTGGGACGGGAATACATTGACGCCCTTTACGATCAGCATATCGTCGCTTCGTCCCAGCGGTTTGGTCATGCGGATATGGGTCCGTCCGCACTTACATTTCTCTGCATTGAGAATACAAATATCCCTTGTGCGGTAGCGAAGCAG
>JAXDTV010000058.1:0-11451 GCA_034089785.1 Eubacterium sp.
AATCGTTGACATGATACACATGCGGAACAATTCCGGCGCCGCTGCCGAAGTAGTCAGCGCAGCAAACAGTGTTACCAGATACAACATGACCAGAAGACCTACACCGATTCCTGCCACCACTCTCTGTCCCTTTGTATAAGAACTCTTAAAAGACTGCCTCTCTTTTTTTTCTTCCATTTCTAATCCTCCTTCTCTGCCCCAATATGCTGGCGCAGTTTCCGTAATTCTTTTTCGTAACCTTCTTCTGACAAATGATAAAACCGCTCTGTCTTTGCCTCATCCGGCAGATACTGCTGTTTTACATAATGATGCGGAAAATCATGGGAATACTGATACCCCACACCGTGTCCCAGCTTGGCCGCACTTTTATAATGTGCATCCTGCAGGTGGGCCGGGATCCGGTAACCCGGATGGCTTTTCACATATTCCATAGCCTTGTCGATTCCCATAATAGCGGAATTACTCTTAGGCGCACATGCCACATAAGAAGCTGCCTGGGCTAACACGATCCTTGCCTCCGGCATACCAAGCCGTTCCACCGCCTGCGCCGCACTGACAGCCACTACCAGTGCCTGAGGATCTGCATTGGACACATCTTCCGAAGCACAGATCATAATGCGTCTGGCAATAAACCGGATGTCTTCTCCCGCGTATAACATCCTGGCCAGATAATAAAGGGCTGCATCCGGATCCGATCCCCTCATACTTTTGATAAAAGCAGAGATAGTGTCATAATGGTTGTCTCCGTTTTTATCATAGCGCAGTGTCCTTTTCTGTATACACTGCTGTGCCACATTCAGGTCGATCCGGATCTTGCCCTCTTCATTCCGGTCCGTAGTCAAAACACCCAGTTCTATAGCATTTAGGGCAGACCTGGCATCTCCGTTGCTTACATCCGCCAGAAAATCCAGTGCTTCGTCATCGATGACGGCACCGTAGGCTCCCAGGCCCCGCTCTGTATCTTCCAGTGCCCGCAGGATCAGTTTCTTTATATTTTCCTTTGTCAAAGGCTTCAATTCAAAGATCACCGATCTTGAGATCAACGCTCCGTTCACCTCAAAATAAGGATTTTCCGTGGTAGCACCGATGAGTATGACCGTTCCGTCTTCCACGAACGGAAGCAGATAATCCTGCTGCCCTTTATTAAAACGGTGGATCTCGTCAATGAATAAAATGGTCTTTTTCCCATAAGCCCCCAGGTTCTCTTTGGCCTTTGCCACCACCTCTTCCATATCCTTTTTTCCGGCAGAAGTAGCATTGATCTGCAAAAATTCACCCTGGGTTGTATTGGCGATCACCTTAGCAAGAGTCGTCTTTCCGGTTCCCGGCGGTCCGTACAAAATAATAGAACTTAATTTGTCTGCCCGGACAGCCCGGTACAACAAAGTATCCTTTCCGATGATATGTTCCTGTCCTACCATTTCATCCAGCGTTCTCGGACGCAGTCTGGACGCAAGAGGGGATTCTTTTTCCTTTTGCTGTTCTCCAAAATAATCTAATAAGTTCACATTAATCCTTCTTTCCGAAAAATACAATTTCTTCCCCAGACATACCGTAGGCAACCTTTTCTTCCCTCTCCATCTGTGCCTTGCCGGCGGTCTGTTCTGTTATATCCTTTTCCACAGCATCGATCTGGTCTTCCGGCACAAGCAGCGTCATCTGTACCTGCTCACCGTACTGTGTATCCAGTTCATGAAGTCCCAGCGTTCTGGCCAGATACTGCAGTTTCCCGATGCCATTGTAATCCGTCTCGATCCGCAGCTTAAATCCGGTGGAACAAGCCAGCACCACGCAGTGCTCCAGCCCTTCCTGCACGGCTTCTGTATAGGCCCGCACCAGTCCGCCGGTTCCTAACAGAGTCCCGCCAAAATACCGGGTCACCACTGCCACTGCATTGTGGATCTCCCGTCCTGTCAGCACCTCCAGCATAGGCCGTCCTGCCGTTCCCGACGGTTCTCCGTCATCGCTGCAGCGCATGATCTCATTCTTCTCCCCAATGACATAAGCAAAGCAATTGTGCCTGGCATCATAATGTTTTTTCTTTATCTGCCCGATCCTCTCCAATGCTTCTTCCTCTGTATTTACTGGAAAAATATTGGCGATAAAACGGGATTTTTTCTCTACCACTTCTCCCTGACCTTCTTTATATAAAATATGATAGGATGGCTCCATAAACGGAATCCCCTTTCTTTAAAAATCCTGATTATCCCTATCATACCATATGGAATCGTTTTCGTATAGCAAAAAGTGCCGGCTTCTCTTGAAAGAACAGTAGGGATGATTTATAATAGACAAAACGAACACAAAAGGGGATTTTTATCTTCTTTTATATCAATCGGAATTGAGGTTATGTATGAATTTTAGTCCATCTGAGGTGGAAAAAAGGATCCAGAGACTACAGTCTCCCGCCAGCCACCGTCTTAATAAAACAAAACTGATCACGATCCGTATTTTACTCATCGGATTTTTATTTTTACTGTGCTTTGGGTGCAGTATGCTTTTAGGTGCCTTTCAAAGTACGATTGCCGCTGCTCCTGATCTGGACTCCATCCAGATTGCCCCATCCGGCTACACCACTACCTTGCTTGACACCGACGGCAATACGATCCAGACACTGGTGGGAAAAGACGCCAACCGCCAGTATGTAACACTGGATCAGATCCCTGTGAATCTTCAAAATGCCTTTATTGCCATTGAAGATGAACGCTTTTACTCCCATCATGGTGTGGATTTTCAGGGAATCCTCCGTGCTTTTGCACTGGGACTTGCCAATGGCGGACACTTCAGCCAGGGTGCCAGTACACTGACCCAGCAGCTGTTAAAAAACCAGGTGTTTGAGGGAGGCGAGGAAAAAACTATCCTTGGCCGTTTTCAGCGGAAGATCCAGGAACAGTACCTGGCTATCCAGCTGGAAAAGCACTACAGCAAACAGCAGATTCTGGAATATTATTTAAATACCATCAACTTAGGACAGAACACACTGGGCGTGCAGGCAGCATCCAAACGCTACTTCAACAAATCCGTGTCGGATCTGTCCTTGTCTGAGTGCGCTGTTTTGGCTGGTATTACCCAGAACCCGTCTGCCTACAACCCCATCACCCACGCTTCATCCAATTCCAAAAAGCGGACCACTGTTCTTACCTATATGAAAGAACAGGGCTATATTACATCCAACGATTACAACACCGCCATCAATGATGATGTTTACAGCCGGATCCAGACCGTAAATCAGGAAACACGCTCTGTGTCCACTACGACTTCATATTTTACAGATGCCCTGATCCAGCAGGTGATCAAAGACCTGAAACAAAAACTTGGTTACACCGAAACCCAGGCCTACAACGCCTTGTACAGCCGCGGTTTGAAGATCCAGACAACACAGGATACTTCCATGCAGAAAATCTGTGATTCGGTTGTAAATAACAAAAAATACTATTCTGCCGGTTCTTCCTACCAGCTGACTTACCAGCTGACGATACAGAAGGCGGACGGTTCCCAGAAAAACTATGACATTAACAGCCTGAAACAGTTTGTCAAAAAAAACTACAAGAAAAAAATAACATCCTATTTCAAGAAGAAAAGTACCGGAAAGAAATATATTAAAGCCTTCAAAAAATCTGTCGTTTCCAAACAGGACCATATACTGGCTGAAAATGTGGAATTTGTTTTACAGCCTCAGGTTTCTTTTGTACTGATCGACCAGCATACCGGCAATGTAAAAGCCATCTGCGGCGGCCGTGGAACAAAAGCCGGCAGCCGCACCTTTAACCGTGCTACCGATGCAACCAGACAGCCCGGTTCCACTTTTAAAGTACTGGCTGCGTATGTTCCCGCTCTGGACACCGCCGGCATGACCCTTGCCACGGTCCAGGATGACGCAAAATATTATTATCCGGGAACAAAAAAACTGGTGAAAAACTGGTACAGTACCGGTTACCGCGGTCTTTCTTCCATCCGCCAGGGCATAAAATATTCCATGAATGTAGTGGCAGTAAAAACGCTGGAAGAAGTAACACCAAAAATCGGATATGATTATCTGCAAAATCTTGGTTTTACTACACTTGTAGATAATTATACAGACAGTTCCGGCAACACTTATACCGATGTTTCCCTGCCTCTGGCATTAGGGGGGCTGACAAAAGGTGTTACCAATCTGGAACTTACCAATGGCTTCGCCTCTATTGCCAATGGCGGAACCCATTACGAGACATCCTTTTACACAAAAATATACGATCATGACGGCAATCTGCTGCTGGAAAGTGATAACGAAGGCCGGCAGGTCATGAAGGAATCCACTGCCTGGCTTTTAACCAATGCCATGGAAGATGTGATCAAAAGCGGCACCGGCACCAAGGCCAAATTCAAACAGAGTTCTATGCCGCAGGCCGGAAAAAGCGGTACAACCACCCACAACAAAGACCTTTGGTTTGTCGGTTACACACCGTACCTCACCGGTGGTGTCTGGAGTGGCTATGATGACAGTTCATCTCAGTCCTCCGGCTCTTACACCAAAGAAATCTGGCGTACGATCATGGAACGGCTTAGTAAAAAATCCAAACTTAAAACCTTTACAAAACCGTCCTCCATTACCACTGCCTCCATCTGTACTAAATGCGGCAAACTTGCCATCGAAGGCATCTGCAATAATGCAGTAGGCGGCTCCTGTATCCGGAAGGAATACTTTGACCGTGAAAATGTTCCTACCGAAAACTGCGACTGCCATATCAAATGCCAGATCTGCAGTGCCAGCGGTGCTCTGGCTAACGACCGCTGTCCTTCGTATCAGGTACACACAAAAATCTATCTGCAGAAAAAAGAGACATCCCGGACAAATGATACACCATATGTCCTGCCGGATGCCTTAAGCCACGGTACCTGCCGTATACACTGATTTTACCAGTCCTCTGTTTCCGTTTTTTCAAACAGAGGACTTTTTAACTGCAAAATATGTTCCATGGCGATCCGTTTACCGGAAAAAACCATTTCTTTTTTATACAAGTCTACTTTTTGCAGCACTCCCTCCAGCCTTTCATACCGGCCTCCCTCTTTCCTTTGATCCGGTACAAAATACACAACTTCCACTTCCGGGTTCTGTGCCATCTGAGTCTGGAGTATGTGGATCTGCCAGTCCAGTCTCTCTTTTGCATTTTCATCCAGTTCTATCTTTCGATCCGTAAGCCGCCCTGCTTCATTTACCGCCTCTTCATAGCCTGATAAGGCTGCAAAAGAACCAAACTGCGCTGCCCTGCTCTCCCTGCTCATCGGTGGATGATTTTTTGAAACCGGGCGTTTGCAGTACAAAATATCTTCGTAGGATTTTTTCATGCCTTATGCCCTCCAATCTGACTGTTTCGTTCTATCGTAGTGCCGCCTTCCTGCAAATTCATTCCCTTTAAAATGGCATTTTTCCCGTATTTATTTTTTACCTGGATCAGTGCCTCCTGCATTTTTCTTTCTTTCTCCCGCTTTTCTTCATCCTCTTCCGGCTCCATAAACAATTGCATCTGCTGATAATTCGTCTCTTTTTTTTCACTCTCCCGTATCACATGATTGGCAACGATCGTTACCCGGCGGACCCACAGTGAACTGTCAATAATCGAGTCATACAAGGCAAGTGTTTTTTCCATGATGTCCCTGGTGGAAGAAGTATGTCCACCCAGATTGACGGAACCATGAGCATGCTTTGGGATTTTTCTTCCGTATCGGTCTGTAACAACCGTTCCCTGATAACCTGCTTTTTTTACATTGTCCACATCATATCCTATGGTCAGCACGATCTGATCTGTCACCAGCCTCTTTTCAACCAATTCTAACACAAGAAGATCGGTCATTTCCTGTACGATCAGCCTTGCCTTTTTCGTATCATAAGGACATGACAAGACCTGTCCAGAACTAATACTGTTATTTTCCGGCTTGTAATTTCGTATGTCCTCTATGGTGCACGGTTCATATCCCCAGGCATGATCAATGAGAAGTTCCGCATTTACGCCAAACAGACGGTATAACAGTTCTTCATTGTAATACTCAGTTTCTTTTCCAAGAGAACACCTGGCCACATCTCCCATGGTATATATCCCATGCTGTTTGAGTTTTTTTGCATATCCGGGGCCTACCCGCCAAAAATCGGTAATCGGCTCATGTGCCCATAGTTTTTTCCGATAACTTATTTCGTCAAGGCTTGCCATTCTGGCTCCTTTTTCATCCGGTTCGCTGTGCTTGGCCTCAACATCCATAGCCACCTTTGCCAGATAAAGATTCGTACCGATACCAGCCGTAGCAGTAATCCCGGTCTCATCATAAATTACCTGCATGATCTCTCTGGCAAACTGCTCCGCCGTCTGTTCCTTTCCGTGAAGGTACGGGTCCACATGAATGAATACCTCATCCACCGAATACACATGCATGTCCTCCGGTGCCACATACCGAAGATAGATCCCGTAGATCCTTGTACTGTATTCCATATACAGAGCCATCCTGGGCGGTGCTACCAGATAATCCACCGCCAGTTCTTTGTGCTCCTTTAATTCATTCTGATCAAAGGAACCGCCTGTAAGCGTTCCTCCCGGTGCCTGTCTCCGACGCAGAACATTCACCTGTTTTACTTTCTGCACAACTTCAAATAACCTTGCTCTGCCTGATATGCCATAAGACTTCAACGATGGCGACACTGCAAGGCAGATGGTCTTTTCCGTCCTGGATGCATCTGCCACCACCAGGTTTGTAGTCAACGGATTTAATCCTCTCTCTGCACATTCTACCGATGCGTAGAAAGACTTAAGATCAATGGCTATATACATTTTTCTCATACCTTTCCTAACAAGTATTCGCTCTCATGTACTTCGTTGTCCGTAATTTTTATCCGCTCTGCTGTATTCAAAATATTCAATTGATATGATGCAATCTCCTGTAGTATCTTAAACCGTTCTTCCTTCTCTTTTCCCTCTCGGATCATCTGTGCATTATGAGATTCTAAATTAGAAAGTACCGTCAACTCGTTAATGGTGGCAAAGTCTCTTACATTACTCCTTTTCGCCAGCTCCGGATTTGCCTCCCGCCATGCTTTGGCTGTAAATCCAAATAACGCCACATTTAATATATCTGCCTCTTCCGCATACGCCAGCCATTGCAAATCTTCCCTGTAGTCCGTCTGCGGAAGTAAATAATTCTTCACTGCATCAGTCTGAATCAAATAGTTATTTTTACTGAGAAAACGCCTGGCGTCCCATTCTCTTTTATCAACATTATTCTCCTGTTCTTTCAATCGCTGAAATTCTTTGATCAAATACAATTTAAAAACCGGATTAATGGCAGATGCAAACTCAAAAGCAATATCTTTATGAGCGTATGTTCCACCATACTTTCCCCGCTTTACATATAATCCTATGGCATTTGTCTCATGTATCCATTCGGAAACACTTGGCGTAAAAGTTAATAACCCTGCTTGCTTTTTAAAGTGTTCAGATTCGAACACTTTAAAATCAGGATTGTATATCTGTTCCCACACAGACAAATATTCTAATGTACGACGGTTTCTCAACCAGTTTCTTACTACATCCGCCGCCCTGGCAGAATCCGATTTTGCTTTGGCAATATCTGTAATACAAATATAATCATCCATCTCTTGTTTTGTAACTGAAATAGGTATATCCTGCACTTCAATCACTCTGTTGTTATTCATTTATCCCCTTCCCTTCTTTTGCTGTGAACTTTTCCTGCTCTATCCTGTAATCCAGCAGCCGCAAAACATAACCTGGCAGCCTCTATTTACATATTGTGTATATATATAACATATCTTTTCTCCCAATTCAATGCCTTTCATTCTTTTATTCCACCAGATCCCCTTTGGCACACAACCGCCCCCATCCTTCCCGGTTGTTGGGGTACACCCCTGTCTCAGACAAGGGTCTGGCGTTCCCTGTTAATAACGCCCGCATCTTCTCCCCATACAAATATGGGTCATTTCCTTCCACCATCCCCCACTGCATCCACAGAGCCGCCGCCCCTGTAACAAAGGGGCATGCCATGGAAGTTCCGGTTCTTGCCGTATATCCGCCACCGGGACTGCAGGAAATCACATCCACTCCCGGTGCCACAAGATCCGGCTTGATCCGGGAACTGTCCAAGGGACCTCTTCCGCTAAAGGTTGCATAAGTCCTTGTCCTGGCGTTGTACGCTCCTACCGTTATAACCTTCCCCGCTGTTCCGGGGATCGTTACAGTATTTTCCGTGGTTCCCGTAAAAAAAGCCGTCTGGCTCCCTATGTTACTGCCGGATGGCAGCCAGATCTCCACCTGTCCATAAGACACCTGCACCGGTTCAAATGTAAGACGCCATATGCCGCTTTGTATCTGGCTGTCCCCGGCCGTCATTTCCACCAAAAGTTCCCGTTGAAAAACATACGGAGAAGGCTCTCTCTGGTATACCTGGATGACTGCTCCTCCTAACATCCACTGCTGCCTGCCGGTTCCTGACACCACCACGCTCTGCCTGCTGCCTCCCGGTGCCTCCAGGGTAAACACAAACGAATCCTGCCAGTAGCTGTAACACCAGAATCCCATATTTCTCTCGCCTTCCGCCATGTTCAGCTCAAAGACCCGGCTCTCTCTTTCACTTAATCTAAATTGTATATGCCGGTTTAGATTTCCCTCGTTGCCGGCACCAATGACAATATTGTTTCTCCCATAGTATGTCATCTGATCCAGATAAGTATCCAGCAAAGAACTGCCACTATGACTTCCATAACTGGTTCCATAGCTTACATTCAGAGCCAGAGGCTGTCCCCTTTTTGCTGCCATTTTACAGCAAAAATCAACGGCCATCATCAACTGTGCACTCTGTGGTTTGGAAAAACCAGAGGGACTTTTCATTTTTACCACCAGAAGATCCGCCTCATAGGCAATGCCACGGTATATGCCACGGCTGGCTCTTCCGTTGCCAGCCGCAATCCCTGCTACATGGGTTCCATGGCCGGACAGATCCCGAAAGGGGGCTCTCCCCGCCTGTAAAAATCCATTTAATTCTTCTTCATCATAATACCGCCCCTGTAAATACCCGTCCGGGGCATCCCCATCACTTTCTGTCATATCCCACAAGCCGATGAGTCTTGTAGTTCCATCCTCTTTTCTGAAATCCGGATGAAACAAATCGATCCCTGAATCCACGATCCCTGCCAGAACCCCTTTGCCACTCAGCCGGTAAGGGGCCTCATACAATGCCGAAACACAGGACACACTCCTTCCATCTACCACTTCATAGTCAAGATTTCTCGGCAGTTCGATATAGACAACCTGAGGGATTTCTGCCAGTTTTGTAAGCCTCTCCCGGTCAAGATCTGCCACACCGTATCCAAGAGACAGTCTGGCAAATCCACCGATCTGTTCTTCGATCCGTGCATCTTCTCCCACATACCGGAACACCACCTGCCAGGTTTCATCATCCGGCTGATAAGCATTTCCTAACAACGCACTGTCCTGTCTGACTGCCTCCGGCACCTCCAGAGAAAGGGACAACAGCGTATCATATTTTTCACTCATATGAGTTCTCCTTTTTCATACGCCTTCCGGAGTTTTTGCAGTGCTTTCTTTTCAATACGGCTTACATAACTGCGGGAAATCCCCATTTTTTTTGCGATTTCTCTCTGGGTCACTTCCGGCCGTTCCTTCTGGCTGGCCTGCTCCGGCACTCCATATCTGAGCCTTATGATCTTTTTTTCCCTTCCGGTGAGACACTCTTCTATATACCCGTACAGTTTGGAAATATTATCCTCCAATTCCAGCCGCTCCAGCACATCCTCTTCCTCACTCTCCAGCACATCCAGAAAATTCAGGCTGTTGCCTTCTCCATCATCCCCTCCTAACGGTTCATAAAGAAAGACCTCTCTGGATTGTTTTTTATCACTGCGAAAGGTCATCAATAGTTCATTTTCTATACATCTTGAGGCATATGTTGCCAGCCGCACACCCTTTCCCAGCCGGTATGTGTCAATGGCTTTAATAAGACCGATGGTGCCAATGGATATCAGATCCTCCACCGGATGATCAAAGTTACTATATTTTTTTACCAGGAATGCAACAAGGCGGAGATTCCGTTCAATCAAAATTCTCCTGGCCTCTCTGTCCCCGTCTTCCCATTGTGCCACCAGCTTTAATTCCTCCTGCTGACTCAGTGGTTGTGGAAATGATTGCATTCTGCACCTCCAGACATTCATTGAGTTCCCAAAAAACAATGCTTTTTTGGGGGTTATAATCAATGTATGACTTTTTTTGTCCACAAGTGCATGACCACCTTATTTTTTCCCGGCAGCCTTGATCTTATCCCAGTGCCACATCCAGCACCATCATAAGTGCAAAGCCCACTGCTGTTCCGATGGTTCCAATATTGGTATGTTCACCGCTTTGGGATTCCGGGATCAATTCCTCCACTACCACATAGATCATGGCTCCCGCCGCAAACGATAAAAGATACGGCAAAACAGGTGAAATAGAACCGGCAATAAGAATCGTGATAAAACCACCGACCGGTTCTACGATCCCGGACAAAATACCACAGACAAACGCCTTTCTTTTGCTCATCCCTTCTCCGCAAAGGGGCATGGATACAATGGCTCCCTCCGGGAAATTCTGGATGGCAATACCAATGGCCAGTGCCAGTGCTCCCATAGTGCTGATACCGCTTCCCGCCATCATGGCCCCGGCGAAGGCCACTCCTACAGACATTCCTTCCGGAATATTGTGAAGCGTAACGGCAAATACCATCATGGTAGTTTTTTTCCAGGGTGCCGGTACACCCTCCGGTTTGTCCCCATCCAGATGCAGATGCGGGATCACGGTATCCAGCACAAGTAAAAAGCCGATTCCCAGCATAAAGCCAATCAGTGCCGGCAGCCAGGCCGGTTTTCCCTGTGCCTCTGCCATCTCAATAGATGGGATCAAAAGAGACCACACCGAAGCTGCGATCATGACGCCAGACGCAAATCCCAGCAACAATTTTTTTACCCGGCTTCCCAGACCGTTTTTCAATAAAAATACCATGGCCGCTCCCAATGCTGTTCCTGCAAAAGGTATGGTCAGGATAATCCATTCTGTCATGCGTTCTCCCTCTTTTCTTTACACCGGATCCGGATGGCTTTACGCACCATATCCACCGGGATGATCAAAAGTCCTATTACCATAGCTACTACCAGACCACGGCCGCTTAATGCCGTCGTGTGGAACACTTTTCCACCGATCTGTATCATTACTGTCTGCAAAAGGAAGATCATTCCCATAACCAGCAGGAAGTTCTTATTTTCATGAATATGCTCCAGCAGGTGGAAGCGTTCGCTCCGTGTGTTAAAACTGTTAAAAATCACGGCGTAGATAAAGAAAGCAAACATAAAGGTTTTTTTATAAAGTTCCGGATCTTTGCACACAGCCGGCATCACAAAATCTACGATACCAAAGGCATTTTCCA
>JAXDTV010000005.1:0-4043 GCA_034089785.1 Eubacterium sp.
ATTCATTTTAGATACCTCTCTGATAAAATAAGATTTTTTACTAACCGGCAAAGTCAGTAATCTTATTTTACACTGAGGTATTTTTTTCTCAACCTTCTTTCTTGGAATTCCTTATATTTGAATTATACAGGAAGCTCCTTAGTATTAGGTTAGGGACACAGCAATATAACTATAACATTTGTCAGAGTAAATGCAGTATGGAAATTTGTTGAAGTAACTTCAGGTAGTTATAGGAATTTACTTTGGCAATTAAATTTTTTGGGAAATTTTTGGGGAATTTTGCAAGGTTTTTACTTCATCCATCGTTGGGTATAGTATAGGCCCGAATAAGGAATCGGTATGATGAGGTCATATGTTTGAATGGTTCCGACGACTTGCCGTCCAGCGGAAGCCAGGGGCGATCATAGTATACAGGGAGGTAAAACATGAAGAAAGAAGTGAAAAGAACAACCAAATTTATAGTATGTATGAGTGCATTATTTTGCTGCCTGTTCTTTGCAGGAACCGTGAGCAAGGCCAGCCAGGTGCAGCCAACAGTGACTCCAAGTCCGAGGCGGGTGCCTTTGACACGGGTATTGCTTAGATCCGGGATTTATACATATCAGGTGACCAACGAAAAGGAAAAAAAGGCTGCCATCCGATACATTGAGACAGTGGGAGAAAAACTGGAGATACCATCCTATATTGATGGATATCGGGTGGAAACGGTAGGTATTCCCTATAGGGGAGACGACATGAGGATGCATGGGGTGTATGGAGGTGATGAGTACACCATAATACGGTCCGGGAAAGAAAAACTCAAGGAAGTAACCATACCGGAGGGGGTTCGCTATGTGGGGAAGGGAGCATTTGCAGATTGTTCCAACTTGAGAAAATTAAATCTTCCATCCAATCCGATCACATTGGGGGCAGATGCATTTAGTTGCTGTAAATCTCTTACGCATTTTGTTTTTCGCAATTATACAACAATATATGATTGGGCGCTAGGAGAGGGTAACATTGATGAAATAGTAATGCCATATACAGTGAGTGATGACCGCAATGGTTATGTTTTCAATGATGATACCCGGGTGAAACGTGTCTATATTCCTAAAACAGAGGCAAAATTTATTTATTTGTCTGTTTTTCGAGTTCAAAGATGTATAAAAGAAGTTATTGTGGATGGCAAACTGAATAATCTGATCTTTCCAAGACCTGTTAAACGGTGGACAATGGTTATTGACAAGGTAGTTGTGAATTATAAGGGTACAAAATTGGAATATAATGAGGATTCCGATGCTGCAGCCACAAAAAAACTTACATTCAAATCCATCTACACTGTGTCAGGAGCCAAAGCCATATCTTTTGCCAGAGCCCACAAAGCCACTTATTATGTAAAGAAAACCGGGGAAACCCAGGTGGTAAAAGGAAAGAAAGTAACGGAAGGATATAAAGCATCCTGGAAAAAGGTAAAGACCAAAGTCACTACCAACCAATATAAAACCGCAAAGAAAAAGTGGTCAAAGTCAACCAAAGCAGTAAAAACTGTTTACCAGGTATATGGAAAGAAAACTAAAGCAGAAAAATACCAGTTCATTAAGACAACCAAGAGCCGGAAACTGGTGTCTAAATACAAATATGTAAAGGCTGTACCGAAAGAGACATGGTAGAGAGACAAAACTATAAATTACGGGAACCGTGAGGGATTGTAAGTAAACGAGGAGGAAGCCTATGAATGTGAACAAGGTAATTTTTATTCTGGCAGTGGTAGCTGTGGCAGCCGGGGCGGGGTTGATCTGGCAGAAAGAATCCACACCGGCCCCGCAGGCTGCAGCGGAGACAGCCATCAGTCAGGAAAAGTATGATGTTGTGTATTCCAGAGATGGCACAAAGGCGTACATTCATGGTGTATGGGGATACGGTTACAATGGGGTGGAACGGTCGGCACCCTTGGAACAGGAGCCGGCCTGTGGTATAAGACTGCCACAGGAAAAGCATGAGAAAGTAACCAGCCTGACCATCGGGAAATTAGCCAGAGTAACAGAAGTCGAAAGGGATGACTGCGAACAGGAAGAAACGAAAGATCTGTTCTATATGTTTCCTAATTTGAAGCACATCACAGTGGAAGAGGGAAATCCTTACCTGAAGATGGAAGGCGATAAACTGTGTGAAATAGATTCAGGCAGTGGTAAAGTTCGACGGGTGCTGGCACAGCTTCATACAAAGGAGGGACAGCCATGAAAAAAGGGAAAATAATAATACTGATTGTTCTGTCCATGATTTTGGTGGCAGAAGGCGTTCTGTACTTTACCGGTTCCAAGTCTTATGCAGACATTTCTGAAAAATTAAAGGCAACAGCGGTGGATGAAGAAAATGGAACTTTGCTGAACTGTCAGAACATATCCATTCACGGACGCAATTACACTCAGTTGATATGTCAGATCAAAAAGGGAGAGGCCCGGATCATCAGTCTGAAAACAAAAGATCGGGAACTGGTGATCCCAAACCGCATCGGATCCTATCCGGTAAAGGTGGTAGGAGGAAGCTGGACAGAAATCCCGGAGGCACGATGGATGGCGGAGGATCAGCAGAAAACCGTAGATCTGGGAGTGGCATCCTGGATGGAAGATGAAACAGTGAAGTATAAGTCCATAAAACTGGAGGAAGGCATCCAGAGAGTCGAGAAAGAATCCTTCTATGGTGTCAAAACAGAAAAACTGGAGCTGCCGTCTACTTTTATCCTGGCCGGGGCACTTTCCTTTGCCCAGGCGGATATAGGAGAACTGGTTTGTCACAGCAAAAAAGTGTATCGTCAGTGGGGTGCCTTTTGGAACACAACTTATGTGAACCAGTTTCCGGAGGTCACAGAAGAAGATATTCGCGATAGAATACTTGGAACGGAAGAAAACACAAGTGTTAAAGAGCCGGCAGAGAAAGAAAGTACGCAGGCATACGAAGTTATCAAGGACAGTATTTGTGTGCATCAAAGCGTTAATTTAAAGGAAATGAAAAGGACAGATGCGCACATAATGATCTTGGATCAGCCGGTAAAATTTGAAGATAGCAATTGTAACATAGAGGACAGTCAGCAAGCTCCAGAATATGATACATATTTTAGTAAATGCAGCCAGGTGTCACAGATAAAAATGGCAGTCTCAGATGTTCGAGCGGCAAAGAATGGGGAGTTTTACGCACAGGATAATATGCTTGTCTATAAAAATCCGGAAAAAGGCGTTTATGCCTGCCCGGTCACCCGACAGGGAAAGGTAACGCTGGCAGATGATATTTGGGATATTTACGATTGTGCTTTTGAAAAATGTGACAAGATAACAGAAATTCAATTGCCGGCATCCGTCAGATGGGCAGGGGCTGCTGCTTTTAGTTATATGTCCTCTTGCAAGAAAATTACGGTAGACGAGAAAAGCAAATATCTGAAAAGCGTGGATGGTGTGTTATTTACAAAAGATGGCCAGGTGCTTATTGCCTATCCGGCAGGCAAAAAGGATTCGGTTTATCAGGTGCCAAAGGGAGTGCGGGTCATTGCAGACGGGGCCTTTATGGGCGCAGAACATTTAAAACAGGTCAATCTCACAACGGGTATGTATTATGTAGGGGAAAAGGCCTTTGCGGATTGCAAAAATCTGAAATATGTCCGGTGCAAAGATTCTGTCGAGTACATTATGAAGTCAGCCTATGAAGGATGCGGTAAATTCGCATATGCTTCAAGACCTAAACGAAAAAAGTTTGATTATACCTGTGTTGAAGCCTTTATTGATTGGAAAAACAGATATAAATATCTGGATTATTTGGATAAGGCAGCTGTGTATAAACTAAGATATACTTATGAGGGGAAATCCTTTTATGAAAAGTAGATATGATTGCAAGGATGGGGGCCTACATCACTGTTCGTCATAACAAGACAGATTTCTCCTTGACATTTCCCATCCTGTTATGAAGTGACTTTTGTCAAGAGTTAACTTCAAAAATTTTTCCTAACTCCAGTCACATTTGTTTTCCTGACAGCATTGGAAAAGAGCCCTAGTTTAACAGTCCCCGGCAGTTGG
>JAXDTV010000032.1:0-11982 GCA_034089785.1 Eubacterium sp.
TTTCATTTATATTTCCTCCATTCTTATTTGTATTTGCCTTTTTGTTAGCACTCATTTTAATCGAGTGCTAAACTCATTGGCTTTATAATAAAAAAAAATGAAAATAAATGCAACATTACTTTTTAAGTAAAATGCACTATATTCTTATATATTCTTTCTTATACTCTTTTATTCTCTTTTTTTCTCATTTTTTTCATTTAAGCCAAACAAAAAAGGAGGTCCCAGATCCTTACTGCCCATCTGGTTCCTCCTTGGTTTTTTAACTGACTTTTATTTTTGTGTGTGCTTCTGGATATTCTCCTTCAGATCCAGTGCTTTATCCTTCACTCTGGATGGCGTAGCACGGTCGCCCAAAAGCTGATTTACATGTCTGGTTGCCTTCTGGAACTTTCCAACACGGTATGCCACTTCTCCCATTAAAAGATCCAGTGTAAACCGGTCCATTCCACACATCGGGAAATCTTCCTTGGAATAAGCCGCTTCAAAACCATCATATGCATTTTCCAGCAGGTCGCGCTCTTCCTTCATCAGACTGATCTTATCCTCTTCCGGCAGCTGACCATTCTTTTTCAGCTCATTTCGCTTATCACGGATCAGCCAGGCTAACTTCAGACAAGTATATGCCTTCTCACTGTTTTTCCCCTGTTTTACCACGGTACAAAGCAGTGCCATCTTGTGGCGGAGAATCGCGTCATCATAACTGTACTCATCCTCCGGCTCCTCCGGTTTTACAAAATTAGCCGATATCTTCTCCTGAATATTTTTGATCTGTCTAGGCATCAAAAAATCAAAATTAGAAGACAAGGCACTGTACCCGCATTTCGGACACATAACCGCATCATACTTAAGAGAATCAATCTCTTTGTAAACCGGCTTCAGATCCGAATCCGCTCCCAAAAGATGTACTCTTCCGCCCCGGACACTCTTTGCTTTAAACTCTGTGTCACAGGCAGGACAGGTGTAAGTCTTGTCAAACAGAAAATCTGCTTCTTTGATTACCTCTTCCTGCTTTTCTTCCTGATTGGCCTTTTTCTGTGTCTCTTCCTGTGCATAGATCTCTACATGATCTGCACCTTTCAACCCAAGACTTTCAAGGCCTGAAAAAATATTACCCATTCGTCTACCTTCTTTTTCTATTTTGTAGGGCGATAAGAACTCTTCAATGAAACAATACGGTTAAATACCTGGTGGTCCGCCGTTGTATCTTTATTGTCCACACAGAAAAATCCTGTTCGCATAAACTGGAACTTATCCTCAGGCTTAGCTTCTGCCAGTGCCGGTTCAATATAACATGAATCTAATACGGTCAGTGAATTTGGATTCACATTGATCGAACCGTCTTCATTATAAACACCCTTTTCCTCATCTACGATATTTTCGTAGAGACGGACTTCTGCTGTTCTGGCAGTCGGTGCTGCTACCCAGTGAATGGTTCCTTTTACTTTTCTTCCTGTAAATCCGGAACCGCTCTTGGTCTCCGGATCATAAGTACAATGAACAACTGTTACATTGCCCTCTTCATCCGTCTCATATCCAACGCATTTTACAAAATAAGCACTCATAAGACGCACTTCATTGCCCGGGAACAGACGGAAATATTTTCTTGGAGGTTCGATCATAAAATCGCCTCGCTCAATATAAAGCTCTCTGGCAAACGGAACTTTTCTCGTACCCAGTTCCGGGTTTTCCTGATTGTTCGACACATCCAAATACTCAACCTCTCCCTCCGGATAGTTGTCAATAACCAACTTAACAGGATCCAGAACAGCCATCATACGAGGTTCGCTCATCTTCAAGTCTTCGCGGATGCAGTACTCTAACATGGCATAATCCACCGAACTGTTAGATTTGGATACACCACACAACTCCATAAAGCGGCGGATGGAAGAAGCTGTATAGCCTCTTCTTCTCAGGGCAGTGATGGTAACCAGACGAGGATCATCCCATCCATCTACAATACCGTCTTCCACCAGTTTCTTAATATATCTCTTACCTGTTACAACATTAGTAAGGTACATTTTGGCAAACTCGATCTGACGAGGCGGATTTGCAAACTCACACTCTCTTACAACCCAGTCATACAGCGGACGGTGGTCCTCAAACTCCAGTGTACAGATGGAATGTGTAATTCCCTCTACGGCATCTTCGATCGGATGAGCAAAATCATACATCGGGTAAATACACCACTTATCTCCTGTGTTGTGATGGTGCAGATGAGCCACACGATACAAAATCGGGTCTCTCATGTTAATATTCGGTGATGACATATCGATCTTCGCTCTCAAAACCCGGGAGCCATCTTCACATTCGCCATTTTTCATTGCTTCAAACAATGCCAGATTTTCTTCTACGGAACGGTCTCTGTACGGACTGTTTTTTCCAGGCTCTTTTAATGTTCCACGATACTCGCGGATTTCCTCTGGTGACAGGTCACATACAAACGCCTTTCCTTTCTTGATCAAAAGAATGGCACACTCATACATTTTATCAAAATACTGTGATGCAAAATACACCGGCGGTTTCTCCCCGCAGATCCACTCAACATCCTTTTCAATAGACTGAACAAACTCTTCCTTTTCTTTCTGCGGATTGGTATCATCAAAACGCAGGTTAAAAGTTCCGTTATACTCACGGGCAAGTCCCTGGTTCAAAAGTATGGACTTTGCATGACCAATATGCAGGTATCCATTTGGCTCTGGTGGAAATCTCGTCATAACATGGTCATAAACACCCTCCGCCAGATCTTTATCTATTTCATTTTCAATAAAATTCTTCGTAACAACTTCTTCCAGATTTTCTTCTGACATAGTAAAAAGCCTCCTTCGCGTATCTGTTCCCATCATACCACAAAGAGGCTTTTTAGAAAAGTAAAATTTTTATATACCGGTTAAGATCTCCTACTTGAAATCATGTCCGGAAATTCTTAATTTAGCGTTTCTCAACCGCTGGCTGAAGAAATGGTATCGTTTCATATTGATTTCTTTGCCACGGTATGTTACCGTTTTTGCTCCTTCCAGTGCATCCTTGGCAGCCTTTAAACACTTTGCTCTGGCTCCTTTTTTATAAGCACCATTATCGTAACGCTTCATCTCTTTTGCCCACTTGCCGGTAGCAACCGGTGTAAACTGTCTTCTCTGCTTCAGCACACCGGATACGGTGTTTGGAAAAGAAGAAGATCTCTTGCGGTTCATAACAACAATTCCTACTGCCAGCTTTCCTGCATAAGACTGATTGCCCGCCTCACAGTAAATAATTGCTGCCATTCTTTTTAAATCACTATCTGAATATGTTTTCTCCTGTTCAGCAGCCATTGAAGGGGTTACATTTCCGCATACAGTTCCTGTCATCAGAAGTACCGCCATCACACAAACTACTAACTTTTTGAATTTCATAAAAAAATACTCACTTTCCAGCCTTGTTTTTTTAACATATTTGGCTTGTTTTTTGTAACATTTGTGTAATAATTGTAACATATTGTGACGAAATTTCAACCCCAAAATGAAAAAAACCACTATTTTCATAGCAAAAATAGCGGTTTTTCGTTATTTTTCGACTGTAACTTTTTTACAAGAAATTACTTTTCAGCGGCACATTCCACCACTTTTTCAAAGGAAAGACTGCCTCCAAACAGATCCAGGGCACTTCCCACGGTAAAGTTTACTCTGTCCTCTCCTTTTACACGGATCTGTTCCAGATCTTCCATGGAACCGATCCCTCCTGCATAAGTAACCGGTATCTCTGACATCTGCGCAAGCATTTCAATCAGGCAGGTATCTACACCGGATCTGGTGCCTTCCACATTCACAGCGTGTACCAGCATCTCCTGACAGCATCCTGCCAGCTTTTCCAGAAGTTCCGGCCGGATCGTTTCTTCTGTAAATTTCTGCCACCGGTCTGTGACAATGTAATATTTTCCGTCCTTTTTGCGGCAGCTCACATCCAGTATCAGGTGCTCACGGCCTACTTTTTCCAGCAAAGACTGTATCCTATCATAGCGGATCTTTCCATCCTGGAACACATACGAAGTCACGATCACTCCCTGGGCTCCGGCCCGGACCCACTGCGCAGCATTTTCATCCGTAATGCCGCCTCCGACCTGGAGTGCTCCCGGCCACACAGCCAAAGCTTCCTCTGCCTGCTTTACATCGGCTTCATAATAAGGACTGTCCTTTTTGTTCAGCAAAATAATGTGGCCGCCTTTGAGTCCCTTAGACCGGTAAAGCCTGGCATAATCTGCCGCCGACATATCCGAGACAAAATTCTCTCTGGCATAATCTCCGGCATCTTTCAGGCTTCCGCCTACTATCTGCTTTACCTTGCCATTATGTATATCAATACATGGTCTGAATTCCATTCTGCCACCTGCTTACAGTCCCAGCAGTTTTTCTACGGTCTGCTGCATTTCAGATTTATCACATACAATGTCATGAAGGATTGGTGCTGTCCGGATCTCTTCAATGGCTGCCGGCACCTTCACACCAGACAATTTATTCAACTCATCTACCAGTTCAAAATCGCCCATAGAATCATATTTTTCTTTATCAATGGCATCCATGACACTTCTCGTGAACTTGTACGGACTGGCTGTGGATGCGATCACTGTTTTGCGGCCGGTGTCTTTTGCCTTGTCATAGTATACATGAGACGCTACGGCTGTATGGGTATCCATAATATAATCGGCAGCCTCATACACCTTTCGGATGGTATCTGCAGTCTCTTCTTCGGTAGCAAAACCGCCTACAAAATCTGCCAGACCTTTCTTCATCTCTTCTGTAATCTCATACTCTCCCTGTCCACTCAAAGCATCCATCATCTGCTTTGTCTTCTGTGGATCCTCTCCGGCAATACGATAGATCAGACGCTCCAGGTTGCTGGAGATCAAAATATCCATAGACGGAGAAGAAGTCAGGATAAACTCTCTCTTGCGATCATATTTTCCAGTCTGGAAGAAGTCATACAAAACTTTGTTTTCATTGGATGCACAGAACAATGTCTCAATCGGAACTCCCATGTTCTTAGCGTAATAAGCAGCCAGAATATTACCAAAGTTTCCGGTTGGTACAACTACATTGATTTTCTCACCGCAGGTAATGTCTCCTTTTTTCAAAAGCTGTCCGTATGCATATACATAGTAAACGATCTGCGGAACCAGACGGCCGATATTAATGGAGTTAGCGGAAGAGAACTGGTATCCCTTCTTGTCCATTCTTTCTGCCAGTTCTTTGGAATTAAACATCTGTTTCACACCGGTCTGGGCATCATCAAAGTTTCCAACGATTCCCACAACATTGGTATTTTCACCTTTCTGTGTCAGCATCTGTTTTTCCTGGATCGGGCTGACGCCGTTTTTCGGATAAAATACGATAATGCTTGTTCCCGGCACATCTGCAAAACCTGCCAGTGCTGCTTTTCCTGTATCTCCGGAAGTAGCCGTCAAAATGACGATCTCATTTTTTACACCGTTTTTCTTAGCTGATGTGGTCATCAGATAAGGCAGGATAGAAAGTGCCATATCTTTAAAAGCGATGGTCTTGCCATGGAACAACTCAAGATAATATGCTCCGTCTTTTTCTACCAGTGGAGCAATCTCACTTGTATCAAATTTGTCATCGTAAGCACCACGGATACAAGCCGTCAGCTCTTCTTCCGTGAAATCCCCCAGAAACAGTTTCATAACTTCATAAGCAGTTTCCTGATAAGTAAGTCCTGCCAGATCCTCTAATTTCACATCCAAAGAAGGAATCGAATCCGGTACAAACAGACCGCCGTCCTCTGCCAGTCCTTTCAGGATTGCCTGAGATGCTGTTACTTTTTCACTGTTACTTCTTGTACTGCTGTACATAATGCTCATAATCAATACCATCCTTTACTCTTTTTGTAAATCTTCACATAACCGCTTTTAGAATACCATGGCTTGCGGCTTTTTGCAAGAAGTCAGCGAAAAAATTCATGACATCCATGGGTAAAAAGTTTTTGCAGGTCACGGTCAAACCAGCTGGCGTTGGAAGAATCTGCTCCTTCCCGCCACATAAAATACAAAGCCCCCTTTGAATCATCCACACCATTTAGTGCCTGTTCCACTGCTTCCACGGTCTTTTTGCTGACTTGCACCGTATAATATCTTCCGTCCGAAACAGGTGAAAACTGCCTGGCAGCAAAAACCACCTCCCGGATGGTATCCGGGAACTTGGAGGAACGGACCCGGTTCAGGATCACATTGGCTACCAGGCGGCGTCCCCGTATATCCTGGTCTCCTGCCTCTGCCTCCACAATCCGCTGTAAGATCTTTTTGTCCCGCTTTAACTGCCTTTCCTGTCTGGTTTCTATTTCACAACATTCTACCGTCTCCAGCCGGTACTCCTGGGGTGTTTCTTCTCTCCCCTGCCGGAACACATTCTGGCCACAGGCAAGGTCTTTTGCTGTTTCTGCCACCTTTTTTGTATTTTCACCAAGCACCGGTAGAGACTCTGCCGGCTTTGCCCCCAGGGAGGATACACATACTAAAAGTGCCATGGCGATACCTGTTATTTTTTTCCATATTAAAATCGCAATCACCTCGCATAACTCATTTTTATTTACTGTAGAGTATATGCAAATATATCACTTTTATTACGCATTTGTTACGATTTTGTTGATTTCATTGCAAAAGTATATATTGCAATCTCTTTCTCTTTTCGATACAATACAAAAAAAGCCACAAAGGAGGGATCCCATGCTGCCAGGTGTATACAAAGCCACAAAAAAAGATGGCACCCCGTATTACCGGTGCTCCATCACTTATCGGAATAAACATATCAGCCTCGGCAGTTTTGAGAAAGAAGAAACGGCCCACTTGGCATACAAAGAAGCAGACACGCTGCTTCGCACACCATCCCTCCAGATTGACGATTACGAAGATGTTTCTCCTTTTCTGCCCTTTGATAAATGGGTCGTTCTAATTAACTTCCGTGACCATGGGATCTACATCAAGACCCCTATTTATTTAGAGACTTCTTTTTTTCTCTATTTTTTTGCTCCCGGTGACTATCTGATTTTTGACAATGATGATCTGTTTTACTTTTCCACCCGGACGATCAGCCGCCGGGGCGGGCATTTGTTTGTGGCAGATTACGGCATGCAGGTCAATATTTTGTCTCGTTTTGGCATCCGTAACCACAGTGTTGCCGGCAGAGACTATGTTTTTATCAATGGTGACCAAAAAGATCTTCGTTATTCCAACATTCAGGTGATCAACCGTTTTTCCGGGGTAAGACGCAGGGAAAACAACGGTTCTTTTTACTATGAAACTCGGATCCATGTAAAAAGTGAATACTTGGTTGGCCGTTATGATACAGAAGAAGAGGCCGCCGTTGCATATAACAAGGCAGCCTCTATTCTCATTACGAAAGGATACACAAAAGAATTTCCCGTCAACTACATTGAGTACCTGACGGGAAATGAATATCAGTCTTTATATAAAAATGTTTCTGTTTCGGAAGTGATCCAAAATCTCAAACCGCTCCCATAACATAAAGGATCACCAGCCCCAGCACCAAAAGTCCGTTTAACACGGTTCCTGCAGCCGGGGTTGTCATATAAATATCCTCTTTCTTATAGCACCTCATGGCAAGCCAGAATCCAACTGCGCTAAACACCAGATCCAGCAGACCTGCCACACCCAGAGCCAGTCCTGCTTTTCCTCCTGCTGCCCCTGAGATCATAACCAGAATGATCAGTACGATCCACGCCACGGCTCCCATAACAACAGACAAAATGCCTGCCGGCGGATGCGTTTTATCCGTAAACCGGATCCTTCTTCGTTTTCCAAAGCGGATCTGCATATTGGTACCTCCTTACCTTTTTCCCATGTGTCCGATCAGTTTCTTTGAAATATAGTAACACAAATATCCAAGCATGACACCTACTGTGTTCAAAAAAAGATCATCCACATCAAAACAACCTACTTTTGTGATCAGCTGCACTGTCTCCACCAGAAGACTGACTAAAAAGCCCATGCAGGTCACAAACAAAAAACTCCGGAAATAATGTCCTCTGTAAACAACCCCTTTTCTCTGCTCCCGGTACATAACCGGCAGCAGAAAACCAAAGGGCATAAAAGCTATGACATTTCCGAACATATTGATAAAAAAGTAGGCAAAACCTATCGTCTTCCGATAAGCAAAATATCGTCTTATTTCCGCAAACAAATGCAGATTCATGCGGTAGCTTGTATAACTGGCCGTGCGGCCATACTCTTCACTGAAAAAGAGAAAATATACAAGCAGGATCATATAGCAAATAAAGCACACGGTCAACACATTGCTGATGAACTTTTTCAATTCTTTCACTCCTACTGTCTCAGTGATACTCCTAAGGATTCCAGTTTTTTCAGGATCTTATCCATAACCGTTGTCACATCTTTGTCTTCCAGTGTACGGTCTTTGGCACGGAAACGGATGGAATATGCCAGAGATTTTTCGTCTGCTGCCACATTCTCTCCCTCGTAAATATCAAACAGATGGTAGTCCTCCAGTAATTTTCCGCCATTATCACGGATCACTTCTTCTACCTGTCCTGCCAGTACAGTCTTTTTCATAACAAGGGAAATATCTCTTGTTACGGCAGGGAATTTGGCAACTCCCTCGTATTTTACATCAAAGTCAGCATATTTGGCAAGTAGTTCTACATCCATCACTGCCACATATGTTTTTGTACCCAGATTATAATTGTCTGCCACTTCCGGATGGATTTCGCCAAGATATCCCACAATTTCATCATTGATCACTACATCGGCATGGCGGCCCGGATGAAGGTATGGACGGTCATCTGCCGGAACATAGGTCACAACCTGGCGGATTCCCAGTTTATCGATCATCTCTTCTACACAGCCTTTCATGTCAAAGAAGTCGCCTTCTCCATACATACCAAGGCAAAGCTGCATTCTCTCATCCGGCAGTTCCGTAAGAGGCAGTGCTTTTGGAATATATACATTAGCTACTTCGTACAGACGCACATCTTTGTTTCTGTGGTTGTAGTTGGTAGAAAGTGAAGACAACATTCCATTCAGCGGTGAAGTACGCATCATGCTGTAGTCAACACCCAATGGGTTGGAGATTTCGATAGCCTGTCTTAACTTGCCATCTGCCGGGATCAACAGTTTATCAAACACTTTCGGACTTTCAAAAGAATAAGTCATTCCCTCTGAGAAACCAAACTGCTCTACGACCGTACGGAGAATATTCTGGATGGTTGTTTCGTAAGAAACGCCTCCCTGAGTTGCCTCTCCCTTTGGCAGTGTAGTCGGGATCTTGTCATATCCGTAAAATCTTGCCACTTCTTCTGCCAGATCGGCCAGACGAAGGATATCCTGTCTCCAGGTTGGTACAAATACTGTTTTGGTTACTTTATCCGGAACAAGATCTACCATGCTCCAGTACTGGCACATTTCATCCTCGGTAGCCTTGATACCAAGAAGTGCATTGATCTTATCTACATCATAGCCTACGGTTACCGGCTCTTTTTTCACCGGATAAACATCTACACAGCCGCCAACTACTTCTCCGGCTCCCAGTTCCTCGATCAGCTGGCAGGCACGGTTCATGGCTTCCATGGTGTTGTTTGGATCCAGTCCTTTTTCAAACTTTGCCTGGGCATCGGTACGAAGTCCCAGTTTCTTTCCTGAAAGACGGATGTTGGTTCCGTCAAAGCAGGCTGCTTCAAAAAGCATGGTCTTTACATCATCTGTGATCTTGGAATTTTCACCACCCATGATACCGGCAAGACCTACTGCCTTTTCGCCATCACAGATCGTCAGGATAGTGTCGTCCAGTTCTCTGTCCTGTCCATCCAATGTCTGGAACACATCGCCTTTTTTCGCTGTTTTAACAACGATCTTATGGTCTGCAATGGTATCCAGATCATAGGCATGCATTGGCTGTGCATACTCTTCCATGACATAGTTGGTAATATCTACGATATTGTTGATAGGACGGATTCCGCTGGCTGCCAGTCTGCGCTGCATCCACTCCGGTGATGGAGCCAGTTTGATATTTTTTACAACTCTGGCTACATAACGGGAACAAAGTTCCGGATTCTGTATATCCACGGAAATATAATCTTCTGTCTTTTCCTGGTTTCCTACTTCCTTTACAACCGGCGGTACAAATGGTTTACGGAATGTAGCGGCTGCCTCTCTGGCGATTCCCAGCACACCAAAGCAGTCTACACGGTTGGATGTTACTTCATACTCAAAATTAGCATCTCTCAATCCCAAAAGAGCAATGGCATCACTTCCCACCGGTGCATCCTTGTATTCCGGATTGTCACTGAGGATATAAATACCATCTTCCGCTGCATCTGGGTAAAATTCTGTAGAAGATCCCAGTTCTCCGATAGAGCACATCATACCGTTGCTTTCTACGCCCCGGAGTTTTCCTTTTTTGATCTTGATGCCGCCTTCTGCGATCTTTCCATCATGACCGCCTGCTACCCGGCCGCCATCCAGAACCACTGGTACTTTCTGTCCTTCTTTTACATTGCTGGCACCGGTAACAATCTGGGTTGTAGTTCCTTTTTCATCAATTGCCACCTGGCACACAACCAATTTGTCCGCATCCGGGTGTTTCTCTATTTTCTCAATCTTTCCTACAATGATCTTATCCAGGTTTTCATCAAATTTTTCATATCCTTCTACTTTGGTTCCGGACATGGTCATTGCGTCCATATATTCCTGCTCTGTACACTGAAGTTCCGGTACATATGCTTTAATCCATGATAAAGGTGTATTCATCTTGTCATTCCTCCTGTCTTTCTATCACTTAAAACTGATCCAAAAATCTCTTGTCGTTTTCATATAACAGTCTCATGTCGTCAATCTCATATTTTAACAGCGCAATACGCTCCAGACCTACACCAAAGGCAAATCCTTTGTATTCTTCCGGATCAATGCCGCTCATTTCAAATACATGTGGGTGGACCATTCCGCATCCTAAGATCTCGATCCATCCCTCTCCTTTACAGAAACGGCATCCTTTTCCACCACACTTAAAGCAAGTTACATCCATCTCTGCACTTGGTTCTGTAAATGGGAAATGATGAGGTCTGAATTTTACTTTTGTATTCTCCCCAAACAATTTCTTGGCGAACTGCTCCAGTGTTCCCTTTAAGTCGGCAAAAGTTACATTCTTATCAATTACAAGTCCCTCGATCTGGTGGAACGATGGGGAATGCGTCGCATCCACATCATCGCTTCGGAATACTCGTCCCGGTGAGATCATACGGATCGGGAGTTTTCCCTTTTCCATCTCATGTACCTGAACAGAGGAAGTCTGGGTACGGAGAAGGATCTTATCGTTAATATAAAATGTATCCTGCTCATCCTTGGCCGGATGGTTGGCCGGAATATTCAATGCTTCGAAGTTATAATAATCATATTCTACTTCCGGACCTTCTACAACTTCATATCCCATACCGATAAAGATTTTTTCTACTTCTTCCAGGGTAATGGTATTTGGATGACGGTGTCCCATCTTCATTTTTTTACCAGGCAGTGTTACATCGATCACTTCTGCCTTCATCTTCTCTTCCCGCAGTGCCTTTTCAAATGCGGTTTTCTTCTCTTCCAGTACCTGCTCTATCTTTTGTCTCGCCTCATTGACCATCTGCCCAACCTTTGGACGATCCTCCGGCGCTACTTCCTTCATGGATTTCAAAACACTGGTCAGTTCTCCTTTTTTGCCCAGAAAAGATACTCGGATCTCATTGAGCTTATCCAGTTCTTTTGACGCTTCGATCTGTCCCAGCGCACTGTCCAGGATCTGACTTAATTTTTCTTTCATTTGTTTCATCCTTTCCTTATTCATAAAAAAATCCCTCTCACACAGATTACTGCATGAAAGGGACGAATTAACCGTGGTACCACACTGATTCGTGTATTATCAGGCTATCTGTTATGGAATAACGAGCATAAACCGTCACTTCCTACTATCTTCAAAAGTGAAACTC
>JAXDTV010000059.1:0-13494 GCA_034089785.1 Eubacterium sp.
TTGTCTGCAGACACATAAATCATAAATGACCGAAGCTTAAGCTTACCGCTCGTCGTGTAGAGTGTGAATTCAACGTTGATTGTCCAGTTATATCAGCAAGCTAAATTCACGGCAGTTCTCAACTTCTATATGTATCTGTAATTGTAAGGCTATCTGGAACCGGTCTCCCGATACCAGTTTTCCAAAGCATCAATAGCAGCTAACCTCTACTCGTACTATATATAGTACTACTTTAACTACTCTACGTGAAACATAATACACCAAGTGTTGTTGCTTTGCAACACCAAAATTGCATTTTATTGAAAAAATTCTTTAATATTTTCTTAAGGAGTTAAAGTTTTTTCACTTTTGAAACAATTTATTGATTCAGAGACACCTCATTTGCTGTATATATCTTAATTCCATCTATTGATGTAAAATCATTATCATCGGTTATGATATTCAAAAAATTGTTTTCTTTGCAATAAGATAAGATAGCAAAATCAAATACATCACACCTATGCTCTGTTAAAGTATCTATACAATTATCCAGGATTTCCTTGGTAAAGCTGAAATCCAACGTATTACATATGTTGTTAACATTCGACAAAGTAGTTTTCAATACTCTCTTTAATCCTTCTCTTTGGTCTTCCATTCTCCTGAAATCCTTTTTACTATAATCTGCATCTCGATTTAACGCACAAAAAATATCATACTCATGTTTTTCAATTATATTTATCAATTCAGTGATATTATATCGTGTCGTAAACAAAGGATTCCCATTAGCTACCAGCCGGTCAACAAAATCATAATAATATTGTGCCCGATGCATTGTCCCGGCATGCTCCTGCTCCATATATCTTGGGTACGTATACCAATACAAAACATTTGTATCCAGGCAAAATCGGGTTGTATTATCCATTGGAATATATGTTCTAATATCTTTTAAAGAGGTACTCATCTTTATCCCTCCGTATCCTTAGGAGGTTCTTGAATAATTAGATTCATCTGATTTACAAAATCCGGACGTGATAACAACATTTTTGCATTGTCCATCGAAGTCTGATATGTTTCCTGTCCAACAAATGATAAATTCTCCAATTTTATTTTTTCTATAACTTCGAAACCGTATTTTAGTGCCAGCGCGGCAAAACTATTATTAAAGAAAGGAGAAGCATAACAATCAACTCCCGTAAAATCCACTGTAATGCTTTCGTGTTGTATGATACCCTTTTCTAACTTTTCTTTTAATACCAGTCCTTTCGTTTTGGAAGCACCCTCTTTTGAAAAAGAGCATATTCGAATCAACATTGCAATTCCTCCTTTAATTCATATATATATTCATCGTCTGATATAATAATCAGACTAATCATCGTACCTCTAATACTATATTTAAATGTTTCAAAATGTTCCTTCCCATTCTCATAAGAATAAAATATGTCATTACTCAATACATAAAGGGCTCCCTTATTCAGGTTGATAAAATCCAATATATTGGGGAGTCCAATTCCTCTTGGAACTCCATCATTCAACTGCTTCGTTGAATTTCCCGTTTTTAACGCCCATCTCAAGGCATCTTCCGAACTCATGGATGCATCTTTGTATTTTCTAATCGCACCGGGAATTCCTATTCCCATATCATATACAGAAAATGCAAGTTTCTTTTTTCTCTGCATCCAATGTCCACACGCAAACACCCCGCAATCTGACTCAGAATGTTCCGATGAATTTGAAAAAATCTCATAGATATTGGTAAATAAAAAAGCTCTGGCTTCCGGATTAAGTGTGACAGGTGCCAGATCTAAAATTCTATTAATATAAGACATAATAGAATCTTCTTCCATATTTATCAGTGAAAAAGGAATGGCATTTTTGTCAACAAAAGATTCCCGTGGACGCATAAATTCATATAGACCTGAACTTTGAAAATAATGATACAATTCTGTATCTTTTCTTAATCGATATACAAGTTTTTGATTTTTCTTTCTGCATAAAACCTCTAGACTCCCCAAAAAAGCCATATATAGAGCACTGACATATACTGTATTTGAGAAATCTAAGATAATTTTTCTTTCGTCAGTCTCCAATATAGTATGCTGCAAATTTGCTAAAATATTATAAGACTGCATAGATACATTCAAACGATTTGGAATTTTAATGATCCATTCATCTGTCGTAAAATTCATCCTCCCCCACTATAACGCATTCTCCTTAGTCTGATGCGAAGACACTCGCCAACGAGTATCTTCGCAATCAAAATTTAATCATTTTATTTAAAATACGCAACTCCCGATTCGAAAATCTTCATGTCCTGCTCTCCGTAAATATTCATGGCTACTGCCTCGCCCCGGCGCTCGCTGTGGGCCATTTTTCCCAGGACTCTTCCGTCCGGGCTGGTGATTCCCTCGATTGCCATGTAGGAACCGTTAACATTCCACTCTTCATCCATGGTGGGCTCGCCGGCCTCGTTCACATACTGGGTAGCAACCTGTCCGTTGGCAAAGAGCTTGTCCAGCCATTCCTTCGGTGCTACGAAACGTCCCTCGCCGTGGGATGCCGGATTGCAGTAGGTTTTTCCCAGTTCTGCTTTCTGCAGCCATGGAGATTTGTTGGTGACCACTTTGGTATATACCATCTTGCTGATGTGGCGGTTGATGGTATTGTAGGTCAATGTCGGGGAATCCTCTGTCTGCGCCTGAATCTGTCCGTAGGGAACAAGTCCCAGTTTGATCAGCGCCTGGAATCCGTTACAGATACCAAGTGCCAGTCCATCGCGCTCAGAGAGAAGCTTGTTCACTGCCTCGGTCATCTTCTCGTTCCGGAAGGCGGTGGCAAAGAACTTTGCGGAGCCCTCCGGCTCATCTCCTGCGGAGAAGCCGCCCGGGAACATGATAATCTGGGACTGGTTCCATACGGAGAGATCAAGACACAGACAGAAGATTCACCGACATTGACTACCAACAGCATTGGCCGTCATATTTCCAAATCGGTGTATACAAAGGTTGTTACCAATAAATCTCCATGGCTTCAGGAAGCTAAACTTGGTGGTGTATATGCAATTCCGGCATCCCACGGTGAAGGACGTTTTGTTGCCAGCGAGGCGTGGCTTAAGAAACTGGCTGAAAATGGACAGATTGCTACTCAGTATGTAGATATTGATGGAAACCCAACAATGGATGAGGATTACAATCCAAATGGTTCTTATATGGCAATCGAGGGTATCACCAGTCCGGACGGCCGTGTTCTTGGTAAGATGGCTCACTCCGAGCGTCGTGGTGAAGGGGTAGCCATGAATATTTACGGAGATCAGGATCAGAAGATCTTCTTAAGTGGTGTAAAATATTTTCAGTAATTTATAAAAGAAATGTTCAGAGAGATTTCCGGCGTCAGGCTGGAAGTCTCTTTTTGTTTCGTATGTGGTCAGGTAGAAACGGACTGCCTGCATCCAGAGAAAGGAAAAGAAAATGAAAAAGATTATTTTAGCGTCAGGTTCCCCCAGACGGAAGGAACTTTTGTCCCTGCTTGGAAGAGAATTTGAAGTGAGAGTGTCCTACTGTCAGGAAGTGATCACTCAGACAGATCCGGAACTGGTCACCATGGAACTGGCAAGACAGAAGGCGGAGGCGGTAGTTGCGGATATGGAAGAAGACGGCATCGTGTTAGGGGCTGATACGGTAGTTGCCACAGAGGGAGAAATACTGGGAAAACCGTCGGATAAAAGAGAAGCAGAGAAAATGATCTCCCAGATCCAGGGAAAGAGCCATGAGGTATATACCGGTGTGGCACTTTTGGTGGTAGAAAAAGGAAAGATCCTGCAGACAAAGACGCTGGCTGAGAAAACGCAGGTGGAAGTAGCCTCCATGACTCCGGATGAAATACAGCATTACATCCAGGGAAAGGAGCCTTATGACAAAGCAGGAGGCTACGGGATCCAGGGCGAATTCGCCAGATTTGTCAGCAGGATCTATGGTGATTATAACAATGTGGTAGGTCTGCCGGTGCACCGTGTGTATGAAGCGCTGAAAGAACTGGGTGAAGTTTAAGAAACAGGTACCCAGATTTCTCCGTTGTTGGCAGGCAGGGACGCCTGGATCTGTCCATTTTCCACGGTCAGTGTTTCGCCGGATAAAAGACCTTTGTAAGTGGAGCCAAAGGATGCCTGGACAGTCAGAACCGCAGGAGCATCATCATTGTTTACCGTTACGATGGCCTGTGTAGCATCTGTATTTCGGGAAAATGCGTACTGGCGGTTGGTCAGCAGGAGCTGCCTGTAATCTCCATACGAAAGAGCCGGTGTTTCCTGGCGGATCCTGCCCAGGGCTGAGATCAGGTGAGTGTAAGGATTTTTTGTGACAGCATCTTTATAGTCATCAAGGTTAAGTGCCGGGCGAAGAGAATCATCGGAGCCCGGCTCTTTTTTTCCTTCTATGGCAAACTCGGAACCATAGTAAATGGATGGCACACCGGGCAGGGTGTACAAAAGAATATGAACCGGGGTAAAATGCTCTTTTTTAAGCAATTTTGTATAGATTCGTTCTACATCATGATTGTCAACAAAGTTATATAGATTCAATTTGTCCCCGCCCATATCATACAGGCGCTGTACGGTGTGGGCAATCTCGAAATAGTTGTGGTCATTGTGACCGGAATACAGTGCTTTGTGAAGCTGATAGTTCGTAACGGAATGAAGAGTTTCTGTGTTGGCCCAGCGGGTATAGTCCCCATGGATCACTTCTCCCATAAGCCAGAAATCTTCTTTTATTTCTTCGGCCGTCCGGCGCATCTGTTTCATGTAATCAAAGTCCAGTACATCTGCGGCATCCAGACGGATCCCGTCAATGTCAAATTCAGAAACCCAGAAACGGATCACATCACAGATATAATTTTTTACATCCGGATTGTGCTGGTTAAGTTTTACTAAAAGGTTGTATCCGCCCCAGTTCTCATAGGAAAAACCATCGTTATATTCATTGTTTCCCTGAAAGTTTACCTGGCAGTACCAGTCCTTGTAAGGGGACGATTCCCTGTTTTGCAAAAGGTCTTTGAAGGCAAAAAAGTCTCTGCCGGTGTGGTTAAAAACGCCATCCAGGATCACACGGATGCCGGCATCGTGACAGGCTTTCACAAAATTTGTCAGATCCTCATTGGTGCCAAGACGGCTGTCCAGTTTTTTATAATCAGTAGTTTCATAGCCGTGTCCTACGGATTCAAACAATGGTCCGATATACAGAGCGTTTACATGGATTTCCTTCAGATGATCGATCCATGGAAGCAGCGTATTAAGACGGTGGACCGGTTCAGTATAGTCGTTTTGTCTGGGAGCACCGGTAAGCCCCAGCGGATAAATATGATAAAAAACAGCTTCGTTATACCATGTCATAAAGTGTTCCTCCTTGTATAAATGGGTATCGCCCGCTCGCTATAGTTTGGCGGCAGGCCGTTCTGATATAAGAATAGTATACCAGATTATGTGAAAAAATCGATGGTATTTTTCAGGGCTCCAGTAATATTATGGCAGGAGCTTTTGGCGGAGAGTGGGTTTTAAGTGCGTCGGCAGGAGACGCAAAAGCCCCTGCCATATTACGGAATTGATAAAAGAACCACCGATTATTTAACACATATTTGATTGACTTTTCTACAGCAAAATGCTACGCTGAATGAAAACAAAAGATAAAATCCAGAAAGAGAGTGTGATTGTATGAAACAGAAAAAAATCGTCGTTTTTAACGGAAGTCCGCGGATACACGGCAATACGGCAAAACTTGTTGAGGCCTTTGAAAAAGGCGCAAAAGAAGCAGGACACCAGGTAACGGTGTTTGATCTGACAAAGAGACAGATCCACCCTTGTCTTGGCTGTATGCAGGGTGGAAAAAATTCCGAGTTTCCCTGTGTACAGAGAGATGGCATGACGGAGATTTATCCGGCGTTTGATGAGGCGGATGTGATGGTCTGGGCTTCACCTTTATATTACTGGGGGATCAGCGGCCAGTTAAAATGTACGATAGACCGACTGTTTGCCCTGGCAGAGCGGGATAAGAGAGAAGGAAGAAAAGGTGCAATGGCCAGAGAGATTGCACTTCTTATGACGGCAGACGGCAATGCATTTGAAGATGTGGAAGTCTGGTTTGACGGACTGAAAGACCGGTCTGTGCAGTGGAAGTCTGTTGGAAAGGTTTTATGCGGCAATCTTCATGGATCAGACAATATGGAGGGCAGGCCGGAGATACAGCAGGCTTATGAATTGGGGAAAAATATTTAAACATACAAGGAGACATAAAATGGAACTGTGGGACATTTATGATGCAGATAAAAAAGTAACAGGAAGAACCATGAAACGCAACGACTGGTGTCTGAAAGAAGGAGAATATCACCTGACGGTATTAGGTGTCATTGCCAGACCGGATCATACCTATCTGATCACAAAGAGGGTTATGACCAAAGCCTGGGCACCTGGCTGGTGGGAAGTATCCGGAGGTGCCGCACAGGCAGGAGAAAACTCGGAAGAGGCAGTCAGACGGGAAGTCCTTGAGGAAACCGGATTGGATGTAAAAGGTGCTGCCGGTGGCTATGCCTTTACATATAAAAGAGAAAATCCGGGAGAGGGAGACAACTATTTTGTAGATGTGTACCGTTATGAAATGGATGTTACAGAGAAAGATATCTGTCTGCAGGAAGAAGAAACAGACGGCTTTATGTTTGCAGATCTGGAACAGATCCAAAAACTGGCAGAAGAAGGAATTTTCCTTCACTACGATAGTATAAAAGAAGTTTTTTCCTAAATACTACTTACTGATAATTTATAGTTTTTTTATAATTTTGTATGCAAGGATCCTGCCGCCGCATCGTTATGTATAGTAAAAGGAGGAACCAATATGACGGAGTCATATTTCAGGATGGTTCCGACGATCTGCCGCCAAGCGATAGCGAGGGGGCGATACTTATACAAGCGAGGAGGAATTACGTATGAAGAGAAAATTTTTAAGAAAAACAGGAGCGTTATTACTGGCGTTGTCTATGGTGGGAAGCGGCATGTGCTATGTTCCGGCACAGGTGCAGGCAGAGGAGACTTCTACAGGGGAAAATATAATCGATGGATATGATGTATCCAGGGAATATACGGTTTCCCAGGATTGGGCACAGTTACAGCCTGAATAAAGGAGATGAATTTAACTGTAATGTATTTGGCGAATGGGTAGAATATGCTCATGGAGTGGATGGATATAAGGACACTTTCAAACATATCGAAAAGGTTGTCATCCCGTCCAAAGTGACACAGTTGGAAGACACCGCTTTTGCAGGGCTAAGAAAACTCAAAAAGGTGATTTTTTCCGATGCGATTTCTACGATTTCGGGGGAAGTGTTCTATGGATGCAAGAGTCTTAGCAGCATTACACTTCCAAAGTCACTTACTACAATAGAGCACACGGCTTTTGCTGACTGCAATGCATTGAAGAAAGTAACCTTATCTTCTGAGTGCCAGACAATGAAAGTGAAAAACGGCTGCCTTTTAAGTAAAAACGGCCGCACTTTATGGTGGGTGGCACCGGGACTTAAGAAAGTAACCGTACCGGATACGGTGCGGGTGATCAAAGAGTATGCGGCAGCCAACAAGGTGGTTACCAAAGTCACTCTTGGAAAAAAAGTGTCTGATATCAGAGCGTTTGCTTTCCAGAGCAGAAAACTGAAAGACATACAGATCAAAAAAGGAAATAAAACCATTGCAAAAAAAGACCAGTGCATTTACAATAAGAAAAACGGTACATTACTGGTTGGAATCGCAAAAAATAAGAAGTTAAAGATTTGTTCCAAGGTAAAAAAACTGGATGAACAGGTTCTTTCCATGGGAGGAACCAGATACCTGATGAGACTGGACATTCCTTCCAGTGTTAAGACATTGAATGGCAGATGGACAGGAAGTATAGAAGTATCTCTTTCCGGTAAAATATTTTTCCGTGGGGCGGAGCCGCCGAGAGTTACAGGGGCAGTTGATGAAAGTTACTGTTATGTTCCGATCTTTCTCAAAGTGTATGTGCCAAAGAAGTCATTAAAGAAGTACAAACAATGGTATAAGGTGCAGGGGGCATTGTCCTATGTGACACTGAAGACCATATCTTAAAAGGAGTGGAAAAACGATATGATAAGACTGGCGGAAAGTGCAGATGCACAGGCACTGCTGGATATTTACAGCTATTATGTGGAGAATACAGCCATTACATTTGAGTGTGAGGTGCCTTCTTTAGCAGAGTTTCGTCAAAGAATTGAAAATATATCTTCTCGTTATCCATACCTGGTATGGGAGAAAGAAGGAAACATTATGGGGTATGCGTATGCTGCCCCATTTAAAAATCGTGAGGCCTATGACTGGTCAGTAGAGACCACCATCTATGTGGCACCGGATGTCCGTCACAGCGGAGGCGGAAGGCGGCTGTATGAGGCGTTGGAAAAAGCGTTAAAATGCCAGCATATTACGAACCTCAACGCCTGCATAGGCACAACAGAAAAAGAGGATGAACACCTTAACAACAACAGCAGACAGTTTCATGAACACATGGGATATACCATGGTAGGAACATTCCACGGATGTGGGTATAAGTTCCATCGGTGGTATGATATGTGCTGGATGGAAAAGATTATTGGGGAGCACGACCCGGATATGGAGCCGGTCATCCCATTCAGCCAGGTGGCAGAGCAGATGAAAGGAGTATTTTGATCTAGTGAAGACCGAACGGGAAAAACTTGATACGATGCTATATTTTCTGGAGAGTAAGGGCAGACTAAAGAAAGAAAAAGAATATATGCAGCATGGATCCACCAGTGTGTACGAACACAGTGTCAAGGTGGCTTATATCAGTTTGTGTCTGGCAAAATGGCTGCATCTGAAAGTGGATCCGGTGTCATTGATGCGGGGCGCTCTGCTGCATGATTATTTTTTGTATGACTGGCATGAGAAAGACCGGTCCCACAGACTTCATGGATTCCGCCATGCGTCCACTGCCCTGCGGAATGCTGAAAGGGATTTTCAGTTAAACGAGGTGGAGAAAAATATTATTGCGAGACATATGTTTCCGTTGAATCCTATTCCGCCAAAGTACAAAGAAGCCTGGGTGGTATGTTTGGCAGATAAGTACTGCGCATTTTTGGAAACGGTGCGTCTGGCAGAAAAGATAAATGTTTAGAAGAAAGAGTGGAGGAGCCCATGTCAGTATTGGAGACAATGATCAGTTTTTATTTATACAGCTTTGTGGGGTGGTTTTATGAGTCCACCATCTGCTCCTTTGTGAACCACAGGCATTTTATTAACCGTGGTTTCTTGATAGGACCCTACTGTCCTATATATGGAGTGGGGGCGGCAGCTTGTTATTTGTGTTTTCGGGGGATTGAAAACCCCTTTCTTTTGTTTGTGGCATCGGCCATTTTATGCGGGATCATAGAGTATTTTACCAGTTATGTCATGGAGAAAGTATTTCATGCCAAGTGGTGGGATTATTCCCGTTTTCCGTTTCAGCTTCATGGCAGGATCTGCTTGTATGGTCTGACTTTATTTGGTGCAGGCAATGTGGTACTCTGCCATTTTGTGCAGCCAAGATTTCTTGGAGCGTTAAGAAAGGTACACCCGGATGTGGAATTGTTTTTAGTGATTGGACTGACACTGGTCTTTTGCATTGATGCCACCATCACCATGTTCAGCTGGACCAGCCTGAACAAGAACCTGAAGGAACTGCATGAAAAAGTAACGGCACTTACCAATGAAAAAATGGAAGATGTGTCGGATTATCTGGTGGACAAACTTCCATTTGAAATCCGGGAAGAAAAGAATGGCCTGCAGGTTCGTTTTGATAATGTAAATGTGCGGTTGAAAAAGGCAGAACTGCGTTTTATCCACGCATTTCCAAAGATGGAATTTTCCTCCTATGGGAAATTATCAAATAAATTAAAAATGAGAGAACACACGATGAATGTGTTTGGTAGAAAGAAAGGAGATTCTCATGAAAGAGATAATGAAGAATATTGATAAAGCACAGGTTTTAACATTAAAGGAGCAGATTGCTTACCAGCCGGGACAGGTTGTAAGCAAGACGCTGGTTCAGAATGATGCCCTAAGCATTACTTTGTTTTCCTTTGACAAAGGAGAGGAGATTAGCACCCATGCTTCCGGCGGAGATGCCTTTGTAACCTGCCTGGATGGCGTAGGCGGCATTACCATTGATGGTGTGGATTATGAACTTCATACAGGGGAATCCATTGTGATGCCGGCGGGGCATCCCCATGCAGTCCGTGGAAATGAATGTTTTAAGATGCTTTTGGTGGTAGCATTTTAAGGATTGGTTTTGACGACCTGTCGCCTGGCAAACGCGGGGGCGACACATAAGGAGGTATTGATTATGCTTGGAAAGAAAAACAAGAGAAGGAAGCAGGAAAAACCAAGGAGACTGAGCATCCGGTTGAAAATATTGGTTCCGGCCACTATACTGTTAGTGGCCGTCTGTGCTCTGCTGGGATACAACTCATATGCCAGATTTCAGGAAACCCTTCTTGATATGGGGGGCGAGGAGGCGGTCATGGCGGCCGATGTGACTTTGGCATCTCTGGATGGAGATGTAGTGGCAACTCTCAAAAAAGGGTCTGAATCCAGTCCGGAGTATAAGCAGGTACAGGATTACCTGAGGAAAATGCAGAAACAGTGTGGCATCGCATTTTTATATACGGTATATGCCGATGGATCAAACCTTTATTATGGGGTAGACTCAGATGAAGATGCGGCAGCACCCGGAGACGAATATGCAGAGTCTTATGACCGCCTTAAGGATGCCTTTTCGGGGAAAGAGATTGTGGAGCATTACATAGACCGGTCGGAAGATGGAGATGTGATCACCGTGTACAAACCTGTCAAAACAAAAAGCGGACAGGTTGTGGGAGTACTTGGGTGCGATTATGATGCATCCCATATTGTAGAAAGCCTGAATAAGGGTGTAAGAAGAACGGTACAGATTACATTGATCTGTATGATTATTGCTGTTTTTGTATTGAATCTGGTGGTGATCGGAATTGTAGGTGGACTGCGCAAAGTGAATGGAAAAGTGTATGAACTGGTTCACAATGAGGGAGATCTGACACAAAAACTGGATGTCCACAGTGGAGATGAACTGGAACTGATCGCCGGCAATATCAATCAGCTGCTGGAATATATCCGGGGGATCATGGTGCAGATAGATGAAAATTCCGGGCATGTAATGGATGGTGCCGTTCAGATGGTAGATAATTTAAATCAGGCAAAAGAAGGAATTGTAGATGTGTCTGCAACCATGGAACAGATGAGCGCCGGCATGGAGGAAACAACCGCTTCACTGACTCATATTAAAGAGGCTGTTGATAATATCTACAAACTGGAAGAGAATATGTCTGGTCAGGCAGTTAAAGGTCAGAAACATTCTGTGGAAATGGAGCAGAGAGCAGCCCAGACCAGACAGGATGCTTTGTCCAGCCAGCAAAAGGCAAAAGAAGCAACGGAGGAGATTTCCCGGATGCTTAGACAAAAGATTGAGCAATCCAGGACCGTGGAGCAAATTTCTGTTTTGACAGATAATATTATAGAAATTACGGATCAGACCAATCTTCTTGCTCTCAATGCAAGTATCGAGGCAGCCAGAGCAGGTGAGGCAGGAAAGGGCTTCGCTGTCGTGGCAGGTGAGATTGGTCAGCTGGCCAATGATTCGGCACAGGCGGCAGAAGCAATCCGCCAGGTGTCTGCATCGGTGATCGAGGCGGTAAATGCTCTTTCAGAGACAGCGGAAGAAATGATCCAGTTTGCCAATACGACGGCGGTAAACGGTTATAATGGTCTGGTAGAGATCAGTCACAGGTACAATGAGGATGCAGATCAGACCAATGAGATCATGAAAGAATTTGCTGCAAATTCAGAGGATCTTTATAAACGGATGGATGAAATCAAAACTTCCATGGAAGCGGTAAATATTGCAGTGGAGGAAAGTGCACAGGGAACGGCGGATATTTCTGAAGTGGCTGTGAAACTGTCATCTACCGTAGGAAACCTGGAAAAAGAGGCGGACAATAACCGCAAGGTATCAGAAGAATTGTCCGGACAAGTTGACAAATTCAAATTGTGATCAGTGAATACATAGGAGGGCTGGATACATGAGAGAATATGGACGATGGATCAAAAATATAGCAGCATTTTTCCTTTTGATGGCACTGCTTTCCCTGTTGTTGCCTTTTTGCCGATTCCAGGCGGCCGGGGAAAAAGTGGAATTGTCCGGTATGGAAGTGCTGGCAACGGCAGGCAGGGCAGGGATTACATATGCCAGACATAACGAGATCCCGGATTCTTTTGTTGTAAAAGAACCTTTTACATGGGGAGAGGTGAAAACCGGTTTTTCCTATGCGCAGGATGCAGTAGGAAATAAAGCCCTTCTTGGCGGAGCGGCAGCCATTGCCCTGCCAGTCATATTGTGTGTCCTGGCCATGATCCTTTTAGCAGTGGCGGAGGGAAAAAAAACCATGGCAGCACCAACCTTGCTGGTGACTTTGACCATGGCAGAGATTTTACTGGCATTGTTTGTGGCCGGTAAATTCCGCTCGTATCTGTTGACAGGAGCTGTCATGTTTGCCCTGTTTTTGGGGATTGCTTTTATTTTGGTTTGGCTTGGCTGGTTTACCGGCGGGTACAGACGCCGCCGCAGACGGCCCGGAAGCAGAGAAAAAGAGGAAGAGGATGACAAAGACTCTTCCGGCAGGAAGCGTCGCCATTCCGGAAGAAAACATTCCCGCAAAAAGAAGAAAAAACGAAGCAAAACAAAGGAAAAAACAACGAATACGAAGGACAAAAATACAGAAGGACAGTCGGAAAATAACACAGCGTCGGAAAACTCTGCCGTTCTTACCGGAGAAGTGACAGAAGGGCATCCGGGAGACCGAAGCCTTTTAGAAAAAGAGGGATGTCAGATCTTTTATGAGCCGGACAAGGGGCAGTATAAAATCTGCAACCATTCAAAGAAAGAAATGCATGTGCAGCCTGTGACAGGAGGGATCCAGTGGATCCTGAAACCGGGCCAGAAGGCCCGAGTAGCGGATCCTGTTTCGGTTGGCATAGAAGGAACAGAATATGTTCTGAATTTGAGATAATTAGAGGAAAGCGTGAATAAAATGAAAAACACATGGAAAAATACCGCCATCCGTTTGTGGATGGCAGTCACTCTGGTTTTGTCAGTAATAGCAGGTAATATGGAACACACCGTGGCAGTGGAAGGGAAAACCCTTTCTACTGCCGTGTTTGCTTATCTGGATGTAGGTCAGGGAAATGCAGAACTGATCCGTACAAAGAGCCAGGCGGTTTTGATCGATACTGGGAAAAAGAGTGCCTATGGGGACTTAAAAAAACAGTTAAAAAAACTGGGCGTAAAGAAGATCCAGACCATGGTAGTCACTCATCCGGATGCGGATCATATGGAAAGTGCCGATGAGGTGATAAAAGATTACAAAGTAAAAAAGATTTTTATG
>JAXDTV010000060.1:0-16773 GCA_034089785.1 Eubacterium sp.
GCCGCCGTGGCGGGGCTGCCTCTACTTTTGACCAGATCAACAAATATTTTACCATCAACTGTATGCCGATCGTTTCCTCTCAGTACTGGAATCAGGTTCATGGAACTAATGCGGAAGAAGTGGTAAAAGACGAAGAAGGTATGCAGATCATGCGTACGCTGGGAAACAACATGGCATGGCTTCTGAAGTGCATTGAAGCAGGTAAAAAGGCTGGGATCCAGTTCCCGGAAAAGGAAGCACCGATCCGCACAAATTACATCCGTTAAGTAAAAGAATAGAAACACAATAAAAAACCTTATGATACAGTCCTCCCGGAAGACAAACTTCCCAGGAAGGCGGATCATAAGGTTTTTATTTATACAAAAAGACTGAAAGAAAGATTAACTTTCCTGCAGATATTTTTCGTTGGCGGCGATTACCTGATTCATGGCAGCTTCGCCTGGAGCACCGATGGTATTTCTCTTTTCTACGCAAGTTTTCATAGCGATGGCTTCGTAGATATCATCCTGGAAGACAGGAGAGATTTTCTGATACTCTTCCAGAGGAAGTTCATCCAGAGAGATGCCTTTGTCGATGCAGAGCAGTACCAGCTGGCCGATGATACCGTGAGCATCACGGAATGGTACGCCGTGGTTTACAAGATAGTCAGCAGCGTCGGTAGCATTAGTAAATCCATTCTTAGCACTGGCTGCCATATTATCTTTGTTAAATTTCATTGTATCGATCATGCCGGTGAAAAGAGCCAGACAGCCTTTTACGGTGTCAATCGCATCAAAAGTCAGTTCCTTATCTTCCTGCATATCTTTGTTGTAGGCAAGAGGAATCCCCTTCATGGTTGTGAGCATGGAAATCAAAGCACCGTAGACACGGCCGGTTTTGCCTCGTACCAGTTCGGCGATATCCGGATTTTTCTTCTGAGGCATGATACTGGATCCGGTGGAATAAGAGTCGTCGATCTCGACAAAGCGGTACTCATTGGAATTCCAGAGGATGATCTCTTCACAAAAACGGCTCAGATGCATCATGATAGTTGACATAGCACTGAGAAGTTCAATAAGATAATCCCGGTCGGATACAGAATCCATGCTGTTTAAGGTAGGGCCGTCAAACTGAAGGAGAGAGGCGGTGTACTCTCTGTCCAGAGGATAAGTAGTACCAGCCAGGGCACCGGCACCCAGAGGACAATAATTCATGCGGTCATAAATGTCTCTGAGGCGGCTGCGGTCCCGGCGGAACATTTCAAAGTAGGCACCAAAGTGGTGAGCCAGCGTAACCGGCTGGGCTTTCTGCAGGTGAGTGAAACCAGGCATGAAAGTGTCTATATTTTCTTTCATGATGCGGTGGATCACTTCCATCTGGGCTTTCAGCAGATCATTGATGGCAACGATCTCATCCCGGATGTACAATTTCATATCCAATGCTACCTGGTCGTTACGGCTGCGTCCGGTGTGAAGTTTTTTACCGGCGTCACCAATGCGTTCGATCAGATTGGCCTCTACAAATGTATGGATATCTTCATGCTCCATGGTGATCTCCAGAGTACCATTTTCGATGTCCTTGAGGATTCCCTGCAGACCGTCCACGATCTGCTGACGCTCATCGTCGGTCAAAATGCCCTGTTTGGCAAGCATGGTAACATGTGCGATACTGCCGAGAATATCCTGTTTGTAGAATTTCTGGTCATAAGTAATGGATGCGTTAAAATTGTATACTAACTGATTGATTTCCTTTGTAAATCGTCCTCCCCAAAGTTTCATAGGGTGCCTCCTTTTTTTCATATCTTAATATTATTCTTCACAGATTCAGCGACAGCACAGAAAATTCCCTGTGCAATCTTTATAATAGTACCATTTTGGGGATAAAATCGCAACAGAAAAATTGACCCGGGCGGGGGAAAGTGTTAGAATAGGAGAGTATGAATAAAAGAACATGGAGGGGCATTTTCGGATGAAAAAGAAATGGACGGCGATTGCATGGACAGCATTGTACATGGCAATCACTTTTATGGTACAGTTGATGCTGTCTTTTGCGTATGGGATGATCGCTTTTTTTGTGGCGTTTCAGTCAGCAGGAAGGACGATGGATACCGGGGCGGTGCAGGAAGGCATCCAGTACGCAATGGGTTTGCTGACAAAGGGCTGGATGATGATTCTTATTACGCTTTTGTGTGATATGGTGCTGATGGCAGGATTTGGAACCTGGTATTATTTCAGAGAGAGGCAGTATCCGTTCCGGCCCAATTATAAAAGTGCCTTTTCATTGAAAAACATAGGATGTATCATCGTGATGGGAGTCCTGGGACAGTATGCCAGCAACCTGATCGCAACCCTGACCGGTGTACTGATCCCATCGGCTATGGATTCTTATGAAGATCTGGCGCAAAACTTTGATCTGTCTACAGCGTCACCGGTGCTTATGATCCTGGCGGTCTGTATCGTAGGACCTATCGCGGAAGAACTGGTATTTCGCGGTATGATCTTTGGCAAACTGCGCCGGGCATTTTCCTTCTGGCCGGCGGCAATTATTTCAGGCATTATGTTTGGTGTGTTCCATATGAATATTATGCAGGGAGTGTACGCCAGCGTGTTGGGAGTGCTGCTTGCTTATGTATATGAAAAGACGCAGACTATCTTTGGATCCATCTTTTTCCATATTGTGTTTAATGCAAGTTCCTATATTACGGACTTTGTCAACAGTGGGATCCAGAGTGTTGTTCCAAGTGAAACGGTATATTCGGCAGGATTGATCCTGTTTTCTATTTTCAGCGGCATCATAGTGATTTTGCTTGCAAGAAAAATGAAGTACAGCACTTGACATTTTTCCCCAGAGTTGACTATAATAAATTAGATATGCATACCATGCGAAAGGAGGAGACAGAAATTGATCGTAGTAAATGATGTGACCCAGGCAGATGATCTGTCTTATTCGGTGTCCCAGTCAAAAAGTCAGTCTTCCATCACTCCTTTTCACAAGGTTTTGCAGGGAGAGGTAAAGGCCCGTACCCAGTCGGCAGATACGGCGGATTCTGCTGCTGTATCGACAACTGCGAAAACGACCCAGACGGATACGGTGAAGAGTACAGAGAATGACACAGACAGTGGTGTGACAGACTCTGGCAAGGTGAAGTTAAGTGCTATCTTTAAGAGGGCAGCGAAAAAGTATAATATTTCCTATGATTTTCTGACAGCAGTAGCCAAGGCAGAGTCGGACTTCAATCCGAAATGCGTGTCTTCGGCAGGGGCGAAAGGAATCATGCAGCTGATGCCATATGAGTGCAAAGAGTTTGGTGTCACAGATCCGTATGATCCGGAGCAGAACATTATGGCTTCCGCCAAGCTGCTGGCGGCACATCTGAAAAAGTTTAACGGCGATTTTACACTGGCGGCGGCAGCATACAATGCTGGCAGCGGTGCAGTGAAAAAATATGGCGGCGTGCCACCATACAGTGAGACTCAGAATTATGTGAAGAAGATCAATAAGTATATGAAAGAAGGAGTGTCCGTTCCGGATAAGAGTTACTCCGTAAAGGACACCGGTAAGTATACACAGAACCAGATAGAATCCACAGCAGCCACGACGGATCAGAGTAGTGACCCGTTGAAAAATGCGGCAGCAGCCACGGAGAAAGATCTGGATGAACTTCGGGTTACCGTAGGAACCGGGGATGACATGACGACGATGACATATGGTGCTTATCTGCGTTATCTGGAGTTAGGCAGCCTGGGAGTCGGATAGAGAGCAAAGAAAGGAAATAATACGAATGAACATTTGGCATGATATTGATGAAAAGAGAATTTCTTCCTCAGATTTTATAGCAACCATTGAAATCTCCAAGGGAAGCAAGAAAAAATATGAACTGGATAAAGAGACGGGCTTGATCATTTTGGACCGTATTCTGTATACATCCACCCATTATCCGGCAAATTATGGATTTATTCCAAGAACATTAGGTGATGACAAGGATCCACTGGATGTGCTGGTGATCTGTTCTGAGGATATTGAATCCCTGTGTCTGGTTCGCTGTTATCCGATTGGTGTAATGTACATGCTGGATAACGGAGCAAACGATGAAAAGATCATTGCGATTCCATACAACGATCCTATGTACAATATCTATACAGATATTGAGCAGCTTCCAAGCCACATTTTTGAGGAAATCCAGCATTTCTTCAGTATTTACAAAGACCTTGAGCAGAAAGAGACGGCTGTTAAAGAGTTTGGCGGCCCGGCAGAGGCAGTGGAAGTTATTGAGCAGTGTATCGCCAATTATAACAAGGTATATGGAGACAGAAAGTGAAATGGGAACGATCCCGGAGAGGGTGAGTGACGATGAGAGAAGAGCAGCGTTTTAAATTGATGGTCGAAGAGCCGGATGCAATCCGGTGTCGGAAATGCTCTGGCGCTATGATCTACACGAAGCGTGAGATTTATCAGTGTGAGCGGTGTGGGGCTACTTATCTTTCAAACTTTGGAAGAGTGAAGAATTGCCTGAGGGAAAATGGCCCTATGAATCTGGTTCAGTTGTCTGAGGCTACCGGCCTGGAACGGCGGATTATATCAGGTTTTGTGAAAGAGGGGCGTCTGCAGCTGGCAGGAGGAAGCCATGGCAATGTAACACTTGCGAAATAATTACATAAAAGTTAAGACGAGAGAGCGAAATATTTCGCTCTCTTTTTTAATTGTTACAAAAAGAAAAATGTTACAAAATAATTTCTACAGTTGCAGAATTGGAAAAAGTGTTGTATAATAGGCATTGTGTTCGTCTTTTTGGGACGGATAAAGTGAAAAAGGGATAGGAAATTGTAACAAAAATCGTAACAAATCAGTAACAGATTGGAGAGGGAAATGAATAAGAAAGTTCGTCAATTAGTGGGGATTTATAGTGTGATCGCAGGAATGACTCTGGCAGGACTGGCACCACAGGCGCCGGTAAAGGCAGAAGCAGAAGTAGCAACCGGAGGAGCTATCAGCCAGCCAACCGATACAGAAAAACCGGCTGCAACGCCGACACCAACAGTAACTCCGACGCAGACACCGGTGGCTTCCGACCAGAAAAAAGATAACTGGACCGTGAAATTGAAAAAATGCTCTCATCCGAAAAAGATCACCAAGGGAGCAGGATTTAAAGTAAAGGGAACTTTAAAAGCCAGCAAGAAAATGAAAACAGTCAAGGCTTCCATTCTGAATGAAGAGGGAGACAGTGTTTATACAAAGAAGATCAAAGTCAATAAGAAGAATTGTTCTTTGACAAAAGTGGACAAGTCTATGAAATTTGGCAAGTTAAAAGAAGGAAAATATTCCTATGTGGTAGAGGCTACCAATACTTCCCAGAACAAAAAGACAGTGATCGATGATGATTTTACCGTAAAAAAGGGAAAATGGACCAGTCCTGTCAAAGGCGGCAACTGGGGTGACGGATGGCACTGCCATTGTTCTACCCACGGCGGCAGACATTATGGATGGGATGCCAGAGGCGGTGGAAGAACCATTTACAGTGTGGCAGACGGTACAGTCGTATATGCCAAGTATCATGCGGCCAGTTCCAAAGCATCTTTTGGTAAATTGATCATTGTATATCATGGAAACGGTATCTATTCCTATTATGCGCACTGCTCTTCCTTTAAAGTAAAAGTGGGAGACAAAGTGATAGCGGGAGATAAAATTGGTATAACCGGATCTACAGGCTATGCATTTGGCAGCCACCTGCATTTTGAAATGAGAAAAGGACCGGCTTTCAGCGGTTCATATAACGGATATAAATTGTTGGATAAATATACATACAGACAGTTTAACCCAGGCACCAAGATCAAGAGATAGTAAGAAAAAAAGAAGTTCCATCTGTCTGGGAAAAGAGTGAATGAAGCTCTTTTCCCGGACTGGTGGAACTTTTTTGTATTATAGTAAATTTTTCAAGGCCAGCTGATATAAAGTTTCGCTCTGTTTTTCCCAGTTTTCGCAGACCCGGATAGCATCTTCTTCTTTGGGAACATCGATTTCCAGACGGAACATCATATGTTTTCCGTCCTTCAAACTGCAGGAAGCCAGATAAGTTCCGTGGTCTGTCGGGTTGTAATCACTGACAAGAGAAGTCTCATTGATGATCTCAATCTTATGTTCAGCCAGATAAGCATCAATCTCAGAACAGATTTCAGCGGAAAGCTGGCTACCGAAGAGAGCCAGTGTTTCGCTGCCGGCTTCTGTCAGCGTATAGTAAGATAAATGGTATGTTTCGTCTTCTGCGATAAAATCGGCATTTAACAACTCTCCCAGAGCATTCTGCAATGTGAAATAATTGGTATAACCATGACTGACAATATAGTCTGAAATGACAGTCTGGGGCAGAGGAATGCTGGTTTTTTTCAAAAAGTATAAAATAATCAGTTTATATATGGTAATGGATTCATTCGCCATGATTCATAAATTCCTTTCCTTGCCATAGATTCTTTTCTTTTAATTGGCGGTGCAGTGTATTCAGTACCTCCCGCTTGCGGCTGCTCCAGGCAGGTGCGATCAGAAGGTTCTTTGGACCGTCGCCGGTGAGCCGGTGGATTACCATATCAGGAGGGAGGATCAAAAGAGAATCTGTGATCCAGTCCAGATATTCTTCCATAGATAGAGTCCTGAATTTCCCTGCGGCGTAATCAACTGCCAGATCGGTTCCTTGCAGAACATGAAGAAGCTGCAGTTTGATCCCGTCGGAATGTACAGCGGCGGTGTGCCTTACGGTAGCCAGAAAATCCTCTTTGGATTCACCGGGCAGACCAGCAATCACATGGGTTACGACCTCGATCCCTCTCTGATGCAGAACGTTCACTGCTTTATCATACACAGGCAGATCGTACCCCCGTCGGATGTAGGAAACGGTGGAAGGATGTATGGACTGAAGTCCCAGTTCTACCATAACCGGTTTGATTTTATTACATTCCGTCAGAAGATCCAGCACATCCTCCGGCAGACAGTCCGGTCGGGTGCCTACAGAAAGCATAACAATCTGTGGATGGCGGATGGCTTCCAGAAACATAGGACGCAGTTTTTCCACCGGGGCATAGGTGTTTGTAAAAGACTGAAAATATGCAATAAAACAGGATCCCGTACTTTTTCTGGCGGAGATCCCGGCTATTCCATTTTCAATCTGTCTGGTAACCGATTCACAGCAGGGAGAGGCGAAATCCCCGGAACCGGCACCGCTGCAGAAGATGCAGCCGCCGGTTCCCAGAGTGCCGTCCCGGTTGGGACAGGTAAAACCGCCGTCCAGGGAAACTTTGTATATTTTCTCTCCAAATCGTTTTTTTAATTCATAGTCCAGAGAATGATAAGGCTTTTCGCCCCAGCGCTGCACACTCACGAAAAAACCTCCATTAGTCCGGAATGTTGGCTTTGACAGCGGCACTTACTACATCTGCTACCCGTGGGTCAAATGCTTCCGGCATAATGTTGTCGTCGGATAATTCCTCATCCGGCACTAAAGAAGCGATAGCCAGAGCAGCAGCTAACTTCATTTCTTCTGTGATCTGAGTTGCTCTGCCTTCTAAAGCACCCTTGAAGATACCAGGAAAAGCCACCACATTATTTACCTGGTTTGGAAAATCGGAACGACCGGTTCCTACAATGCGTGCACCTGCCTTTTTTGCCAGATCCGGCATGATTTCCGGTACCGGATTTGCCATGGCAAAGAGGATTGCATCTTTATTCATAGAAGCAACCATTTCTTCGGATACGATTCCCGGAGCGGAAACGCCGACAAAAATATCTGCACCTACAAAAGCATCTGCCAGAGTACCTTCTTTTCCTTCCAGATTGGTAACTTCCATCATTTCTTTCTGCATCCAGTTCAGATTCTTGGAGCTTTTGCTCAGGATGCCGCTTTTGTCACACAGAGTCACATCTTTGAATCCGTAACGCAAAAGCAGCTTCGTAATGGCGATACCGGCGGAACCGGCACCATTTACGATGACTTTGCAGTTTTCTTTTTCTTTGCCTACGACTTTCAGTCCGTTGATGATACCGGACAGTACCACGATGGCGGTTCCGTGCTGGTCATCATGGAAAACAGGAATGTTCAGGAGTTCTTTCAGACGGCTCTCAATCTCAAAACAACGGGGAGCGGAAATGTCCTCCAGGTTGATGCCGCCAAAAGCAGGAGCGATATTTACTACGGTGCGGATGATTTCCTCTGTGTCCTGTGTATCAAGACAGATTGGAAAGGCATTTACCCCGCCAAACTCCTTAAAGAGAACAGCCTTTCCTTCCATAACAGGCATAGCTGCCTCGGCACCGATATTTCCCAGTCCCAGTACGGCACTTCCGTCGGAGACAACGGCAACGGTGTTGCTTTTGATTGTATATGTATAAGCTTGTTCTTTATCTTCTGCGATCACTTTACAAGGTTCTGCCACACCGGGTGTGTAAGCTAACGCCAGATCCTCACGGCTCTTTACATGGCATTTGGGAGTGGTGTCGATCTTACCATTCCATTCTTTGTGAAGCTGCAATGCTTTTTCATTTTGAGTCATAAAATTAAACCTTCCTTTACCAAAATATTCTTCCTTTAATCATACCACTTTATAATAAGAATCTCAATAAATTTCTCTTGTGCTTTTTGAGAAAAGTCGTTACAATATAAATAATAATGTGCTTATAAAGGAGGGCCAATGAATATGTTTACATTGGAAGAAGCAAAAGTAAAATTAGCCGGAGCAGGTCAGGAGCATCTTCTCCAGTATTTTGATGAATTGGATGAAGCACAGCAGGCTGGGCTTTTAAACCAGATCGAGGCATTGGATCTGTCTTTGCTGGACTTGATCAAAGACGGCGTAAAGGAAGTGCCAAAGGGAAAACTGGCACCGCTGGGAGCCGTGACATTAGATGAGATCAAAGAGAAAAAAGATACATATAAAAAGAGAGGGTTAGAGGCTATCAGACAGTGCCAGGTAGGAGCCGTGCTGCTGGCAGGAGGCCAGGGAACCAGACTGGGACTGGATAAGCCAAAGGGAATGCTGAATGTGGGAATCCACAAGGAACTGTATCTTTTTGAGCAGCTGGTAAACAACTTGATGGAAGTAGTAAAGGAAGCAGATGCCTGGGTTCCTCTGTTTGTGATGACCAGTGAAAAAAATAATGCAGATACCGTAGCCTTTTTCAAGGAAAAGGATTATTTTGGCTACAACAAAGACTATGTATTTTTCTTTGTGCAGGAAATGGCACCATCTGTCGGCTATGACGGCAAGATCCTGATGGAAGCAAAAGACCGTCTGTCTACTTCACCAAATGGCAACGGTGGCTGGTTCTCTTCTTTAGTGAAGGCAGGACTGCTTGACAAGATCAATGAATTAGGAGTAAAATTCTTAAATGTGTTTGCAGTAGATAATGTTCTTCAGAAAATGGCTGACCCGGTCTTTGTGGGAGCTACTCTGGAGGCAGGCGCTGTATGCGGATCCAAGGTAGTAGCCAAGGCGGATCCGAATGAAAGAGTCGGCGTACTTTGCCTGGAAGATGGCAGACCATCTATTGTAGAATATTATGAAATGACAGACGAGATCATTCACTCCAGAGATGACAAGGGAAACTTGTTGTATAACTATGGAGTTATTCTGAATTATCTTTTTGATGTAAAAACATTGACAGACATTTTGAATCGTTCTATGCCAACCCATGTTGTAGAGAAGAAAATTCCATATATCAATGAAAAAGCAGAACTTGTGAAGCCACAGGAACCAAATGGCTACAAGTTTGAGACACTTGTGCTGGATATGATCCATATGATGGATAACTGCTTGTCCTTTGAAGTAGAGCGAGAGCATGAATTTGCTCCGATCAAAAATGCTACCGGTGTGGATTCCCTGGAGAGTGCAAGAAAATTGATGGAGAAAAATGGAATTGAGTTGTAAAAAGATGCCTGTTGTGTGCTAAGAGGAGGAATACATGGACTTAACAAAAATGACATTGGCACAACTGAAGGAAGTTGCAAAGGAAAAGGGAATGAAGGGCGTCAGTACACTGAAAAAGCGGGAACTGATGGAACGCATTCAGGAAACCCTTTCTCAGGGACAGGAGAAAGCGCCGGCGGCGGAGAAAAAACCGGACGAGGAGAAGGTGCAGGCTGTGGAAAGAATGCCGGAACGGGAAAAAGCACCAGAACGGGGAAAGCATGTCCAGGGAAGGTATGAGCGCGGCACACGGACGCCTCAGGCCGGCAGCTACAGAGAGTACCGGAACGATCACCGTCAGGAAAACAGAGGTGAATATCGCAGTGATGGGGACAAGAAAAATACCCAGCGGACTTATAACAACAGTTATCATTACAACCGCCAGAAGAAACAGAGATACCATGACGGTTCCGATGGGCTGGTCTCCATTGTGAGAGACAAGCAGCTGGTAGATGTGCATCCGACAGAGATGAAGGAACTGGACAGCGGTGTGACAAAAACCGGTATCCTGGAGGTGATGAGCGAGGGATATGGTTTTATCCGTTGTGATAATTTTCTCCCGGGAGATAATGATGTATATGTGGCGTCCCAGTTTATCCGCCGTTTCGGCCTGCGGACCGGAGATGTGATCAAGGGAAACTTGCGGATCAATTCCCAGGGAGAGAAGTTCAGTGCTCTTTTGTATATGGAAAAAGTAAACGGAAGGTCACCGGCGTATCTGTATACAAGAAAACGGTTTGAAGACCTGACACCGATTTTCCCGAATGACAGAATCCATCTGGAGACACCGGGAGCCGGCGTTTCTATGAGAATGCTGGATCTCATCGCACCTATCGGAAAAGGACAGCGAGGCATGATCGTGTCCCAGCCAAAGACCGGAAAGACGACTCTTTTGAAACAGGTGGCAAAGGCAGTGACGAGAAATCATCCAAAGATGCACCTGATCATCCTTCTCATCGATGAGAGACCGGAGGAAGTAACGGATATTAAGGAATCCATTGAAGGTGACAATGTGGAAGTAATCTACTCTACCTTTGATGAACTGCCGGAAAATCACAAGAGAGTATCGGAAATGGTCATTGAGAGAGCCAAGAGACTGGTAGAAGGAGGAGAGGATGTGATGATCCTCCTGGACAGTATCACTCGTCTTGCCAGAGCGTACAACCTGACGGTAACCCCTAGCGGCCGTACATTATCCGGTGGTCTGGATCCGGCGGCGCTTCATATGCCTAAAAAATTCTTTGGTGCAGCCAGAAACATGAGAGAGGGCGGCAGTCTGACCATCCTTGCCACCGCGCTTGTGGACACAGGAAGCCGTATGGATGATGTGGTATTTGAGGAATTCAAAGGCACCGGCAATATGGAACTGGTATTAGACCGCAGCTTGTCCGAACGACGGATCTTCCCGGCCATTGATATCCAGAAATCCAGTACCAGAAGAGAGGACCTTCTGCTGACGAAAGATGAACAGGAGGCAGTAGTGAAGATACGGAAGGCACTGGGAGGCCTGAAATCAGAGCAGGCCCTGGAGCAGATCTTAGATCTTTTCAAGCGTACGAAGAATAATGAAGAGTTTGTAGAGACAGTGAAAAAGATGCATTTAAGATAAAAAATGCCAAAAAATGCGAAAAATAATCAAAAAGTACTTGCAATTTCCGGATTGACATGATACAATGAGCAAGCAGTTTTTTGAGAAAGACAATTATCCTTTTTCATAAATAAAGGAAAATATAAGTTGTGAGGTGAAATGATAATGAGAGAGGGAATTCATCCAGAATACTATCAGGCAAAGGTAGTTTGTAACTGTGGAAATGAATTTGTAACAGGATCCACAAAAGAGGATATCCATGTTGAAGTTTGTTCCAAGTGCCATCCTTTTTACACAGGACAGCAGAAATCCGCTTCTGCTCGTGGTGCGATTGAGAAGTTCAACCGCAAGTATGGCTTGAAATAATGAAACGAAAAATGAGAGCAGAGCTGCGAAGGTGGCTCTGCTTTTTTTCGCAAATGGAGTTTTTTGCGAGAAAGGAGGCCGTATGAAATATTCGGGCATTGGCGGACAGGCCGTGATCGAGGGCATTATGATGCGCAACGGCAAACAGTGTGCTGTGGCAGTCCGCAAACCGGATGGCGAGATCGAAGTAAAGAAAGAAACGGTAACCAGTCTCAGAGATCGTTATGCCATTGCCAGAGTACCGGTGATCCGGGGAATTGTTAGTTTCGTGGAGTCTCTTTCTTCCGGCATGAAGACTTTGAATTATTCCGCTTCTTTTTACGAGGAAGAGGAAGAAAAGCAGGAAAAGACGGAAGAAGAGAAAAAGAAACAGGAAAAGAAAGACAGTATCTTGACAGGAATTGTTATGGTGGTGTCCGTATTTTTGGCACTGGCTGTGTTTCTGGCACTTCCGTATCTGGTTTCGGAATTATTGCGCTACCGGATTCCGTCACCCCAGCTTAGAGGGCTGTTGGAGGGTGTGATCCGTGTGATCTTGTTTGTGGCCTATGTAAAGCTTATATCTTTGATGGAAGATATCCACAGGGTGTTTATGTACCATGGTGCAGAGCATAAATGTATCAACTGCATTGAAAACGGCATGGATTTGACAGTGGAAAACGCAAGAAAGGCATCTACCGCCCACAAACGGTGCGGAACCAGTTTTTTACTGATCGTTATGTTTGTCAGTATTTTGCTGTTTATGTTTATCGTAGTAGGCAATGTGTGGCTCAGGATGGTGTTGCGTATCCTGCTGATCCCTGTGATTGCGGGCCTGTCCTTTGAATTTATTCGTTATGCCGGAAATCATGATAATGTGCTGGTGCGTGTTCTCAGTAAACCGGGATTGTGGCTTCAGTCATTGACTACCAAAGAGCCGGATGATTCTATGCTGGAAGTAGCCATCGCCTCTGTGGAAGCGGTGTTTGACTGGAAAAGTTTCGTCCATGGAGAGACGGAGAAAAAAGGACCCGCTCAGGGAAACGAGGAAGAGATTGAGGTTCTTGCTCTGGATGAGGAAGAGGATGATGAGATCCTCAACGCGCTGGATCGGTATTTTGAGGCACCGGGAAAGGCAGAGAAAGAGCCATGACCTTGCAGCAGATTTTACAGTGGGGCGCAGGATGGCTGAAAGAACGGGAAGTGCCGGAGGCGGATCTGAATGCCTGGTATTTGTTCTCGGACTGTTTTGAAATGGAACGAAGCAGTTACTTTTTACATCAGGAAGAAGAGGCGGATGCCGAGAAAGAAAGTAAATTTCGTCAGATGATAGAAAAGCGCGGCCGGCGGATCCCTCTGGAGTATATTCTTGGGTATACAGAGTTTATGGGACTCCGGTTTGAAGTGGATTCCCATGTGTTGATTCCGAGACAGGATACAGAATGTCTGGTAGAACAGGTGCTGCCGTTTTGCCGGGGAAAAAAGGTGTTAGATCTTTGTACCGGATCCGGATGTATCGGGATCAGTCTGGCGGTACTTGGAAAGCCTGCCGGAGTGGTGCTGGCAGATGTCTCCCGGGAAGCATTGGAAGTCGCAGAGAAAAATGCAGAAAATCATGGAGTTAAAGCTGTTTTCTGTCAGGGAGATCTGTTTGAAAATGTCCCGGCGGATTTGTTTGATGTGATCGTGTCAAATCCACCCTATATTGCGTCGGAAGAGATACAAAAACTGATGCCGGAAGTGCAGGATCATGAGCCGGTGCTGGCCCTGGATGGAAAAGAAGATGGGCTGTATTTTTACAGAAAGATCATAGATTTGAGCCCTTCCTACCTTGCAGAACAGGGGATGCTGGCCTTTGAGATCGGCTACGATCAGGGAGAGAGTGTGGCAGAACTTATGAGGCAGAAAGGGTTTCAACAGGTAGAAGTGAAAAAAGATCTGGCCGGACTGGATCGGATCGTGACAGGGCATATATGCCATAATGGAGGTTAATATGTTTGATAAATTAGAAGATACACTTCTTCGTTATGAGGAAGTTTTAAATGAGTTAAGTGAGCCGGATGTGCTTAATGACCAGAGCCGGTACCAGAAACTGATGAAAGAGCAGTCAGATCTGGAACCTATCGTGACAAAATACAAAGAGTACAAGGCAACGAAAGCAGGCATTGAAGACAGTCTGGCTATGCTGGAAGAAGAAAGCGACGAGGAAATGCGGGAACTTGCCAAGGAAGAGTTGAACGAGTGCAAGCAAAAGATCGAGGGTATCGAAAATGAATTAAAGATCCTCCTTCTCCCAAAAGATCCTAACGATGACAAAAATGTAATCGTGGAGATCCGTGCCGGCGCCGGCGGAGATGAAGCGGCGTTGTTTGCGGCAGATCTGTACCGTATGTACTGCAAGTTTGCAGAGAAGAACCGCTGGAAGATTGATACGATGAACTCCAATGAAAACGGAATTGGTGGATTTAAGGAAATTGTATTTATGATCAATGGTCTGGGGGCCTACTCCAAGCTGAAATACGAAAGTGGTGTACACCGTGTACAGCGTATCCCGGCTACCGAGTCCGGCGGCCGTATCCACACATCCACCGCTACTGTGGCGATCATGCCGGAAGTAGAAGAGGTAGAAGTGGAACTGGACCTCAATGACTGCCGTTTTGATGTGTTCCGTGCTTCCGGAAACGGTGGACAGTGTGTCAATACAACGGATTCCGCCGTGCGTCTGACCCATATTCCTACCGGTATTGTGATTTCCTGCCAGGATGAAAAATCACAGCTGAAAAATAAGGATAAGGCGTTGAAAGTCCTGCGTGCCCGCCTGTATGAGTTAGAGTGTGCCAAGGCACACGATGCGGAAGCGGAAGAGCGCCGGAGCCAGATCGGAACCGGTGACCGTTCAGAAAAGATCCGCACATACAATTATCCTCAGGGAAGGGTGACGGACCACCGTATCAAACTGACCCTTCACAAACTGGATTCGATTATCGGCGGAGATTTAGAGGAACTGCTTGACAGTCTGATCGCAGCAGACCAGGCAGCCAAACTTGCTAAGATGAGTGAAAATTAGAGGTGATTTTGTGGAACAGAGATTACTGCGTGCTATGTTTCTTTATGACAAAGGAGATCCAAAACGGATCCAGCATTTTGTCAAAGTCTATGAATTTGCCAAATATATCGGAAAAGGCGAGCAGCTAGATGAAAAAACTTACAAAACAGTAAAACTGGCGGCTATCGTACACGATATAGGGATTCATAAAGCGGAGAAAAAGTATGGTCAGTGCGGCGGAAAACTGCAGGAAAAAGAAGGACCGCCGGAGGCGGAAAAACTGTTGATGGAACTGGGAGCGGACCGGGAGACTATTGACCGGGTATGTTATCTGGTAGGCCATCACCACACATACACAGAGGTAGACGGACTGGATTATCAGATCCTGATCGAGGCGGATTTTCTTGTAAATCTGTATGAAGACGGTGTGGATCAGAAGGCAGTGCGAGCGGCTTACGACCGCATTTTTAAGACGGAGACAGGAAGAGAAGTGTGCCGTCTGATGTTTGATCTGTAAATCCGTGTAATATTTCGTGAAAATCATCTGGATTTACAACCTTTTTTTCGTCAGAATGACAAAAAAATAACAAAATGAAAAAAAATATTGAATTAATGGACGATTGCCTATATAATAGAATCGTATTAATTTGAAAAAGATGTCGAAAGGAGTTCGTTATGAGCGAAAATACTTGTCTTGAGAAACAGCCTATCACAGATGAGCTGCTTCAGAAAATGGACGCATACTGGCGTACCGCTAACTATTTGTCAGCAGGACAGTTGTACTTGTTGGACAACCCATTGTTGCGTGAGCCGCTTACAATGGATATGGTTAAGAAAAAAATTGTTGGTCACTGGGGAACAGTACCTGGACAGAACTTTGTCTGGACACATTGTAACCGCGTGATCAAAAGATATGATCTGGACATGATCTACATTTCCGGTCCTGGTCATGGTGGAAACTTCCAGATTGCAAACACATACATCGAGGGAACATACAGCGAGATTTATCCTAACATTTCTGAGGATATTGAAGGTATGCAGAAGATGTTCAAACAGTTCTCATTCCCATGTGGAGTACCAAGTCACTGTGCACCAGAGACTCCAGGTTCCATCAACGAGGGTGGAGAGCTTGGTTATTCAGTCGCTCATGCTTTCGGTGCTGTATTTGATAACCCAGACCTTATTGCAGTTCCTGTAGTAGGAGATGGTGAGGCAGAGACAGGCCCACTGGCAACTTCCTGGCAGTCAAATAAATTCCTGAACCCAATTACAGACGGTGCCGTTCTTCCTATTCTTCATATGAATGGATACAAGATCAGCAACCCTACTGTATTTGCACGTATGTCTCATGAAGAAGTTGAGAGCTTCTTTAAGGGATGTGGATGGGATCCAATCTTTGTAGAAGCAGCAGATGAGATGAACCCTGGTATTGATCCGGAAGATCACATTGCTATGCACAGAGCTATGTGCGAAGCTATGGACAGCTGTGTCGAGAAGATTAAAGAGATCCAGAAGAATGCTCGTGAGAACAACGATGCTACAAGACCGGCATGGCCAATGATTGTTCTTCGTACACCAAAAGGATGGACAGGTCCTAAAGTAGTAGACGGATTGAAAATCGAGGGATCCTTCCGTGCTCACCAGGTACCAATGTCTATGGAAAAACCAGAGCATTTGGAGCAGTTGAAAGAGTGGATGCTCAGCTACAAGCCAGAAGAGCTCTTCAACGAAGATGGTAGTGTTAAAGATGAAATCAAAGAAATGACTCCAAAGGGAAATGCCCGTATGGGAGCTAACCCACATGCAAATGGTGGACTGCTTCTGAAAGACCTTCGTCTTCCGGATTTCCGCAAATATGGAGTAAAAGA
>JAXDTV010000073.1:0-9483 GCA_034089785.1 Eubacterium sp.
GCTCTTTTATATCCTTCCTGTGCCGTCAGTTTCAAAATGGCCAAAAATTCCTCGCCGCCCCAGCGGCACACGATCCCATCATCCGCCACACTTTTTATAATAGCATCTGCCACATAAGTGAGGCATCGGTCACCGCAAGTGTGTCCATACGTATCGTTAATTTTCTTAAAATCATCCACATCGGCCAGCATGACGCAAAAATCCTCACAGGTTCCCACAATCTTTTCAAACTCCTGCTTGATATTGTGACGGTTCCGCAATCCGGTCAGCGCATCATGATTCGCCAGAAAACGCAGTTCTTTCGTCTTTTTTTCCAGCAGCATATAAGAGGTCTTGATGGACCGGACAAAATACAGCGAAAAAAAGATCAAAGACACGGCCGACACGATCAGATTAAATCCAAACATCCACATCATGATCACATCCGCCCCCTCTATCCGGTTGGCACTACCTCCTGCCACACAGGACATCAGAACAATGATCAGGCTGGCCACTGACAAAATGTTGGCGTGACGGTATCCCGCTCTCCCATTTTCCGAAAAGCAACACACATTATAAGTAACCGGCGTCATCAGCAGCACATATAATGAAAAACCGTATCCCCATCCAAGGATAAGATTACACAAAACACAATGTATCAATATTTCCGAAAAAATAGCCAAAAGCCACTGGCTGATCTTTCTGGTCGAACCAATTTTCGCAGCACCGAAGCAATACAAAAGCACACTTAATACATTGACTGCCACCATGATCCATATATGCATACAGGCAAAAAATCCCGTCAATAAAATATGAATTAATAAGCACATCCACATCATAATCTGATAGAGATTTTGTTCCCAGCCTTTTGTCTCTATCTGCGTTTCTTTTTCCAGCATAACTGCCGTCCCCCTGTTCGTTTCCGATGGATTCCTCTAAAATATTTTATGTATCCGTCGTTTTTTCGTTCCTTAAGCCTTTTTATTCCCGGCAGGCTCAAGATTCTTTTATTTTTTTGTTGACAACTGGTACAACATTTGGTAAAATTTCGTTTTGTAAGGTTACTTACTGATGCTGTTATAGCTCAGGTGGTAGAGCGTCGCCTTGGTAAGGCGGAGGTCACGGGTTCGAGTCCCGTTAACAGCTTTTTATACAAACGAATTTAGTTTTTTCTTGATTCTTTGGAGTGCATTATCGATTGATTTTGCACTCTTTTTTAATATCTCTGCAATCTGCTGATAATCTTTCCCATCCATGTACAGTTCCACTACCTTTTTTTCAAAAGGACTTAACTGCTCTTCCATGGCACTTTCCAGATCCGTCACATTTTCTTTATCGATGAGAATATCTTCCGGATTCATAAGTTCCTGTGGCTGCAATGTATCACCTACTGTATCCCGGCTGCTCTCATGAGGCGAACCCGCCGGCGCATAAATGGATACATAGGAATTCAGCGGCACATTTTTCAACCGGTTGGCACATTTGATCACATTGCACAAATGCCGTCCTACACACACACTGGCAAATCCGCCAAAACTGCTTTCTTTTGACGGATCATACTCACGGAGCGCCTTAAACAAAGCAATCATCCCCTCCTGGATCAGATCATCGTTCTCTCCGCCGATCAGAAACAGGGCACGAGCCTTCTTCCGCACCAGAGGCTTGTATTTTTCCATGAGAAAATCCACAGCCTCCGGATTTCCCTCATGAGCCAGCGAAACCAATTCTTCATCTTTCATCAATGTCATTTCCTGTAAAGTCATTGGTCCCCCCTCTGTCTTACTACTTCAAATGCCAGCACACCGGCTGCCACTGAAGCGTTCAACGAATCAATGTCACCTTTCATCGGGATCGAAGCAATGTAATCACAATGCTCTTTTACCAGGCGGCTGACGCCATGGCCTTCATTTCCGATCACCAGTCCCAGAGAACCGGTAAGATTCTGGCGGTACATTACTTCTCCATCCATGTCCGCACAGGCAAACCACATTCCACGCTGTTTTAGTTCTTCCATTGTATTCACAAGGTTTGTCACTTTTGCGACCGGAGTGTAGTGGATCGCACCGGCAGATGCCTTTACTACCGTAGCCGTCAGCCCTACAGCCCTTCTCTTGGGAATAATGACCCCATGGGCTCCCGCCAGGTTGGCGGTTCGGATGATAGCTCCCAGATTGTGCGGATCCTCGATTCCATCCAGAAGGAAAATAAACGGATCTTCCCCTCTTTTTTCAGCCAGAGCAAACATATCCTCAATTTCGCTGTAACGAAACGCAGAGATTGTCGCAATCACTCCCTGGTGATGTCCTGTTTCGCTCATCTGATCCAGTCTTTCTTTTGGCACAAAATCCACCATGGTGCCGGCTTTTTTTGCCTCACGCAAAATAGACATGACCGGACCGTCCTTGCATCCTCTCTGCACAAACAAACGCTCGATCAACTGTTCCGCCCGAAAAGCCTCCAGCACACCATGGCGTCCCTCTATGCGGTTTTCATTTCTGTTTTCGTCTCTTTTATCAAAGTTCTCATTTCCCATTTCCGGCAACCTCCATTCCTGTTTTGTCCATGGCGATCTGCAGCAGTTTCACTGCCCGTCCGCTCTCGCCTTTCAGATATAAATACCCAAACAACGCCTCCAATCCGGTTGCATTGCGATAATCATGTATATCTGCGTGTTTTGCCACAGAAGATGTCTTGGCATTGCGACCGTGTCGGTAAGCCGCCATTTCATCCTCTGTCAGATCTTCTAACATAGCCTGTACCAGCGTAGACTGTGCTCCCGCATTGACAAACCGGCTGGTTTCCTTATGCAGATTTTTTACCGGGCCGCCCACACGCTCAATGACCAGCGTACGCATCAGTATCTCAAACACAGCATCCCCCAGATATGCCAGTTTCAGCGGGGCATACTGCCGCAGATCCACCTCTTTTACAGGGAAAGAGGCATGTATTTCCTCCAATAAATTCATGGATAATCTCCTAAGCTCCTTTTCAGTAAATATAAATTTTATTTTATCATTTTTGACGGGAGAGTGCAAGGAAGATTGTGGCTGGTGATCGATGGGGATTTTTAGGTTTCCGTCATTTACCAGAAAAGTTTGCGTTTCGTGGGCGCTCCCGCTAATTAAGCGCGTAGCGGTACGGATGCCTATGCTAACGCATATACAGGCATCTCGTACCGACGCACTTAAAACCCACTTCCCGCAAACTTTTCTGATAAATCACTGGGATACTAAAAGTCCGGCATTGATCACCCGTACACAAATTTCTTGCGCTTACATCTTGAAAGATAGCCGTTTTTCCTCTACAATTAGTTTCATTACATAACCCTGGGAGGTGTGCCTATGAATTCGTTGAAATCTACGAAACAGATTATTCTATCTCATACGCTTACTTATTTTAACTTTTTGAATTTAGTGCTGGCGGGTCTGGTTATTTTGTCCGGCCAGTATAAAAATATGCTTTTTATGGGGGTGGTAATCGCCAACACTCTGATCGGGATCGTGCAGGAACTGCGGGTGAAAAAGGTCATTGACCGGCTTTCTGTCATCACTGCCACCAAAGCCCACAGGCGCACGAAAAACGGACTGGAAGAAATCCCCGTGGAAGAGATCCGGGTAGGGGACGAGCTTTACTTTGCTGCCGGTGACCAGATCACGGCAGACTGCTCGGTTCTCTCTTCCGATGGACTGGAGATCAATGAATCCATGCTTACCGGCGAGTCTGTTCCTGTGGTCAAAAAAGCAGGTGACACCCTTTTATCCGGTACTTTTGTTACCGCCGGTTCCGGCTATGCCACAGCCAGACAGACTGGCCCTGACAACTACGCCGCCAAACTGGTGGAAAAAGCCCGTACCAAGCGCCGGGCAACTTCTGAAATGCAAAATACCATCAACCGCATTATCCGCCTGGTAAGTTACGCCATCCTCCCTATTGGTATTGCTTTGTTCTGCATCCAGTATTACCGCTCCGGCAGCACCCTTTCTGCTGCCCTGGTTGGCACGGTGGCCGGCGTTCTTGGCATGATCCCGGAAGGACTGGTTCTTCTTACCAGCATTTCCTTTATCCTTGGCGTAGGACGCCTGGCCCGGAAAAAAGCACTGGTGCAGGAAATGGAGTCCATTGAAGCACTGGCCCGTGTCAATGTCCTTTGCCTGGACAAAACCGGCACCATCACAACCGGGAACCTGACCGTAGAGGAAGTCCTTCCTCTGACGCCTTACGCCGACGAATCCGTGGAAAATCTTCTGGGTGCCCTGATATATGCCTTTGATGAAACAAACGCCACCTCCCAGGCCCTCAGGCGTTATTTTGCCCCGAATCCATCCTATCGGATCCTGGAAAAAATCCCCTTTAGTTCTGCCCGCAAATTCATGGGTGTCTCCATCGAAGATGCCGGCTGTTTTGTATTGGGCGCACCGGATTTTCTCAGTCAGGATCTCACACTCCTACGCAAAACAGAAGACTATGGCGCCAAAGGATACCGGGTTCTTTTACTGGCATCCTGCGACAAACTGGCGTCTGACGCCAAACAGCTTACCAATGTAAAGCCTTATGCCCTTCTGTTACTGTCCGACGAGATCAAAAGCGATGCCAAAGACACCTTCACCTTTTTTGAATCTCAGGGCGTAGCCGTAAAAATACTCTCCGGTGACAACGCCGCCACCGCTTCCACCATTGGCCAGCGTGCTGGCATACGGGGAGCAGAGCACTATGTCGATGCCACCACCCTGCCGGATGATTTCCACGAACTGGTGTCCATCGTGCCAAATTACACCGTCTTTGGCCGGGTATCACCAGAAAAAAAGAACGCCATTGTAAAGGCGTTCCAGGAAAACGATAAGATTGTAGGTATGGTAGGAGACGGTGTCAATGATGTGCTGGCTCTGAAAGATGCGGACTGTGGTATCGCCATGGCAAAAGGAGCGGATGCCGCCCGCCAGGCCGCCCACATTGTATTGATGGACTCTGAATTTTCCTCCATGAAAAACATTGTGAAAGAAGGCCGCACCATCATTGCCAACATTGAACGAGTCAGCGCCCTGTATCTCACAAAGACACTGTACTCCGTGCTGTTGTGTCTGCTCTTTACCTGTCTGGGCCACAAATACCCATTTATTCCTATCCAGCTGACACTGATCGGTGCTGTTGCCATCGGTATCCCAAGTTTTGTCCTGACACTGGAACAAAACAACAAAGTGACCACCGGCAGCTTTTCCAGACATGTTCTGCGCATCTCGCTGCCCGCTGCCGTTATCCTTACTGCCTCGCTGCTGTGCGTGCAGTTTTTGTCCGGTCCTCTGGGATTATCCTCTGCCGCCAGACAAACCTGCAACCTTCTGCTGGGCGGTATCGTCAGCCTGGGCGTGGTGCTGGTGGTCTGCCACCCATTGAAAAAACGGCATCTCGTTTTGTTTGTCCTTTTATGCACCATTTTTGTTGCGGCTATTTTGATCATGCCGGAATTTTTCGGCATTCTTCCGTTAAAGGCCCTTTTCAAGTAATATCATTGATATAACAAAGCAGGGGTTCAAAGGTCTGGTGACCGGTGTAACGCGCCATAATATATGGTTTTTTCTGCAAAACGCGGTTCACGCCTTTCCCCTCCAGTTCATCCAGGAAATAACTGTCCTCTACCACTACATAAGAAGTATCAAGCCGCCGCACCATGGCCTCCAGGACTTCCTTGCCAAACCGGCGGCTGCACACTAATTCCGTGATCTGATACTGATTCTCTTCCCGGATCACATTGACTGTGGCCACAATACTCCCTTTTCTTTTTACAACATAAATCTCACCCTCTAACGCCTGCAGTTCTTCATTGACAGCCTCCATATAAGGAACACTGTGATGCATATAAATATCAAACTCTTCGTTTTGGAGCATCGCCTCCACAAAAAAACAGGCACTTTCCTTTTCTCTTGATTCCAGGCGTCCCCAGTTCATAACCTGAAACTCTCTTACATCCCAATCCGGATCCGCCTCATAGTAGGTTGTTTCCCGCCAATAAGTAGGTATAAACCCGAGACTGTCGTACACCGCCGGGTTCTCCGGGCACAAAAAGACCCAGTCGATTCCCCGCTCATGTTCCATTTCCAGCGCCTGCTTCATCAGATGCGCCATGCGTCCCTGTCTGCGGTACTTTTCCTCCGTGGCCACACCTACGATGTATTCTGCCGTTATCAGTTTTCCGCGAAAACATACCTCATACGGCGTAAAAAACATCATAGACGCCAGTTCCACTCCTTCATAATCTGTATAAAGCCTGCCGACAGGTGCCTTTTTCGCAAAGTAATAGTCCATATACTGCTTTGTGTCCCCGAAGGCACGGTGCCACAATGATTTTACTTCCTGCATCGTTTTTCATCCCTTTTATCGTAATAAACAGATGGCCTGGGCAGAAATTCCCTCTTCGCTGCCTGTAAATCCAAGCCCCTCTTCTGTGGTGGCTTTTACATTGATCTGATCTAACTCAATCCCCAGTGCCTCTTTAATATTTTCCCGCATCGTATCAATATGAGGCCGCATTTTCGGTCTCTGGGCAATAATGGTAGCATCAATATTTTCAATGCTGTATCCTGCCTCCCGGACCAGTCTGCCCACATGTTCCAGTAATTTCACACTGTCTGCCCCCTTGTAAGCAGGATCGGTATCCGGAAAATGCTTTCCGATATCTCCCAATGCTGCTGCCCCCAGCAGCGCATCCATAATACTATGGAGCAGTACATCCGCATCCGAATGTCCCAAAAGTCCCAGTTCATGGGGAATTTTCACACCTCCCAGGATCAAATCCCTGTCCGGTACCAGTTTGTGTACATCATATCCCATTCCAATTCTCATTTTCTTACCTCCTGTTCCTGTGTTGCAAAAAAGGCGCCCCACAATAAAGTGAGACGCCTAAATACTCAGTAGCGGGAACTGGATTCGAACCAGCGACACCACGGGTATGAACCGTGTGCTCTTGCCAACTGAGCTATCCCGCCATCTATAATGTCAAGAACAAGTCCTGACATATTATAATAAGCAATTCGAAAGGAATTACTTGAATGGGACCTACAGGGCTCGAACCTGTGACCCTCTGCTTGTAAGGCAGATGCTCTCCCAGCTGAGCTAAGATCCCATGTCCTAATCAAAGCGACTTCTTTATTATAGCAGAATATCTAAAATTGTCAACAACATTTTTTAGTTTTTTTCATTTTTTTAGTTGACGCTGTATTACATTTCTTATACAATGAGAAAAGACGCTATTCAAAACATCATTAAGGGAGATTAAAACATGCTTTTAAAATATCTTATTATCTTTTTTGTTTCCATGGTTCCTATCGTTGAACTCCGTGGTGCCATTCTCATTGCAGTAGGCTGGGGATTAGATCTTCTGCCATCCTACATCATCAGCGTGATCGGCAACATGGTTCCCGTTCCGTTTATTTACCTGTTTGCCCGCAAGATCCTTGTATGGGGTGCTGACCAGCCTTACATTGGCAAGTTCTTCACCTGGTGCCTGGACAAGGGCGAACGAGGCGGTCAGAAACTGCAGGAAACAGCAGGCCGTGGTCTTTTTGTTGCCCTGCTTCTGTTCGTAGGTATTCCCCTTCCCGGAACCGGAGCCTGGACCGGCATCCTGGCTGCCAGTTTTCTGGATATGAAATTCAAACCGACAGTCCTTGCCTGCATGGGCGGCGTGCTTTTGGCCGGCATCATCATGGGACTGATCAGTACCGGCGTATTTAGCGCCCTGGCTGCTCTGTTCTAATCAATAACAAAGAATTGGCTGGTCATCTGCCGCACGGCGGATCTCCAGCTTTAATTTTCCCCCGTCAATCTCCATCCAGCCGTAGGTAGGCTGATGGTCACTCTGGCGGGGTTTTGCTATACTTCCCGGGTTTACCGCGATCATGTCGCTGCTGCACTCCAAAAACGGTACATGGGTATGACCGAAGATCACCATATCCGCATCCATCTCTTTCGCCATGTATTTCAAAAGGTCTACATTACCATGATTCAGATACCTGTGTCCGTGACAGATAGCAATCTTTTTTCCACCAAATGGCACACACAATTTCTCAGGCAGCATTCCCGTCCGGAACACATCACAGTTTCCCCGCACGATGCACACCTGTCCCGGTATGGCATTGCGCAGCCTGTCCTCTTCTCCCTCAATATCCCCCGCATGAAAAACGGCATCAATTCCTTCGTATCTTTTTATCACTTTCAGCGCCTCATAAATGTTTCCGTGAGAATCACTGAAAATCAATGCCTGTTTCTTCATACGGTCCCTCTTTTCTTCAAAATCTCAACCATCTTGGCAATGGCAAGGCCTCTGTGGCTGATCTTATTTTTCTCTTCCGGCTCCAGTTCTCCGGTGGTGCATCCTCTCTCCGGCAGATAAAAAATAGGATCATAGCCAAATCCGTTTTCTCCTGCCGGCTCATGTGCCAGTCTGCCCTCGATGACTCCTTTTGCTGTGTCTACAGTGCCGTCCGGATAAGCACAGGCGATCACGCATACAAACCGCGCTCCCCTTTTTTCATCCGGCACACCTTCACAGCGGCGGAGCAGATCAGCATTTTTAATGGAATACGGAGCGTCCTCTCCCATATAGCGGGCAGAATAAATTCCCGGTTCACCATTCAGGGCATCCACTTCAAACCCGGAATCGTCTGCCAGAACCATTTCTCCCGTCACTTCCATAACTGCTTTCGCTTTGATGACAGCATTTTCTTCAAAACTGGTTCCATTTTCCTCAATATCAATATCCACACCGATATCTTTCATGGAAAGGATCTCATACTCATCCCCCAGCATCTGCTTAAATTCATTTACTTTTCCCTGGTTTCCCGTTGCAAAAATCAATCGTGTCTTACTCATGTTCCCGTTCCTTTCTTCTCGGAGGTTTTTCCCCCATGTACTGATACAAATATGTTTTTAACATTCCATTATAAATTTTCCGGTTCTTGGTCGCCTTCTTGCGGTCACCGCCTGCCGCTATGGCCTTCTGTGCCTCTTCGTAGCCACTGAGAAGGAAAAAGGACCATGTATTGTTCTCAGACATAACCTGTCCAATGGTTTTATACAGAGAAAACATTTCCTCTTTCGTGGACAAACGCTCACCATACGGCGGATTGCTGATAACAAATCCGTACTTTTTCGGTGAACTGAAGTCCTTCACATCCCTCTGCTGAAAATGAATATAGGAATCCACGCCTGCCAACTCCGCATTGGCTCTGGCCATCCGGAGCACCTCTTCGCTAATGTCATATCCCTGGATATGGATATCTACATCTGTGCGGATCCGCTCCTGGGCTTCCTCCACTGCCTCATACCAGTGTTTCTTCGGCACCAGATTGCTCCAGTTTTCTGCCACAAACTCTCTGTTCATGCCCGGTGCCATATCCAGTGCGATCATAGCCGCTTCAATCGGGATTGTACCACTGCCGCAGAAAGGATCTACAAGCACCCGGTCCGGACGCCAGGGCGACAAAAGGATCATAGCCGCCGCCAGCGTCT
>JAXDTV010000078.1:0-3122 GCA_034089785.1 Eubacterium sp.
CTGTCTGAATAGTTTCTTCCAAAGAAACACTCAAACATAACCATGTTTTTCTCTAACTTGCTCTTAACAAACAGCTTGCGGTATAACAATTTTTCCATGCCACGGCGGCTCTTGATATTGCGGAAAAGGGTCTGTCTGGCACTGTGTCTGCGGACTTTCACAGCAATCTCATCTGCGCTGTGGGAAGCCGAATATTTCAAAAGACGCTGAGAATAATGCATGGCTCTTTTAGCTGCTGCCTTCGTGATGTGAGGCAGACACTGGGATGCCATCTGATACACTTCTTCTCTGTCTTTCTTGTCTTCGCACTGCACATAAAAACGGGCAACACGGCGGACATAATATCGGATAAATTTACCGTCCACGGAAATATCCGCACGCTCATCTCTGCCTTTTACATCCTCTTTCATCGAAAGATAAGCCCTCATTACCTCCATCAGCTTGGTCTTCTGATCCTGGATCTGGTTCAGTGCCGGCTGGTTGATCGGATCATTGTGTCTTCTCTTACGGTAAAAGATGGTACGCACTTCAATCACCTGGTCTGTGTAACGCATCATCTTGGTAAAGAATGGAAGATCCGCATTATAAATATAACTTTCATCAAAGTAAATATCATGTTCTTCCAGATAAGAACGACGGATCAAAATGCCAAGCGCCGATACACCCGTGATCATAAAGTTGCTTCGCACTACATGATCAAATGCCTTGATCCACTCTTCATCACTTTCCCGGATCTCAGGAATAATGCGCTCGTCCTTGTCGGCTCCACTGGCTGCACCATCCTCTTCTTCCTCAGAATTTTCCTGCTCCAGCAGTTCCTGTTTTTCCTGACGGGCTTTCTCTCTCTTGTCTAAAAATGTTTTTCTTCCAAACCAGGTTGTCTTTTTTCTTCCCAGGATCACATCATGGTCTGCAGCACGCTCTAAAAGCCACTCAAACGCAATGTCTTCCAGGTAATCATCACAGTCCAGGAAAAATACAAATTCGCCCTGACTGTTACGGATTCCTTCGTTTCTTGCCATGGCCACATTCACATCGCCTTCCATGACAACCACTTTCACAGGGAAACTTACTTCCCTGCTTTTGACTGCTTCTACATCTTCTGCCTTGCTGCCTGCACAGACAATAATGGCTTCAAAGTCTTTGCAGGTCTGGTCCTCTAAACTGTCCAGACAATCCTGCAAGAATTTCACTTCGTTCTTTAATGGAATGATCACACTGATCTTCACGGTTCTCTCCTCCAAATCACTCATCACTTTACAACTATATTGATAATCCGGCCCGGTACATAAATCTCTTTTACGATATTTTTGCCTTCCAGTTTATCCGCAATGGCTTCTTTTCCTGCTGCCAACGCGTCTTCTTTGGATGCATCAATTGCCAGCGCCACGGTTGCGCGGACTTTACCGTTAACCTGAACACCAATTTCCTGTACTTTATCTACGGTCTTTTCTTCCTCAAATTCCGGCCAGCTTGTCTCAAACAATCTGCCCTCAAATCCCATGAGGCTCCACAACTCTTCTGTAATGTGAGGTGCTACCGGGTTCAAAAGTACGATCAGTGTCTTAAACTCGTCTCTTGTAACAGTTCCTTTTTTGTAAAATTCATTGATGAGTGCCATCATTGCTGCAATGGCTGTATTGTATTTCAGATTTTCAAAATCATTGCTGACTTTCTTAATGGTCTGATGCATTTTGGTTTCCATATCTTTGGAATAACCGGTTTCCTCTGTTACCATGTCTTTTAACTTCCAGACACGGTCTAAGAAACGGCGGCATCCTTTCACACCGTCATCGGACCAGGAAGCAGCGGCATCAAATGTACCAATAAACATTTCGTAAGTACGAAGTGTATCTGCACCATAATCATTTACAATATCGTCCGGATTGATTACATTTCCTCTGGACTTACTCATTTTCTCGCCATTCTCTCCCAGGATCATTCCGTGAGATGTTCTCTTCTGATATGGCTCTTTGGTTGGCACAACACCCTGGTCATACAGGAATTTATGCCAGAAACGAGAGTACAGAAGATGCAGGGTTGTATGCTCCATACCACCGTTATACCAGTCTACCGGCAGCCAGTATTTCATAGCCTCTTTGCTTGCCAGTGCTTCTGTATTTTTCGGATCGATATAACGCAGGAAATACCAGGATGATCCCGCCCACTGTGGCATGGTATCGGTCTCTCTCTCAGCTTTTCCGCCACAGCATGGACAAGTTGTCTCTACCCAGGAACGCATCTTGGCGATCGGAGATTCTCCGTTGTCTGTCGGCTCATAGTTGTCTACTTCCGGCAGACGCAGTGGAAGTTCTTCTTCCGGTACCGGCACATAACCACATTTCTCACATTTTACGATCGGGATCGGCTCGCCCCAGTAACGCTGTCTGGAAAATACCCAGTCACGGAGTTTGAAGTTTTTCTTTGCCTCTCCTACGCCCTGCTCATCAAGCCATTTGATGATGGTTTCTTTTGCTTCTGCCACGGATTTGCCTGTTAAAAATCCGGAATTGACCAGTGTACCGGTTGCTACATCCGTAAAGGCTTCTTCCTCTACATTGCCGCCTTCGATCACTTCTACGATTGGCAGACCGAACTTCTTGGCAAATTCCCAGTCGCGGGTATCATGAGCCGGAACGGCCATGATGGCACCGGTTCCATAACTCATCAATACATAATCAGATACCCAGATCGGAATCTCTTTTCCATTTACCGGGTTGATCGCTGTCAATCCGTCAATGGCAACGCCGGTTTTATCTTTAGCAAGTTCGGTTCTCTCAAAATCTGATTTTCTGGCTGCCATTTCACGATACTCCACAATGGCATCCCAGTTTTTAATCTCATCTTTGTATTTGTCCAGATATGGATGTTCCGGTGAAACAACCATATAGGTAACACCAAACAAAGTATCCGGTCTGGTGGTGTAGATCTTTAATTTTTCTTCTTTGTCTTTTAACTGGAAGTCTACTTCTGCTCCGTAAGAACGGCCGATCCAGTTTTTCTGTGAAACTTTGACACGCTCAATGTAATCCAGTCCGTCCAGATCATCGATGAGTTTGTCTGCATACTCTGTGATCTTTAACATCCACTGGCTCTTGATCTTGCGGACAACCGGGCTTCCG
>JAXDTV010000097.1:0-2078 GCA_034089785.1 Eubacterium sp.
TCATGCTTTGTCAATTTTTTTCTATCTGCCGGAACCTGGCTCACATCCGTTACATACTTCCACTGATTCTGGTTGCTGTCAGAACTTACTTTGAGTTTAGAAATATGGCCATTTGCTTCTGAAGACCATACATTTTCCTCCAGAGCATAATCCCCCTTGCCGGCACCCACATAATAAACATAACCACCATAGATCTGGTCCAATAATTCTTTATTGTCTTCTTTGGTGATCTGCCAGTTTTTATCATCTGAAAGTCTGGCTGCCTCTACTGCTTTACCTGTACTGTCCAAACGGAATAAAGAAGGATATTTTGCCGCCAGCTGCTCGATGGTCATTTTTCCGTCTTTGACAGACCGATAATCCTCGTCTGCAATACTTGGCGTACTGATGGTATATGAATAATCTTTGGAATCAGTCTTATTTACGCTCCAGTTACCGTAATCTGCTCTCGCCGCATTTGTGATGGCATTTCCCTGATCGTCATTGCCGGCCAGCACACTCTGATTATCCTCCACCAGATTTGCTGACGAATAATTCCCCTGGTTCTGGTTCTGTCTGAAGGTTAATTTATCTGATGTGACCGATTTCTCATAATGGACTTCTGAACCTACTGTCTTTTTCTTCTTGGTCCAGTTATATTTATCGGTAAGAGAAATGCTCCGGATGGTTTCTCCTTCTGAGTCTTTCTTAAAAAGATCCGGATACTTCTTGGCCAGCTGCGGAACGGTCAGATTGTTATAATCATCTTCCGTAATCTGGTCACTGTTTAATTTCACGGTATAATATTTATCCGTATAGATCATCTTAACGGATTTTTTCTCTTTATCTTTTCCCTTGTCTACATCATCTTCATAACTGTAGATATCATAATCAAACTCTGTCATCCATTTACCAAACCAGTCATCTATTTTATAGTCAGCCTTAAGATTCTGTGATGTAATAGAAACACCGTTTTCCTTGCTGGCATCAATGCCGATCTGCATTACATCAAAGGGATATTTATTATTATCAGGATTCAGATAAATCATCTGCTGCATGGCCTTATCCGGCACAATTTCCAGGATAATAAATGGATTGGAATTGGTTCCCTTAGTTCCTACGCAGGTAGGTACTTTATCATTTAAAGGTATGGCTCCGGTACCCTGTGAGCCTTTTTTATTACCACCTTCGTCTGTTACAAATACATCGTTGCTGTCCATTACTTTATCGTTGCTGTCCATTACTTTTACCGGCTCACTGTCTGTGTCTCCGGTATACTGCAGATAAGTAGACTCTTCACTATACTTGCCGAATACATGTCCGGTCTTTAACAAAACCAGTCCCAGAGTACAAACCGCTGTAACCCCAAAGATCCATGCAACTTTACGAGACCATTTTCTTTTTTTCATGTTTTGTCGCCTCCTATTATTTTCTCAAACTGATATCCCTCTGACACTTATAACTTACATCATCTTTTTTCATTTCCAGTTCTACACTAATCCGGTTTGTGTGGCTGGAAGATGTGACTGACTTTTTCTCACATTTAAGACTGGATACATTCTCAGCCATTAAATGCTTTTTATCGGCGTCAAAGGATGGGACAAAATGTTCCACATCACTTTCTTGTCCGGCCTCTTTGGCCAGATCATACTTGGATGCAAAATATATGTTGCCATCTTTTTCCCAGTAAAAATAAGTATCCGTAGCCGAAACTTTTCTCTCTGCGGTTCCTACATTCTGCACCGTCTTTTTCACAATGGTAAGGAGTTTTGCTGAATCACTCCAAACGGCACTATCCGCTTCCATGGTATAAGCACTGATATGGTTCATGACATCTTTTGCCTGTTCCTGCAGATCCACTCTCTGCTGTGTACGTCTCATAGTAGATGTACAAAATCCCATGATCATCATGATGGCCAACATCACGATGGAAGAAGCAGCAAGGGCGATCAGCATTTCAACCAGTGAAAAACCCTCTTTACTTTTTTGTTTCATGGTTTATCCCCCTTTTTCCTTCTTTAATCAATGAAATGTCTGCCGGTGTCCTTTACAACGGTAATGGAATACTTTCTGCCATTATCATCGGTAACCGCAATCTT
>JAXDTV010000102.1:0-10472 GCA_034089785.1 Eubacterium sp.
TCAGAAATCCTCATCCATGCCGAACATGTCAGATCTCTTACTGATGAAACCCGCGCCTCTACCGTTAGTAATAGGATAACACCGTTGTACCAAAAGGTCAAGCATTATCTTTTTCCTGTGAAATTCTGCATATCACATCAATATGTGGAACAAGTGCTTCGTCCAGCTGATTCCCTGTTACATACAATTTCTTGTAGTCACCTTCCAGCGTCAGCAAAGAAACCAGATCCTCCTGTTCAACGATTCCCAAGTCCACCAGGCCTAATAGTTCATCCAAAATAATGATGTCACTCTCGCCTGTCTCAATCACTTTCTTTGCAAAATTGAAACCATTCAGAATATTTTGTTTTTCCTGCTCTCTTTCCTGCAATGACAATTCACAGTAACTTACTTCTGATTTGTCAAACCGGAAAAACTGAACTTCCGGTTCCAATCTCGATAAAATCTGAAATTCATCCGGCTCTTTTCCCTTTAAAAATTGGATGATCATAATCCGCCAGCCGTCCTGACACACTCTCAATGCCTGCCCTACCGCGGCTGATGTCTTTCCTCTGCCATCCCCATAAAAAGCCTGAATTACTTTAGTATCCATCTTTCTTTCCTTTCACTGTATCAAAATATGGACACAATTATATCACATTTTCGTGTAAAATCAAATCTTTTCATCTAAAAGATCCACAATCTCAGATGCCGCCGTCACCTCATCGCTCTCTGTCACCAGATCCAGTTTGTTGACTGAGATCTCATAAGCCACACGAGTCTCTACCTGGTCTTCACCCAGCTGTTTCTGATACTCTCTGCTCTGGATCCTTCCTTCCAGCTGCACATGCTCACCTACCGAAAAGCCATCTGCGTAACGGGCGTTTCTTCCCCAGCAGATACATGGAATATAATCGGACTTGCCATATGGCCGGTTGACTGCCAGAAGCAGATCCGCAATCTCTCTTCCCAGCGGTGTCTTTCTGTATACAGGCGGCTTGCAAAGATATCCATCTAAAAAGATGTAATTCGGTTTTTCCGATCCCTGCTCTACCTCATCTATATGTACATCCCGTACAAATACAGACAACACCAGCCTGTTCCGGTTTTCCTCATGACGGTTGTAGGAACGGAACTGTCCGGAAGCTTCCAGATAGCATCCTCTGTAATCCTTCGTCACATCAATGAGTCTCTCCGAGATCATCAGCGGAATGATGTCATACACTTTACTCAGTCTCTTTACCGATAACTGAAGCATATAAAATCCTTCGCCATACACTTCGTGGCTGTATGAAAAAGTACTGACTACCTCTCCATATACATTTACCTGATTATTCCCTAAAATCTTATCTGTCATTGTTCTCATGACCCCCTTCGTTTTTCTATCTGTCTTTGCAGATTTACTCTCTACATAAATAATATATGAGGGTAAATATTGTTTTAGAACAAATTTTCATACTGTTTTTATATTTTTTTAATATCTTTTGTTTTTAATACAGAGATATTAACACATTTCTATATTTTTTGCAATACTTTTAATACACCATTTTTGCTAAAATCATCACAAATATGCAAAGCACATTGTTTCACTTCTTCTCTGGCGTTCTCAACCGCATATGTTTCCCCTGCTTTTTTAAACATATCGATGTCATTTTGATTATCCCCAAAGCAAATTGTTTCTTCTTTTGATATTCCCAGTTTGTTTTGTATATATTCTACTGCCGTTCCCTTACCGGCATCAGAGGGTACGCAGTCCAGCCACTGGATCCCTGCCATGGTCAGTTTGATACTCTTTTCTTTTTCCCAGCGCGGCCGGAAGTCCTCCTTGGTCAGTTCTTCCACCCGCTTTGGGTGGTACAAGGATATTTTTACAATTTCATCTTTAATTTTTTTCAGATCCCCTACCGCTTCTATTTCATATTGATATCCCTCTGTCATCCACCGGTATAATTCACTGTCTTGCCACCGGCAGTAAGCCCTTTTGGTACCACACACCATAATGTCGCACAGCAGTATCCTGGATGCATCCTCCATGATTTCCCATGCTTTTTCTTTTGGAATTGTTTTAGAAAATAAAAGTTTTTCATGATCAAAAACAAGACTTCCCCCATCGCATCCAAAAAAGATCTTGTCCGCCACCGGCGCAAACATCTTTTTCACGCTCTGTCTCTGTCTTCCGCTGCACACCATAAAACGGATTCCTTTATCATACAGCCTTTCAATCTCACGAAAATATTCCGGTGATAAAAATTCAGCCCCCTGGCCGTCTCCCACTAAAGTTCCATCTACATCTGATACCACAAGTTTAACCATTTATATGCCTCTTTTCTTCAAAAAAAGCCGTGCCAAATGGTTGCCACTCAGCACGACTTTCTCGTATTTTTTATTCAATCGGATTAGTTATTGATCAGTTTGTCCTCGCCATTCCAGCTGTACAATTTACGGATCTCTTCACCAACGATCTCTGATGGATGCTCTGAAGCCAGTTTTCTCATAGCTTTGAAGTGAGCCTGTCCGCCAGCTTCTGACATATCAAGCAGGAACTCTTTTGCAAAAGAACCGTCCTGAATATCGCTCAGGATCTTCTTCATAGTCTTCTTAGTCTCTTCTGTGATCAGTTTAGGTCCTGTGATATAATCACCATACTCTGCTGTGTTGGAGATAGAATATCTCATTCCTGCGAATCCACTCTGGTAGATCAGATCTACGATCAGTTTCATCTCATGGATACACTCAAAGTAAGCATTTCTTGGATCATATCCAGCTTCACACAATGTCTCAAACCCAGCCTGCATCAATGCACAAACACCACCGCAAAGTACTGCCTGCTCACCAAACAAGTCTGTCTCTGTCTCTGTACGGAATGTAGTCTCAAGAACACCGGCTCTTGCACCACCGATTGCCAAAGCGTAAGCCAGAGCGATCTCCTGTGCTTTGCCTGTAGCATCCTGATGTACAGCGATCAGACATGGAACACCTTTTCCAGCCTGGTACTCACTTCTTACAGTATGTCCCGGTCCCTTTGGTGCGATCATAGTTACATCCACATCTTTTGGTGGAATGATCTGGTTAAAGTGAATATTGAAACCATGAGCAAACATAAGCATATTTCCTGGCTCCAGGTTTGGCTCGATGGACTCTTTGTAAAGTTTTGCCTGCAACTCATCATTGATCAAAATCATGATAATGTCTGCTTTTTTAGCAGCTTCTGCGGCTGTATATACCTTAAATCCCTGATCCTCAGCTTTTTTCCAGGATTTAGATCCCTCATAAAGTCCGATGATCACATCGCAACCGGACTCTTTTGCATTCAGAGCATGTGCATGTCCCTGACTACCATAACCGATTACAGCGATTGTCTTTCCATCCAATGCAGCTAAGTTACAATCATCTTGATAAAAAATCTTTGCTTCTGACATAATTACTGCCTCCTAATAAATAGTTTATTTAAAGCCTCTGCGGGTCTTATTAAACCCGTGGTGGTTTCACATTTTTAACGCCTGCATTAATCTGCAAAGCCTCTGGACAGTCCGGAAATTCCCGTCCGTACCAGTTCTATGATCTCATATCCTTCGATCAGTTTAATAAATGCATCCAGTTTTGCCTGATTTCCTGTCAACTCGATCATCATCGATGTATCTGCCACATCTACGATCTTGGCACGGAATATGTCAACCACTGCATTGATAGCGGGTCTTTCTTCCTTCCTTGCCTCTACCTTCACAAGAATCAGTTCCCGGCATACGGACGCCTCTCCTGTAAGCTGTTTTACAGACTTAACATCTTCTAATTTATTTACCTGTTTTTCAATCTGCTCCAGAACAATACCATCTCCGGTTACAGACACAGTCATGCGGGAAAAAGCAGGATCTTCTGTCTCTCCTACAGTAAGACTGTCAATGTTATATCCGCGGCGGCTGAAAAGCCCTGCCACACGGCTCAATACACCTGATGTATTATTCACTAATATGGATAGAACTACCTTACTCATGAGTCCTCCTCCTTCTTTCTTTCAAACGCTCTAATCATTTTAACAACTACGCCGAAACTTGTCAACTCTTGAAAATGAATTTCTTAAGAGCTGCCTTATTTGTATCCAGATCCGGAACCAGACAGTCTGCACCGTTAATTCTTTCACTGTGGTAAGAATTTTCAATTGGGATCGCATACTGATTTAATTCCGTTGTCCCCATCTCGATCAGTGTTGTGATATAGGTATAGATCATCTTCTTGGAAATGTCTGTCTTCACATTAGGAAGAACCACCTGAGCCAAATCCAGCATCTCACTTGGCGACATGGTCTTTACTTTTTTCAAGATTGCCTCGATGGTAAGTCGCTGTCTCTCTGTCCGTCCGTAATCATCTCCCTTGCCGCTGGCTGTGTACACACCCGGCAGACGGCCATCCGCTCTTCTTTTACCGTGTCGGATACGGCAGTATCCCAAAGCCTGGTAACCATTTAATTTCTGCTTGCCAACCTTCAGATTTCTGTATTTTTTTCGTTTAATATAGTTTGTATTGTTTAAGTTTGTTGCCTCTGACTCTGTCAGTTCCAGTGTTACTCCCCCAATCTGGTCGATCACATTGACAAACGCATCAAAACTTACCTCAGCATATCCATCCATGCTGATTCCAAAGTTTGTCGCCAGGGTTTTATACAGCAGTTTGATACCGCCAAAAGAATAGGCTGCATTTAATTTGTTCTTTCCATATCCCGGAATATCTACATACATATCCCTCATAAGGGATGTTACTTTCAGCTTATTGTGCTTAATATCCATGGTGGCGATCATCATAGAATCCGAACGGCGTTCTACATTTTTCTTATCCTGCTCGTCGTTATTCTTATCAGCACCTACCAGCAAAATATTTACCACTTCTGTATCCTTGTCCAGTTTGTACTTGGAAAGATCCACATCTGACAAAGAAGAATCTTTATCATAATTGATCAGTCCCAGCATGCTGTCACTTTTGTGCATCACAGTAGCTGCCAGGCTTCCGATGGATACGGATGCGATCAGACCAATGACAAAAAACACTCTTGCCACGACTCTGCCTTTACTCTTTTTCCCTGCTTCTTTCATTTTCAACCTCTCTTCTGTTTATTATCGCTTATATAAGAAACATTAATCCTGCATTGCGGACGATACCACTTTTCCAGAAACCATACCGGCACAGCCTTACTCTCCGGGCAAATCCATTTGTCTCATAAAGGCCGGCAAAGGCTCTGGCTGTCCTCTTCTGCTGCTCTGTCATTCTGTCTCCAAATATGGTTTCAAAACACTGTCCCTGTCTCACCGTCTCACGAAGCACATTTTTTTGCTTTTTTATCCCTTGCAGACGGCTTTTAATATAGGACACAAAGGACTGTCCCCCGATCATGTTGTTCCCATGCTGGCGGTAGCGCAGTGTGCACTGCGGCACATACACAATTTCCCCAAAATGAGCACAGATCAGAGCCAGCCACCAGTCATGAACCCGGATCTCTTCCGGCGTCTGCTCCAGGTACTCCTGTACAAAACGGTTTATCATGACAGTGCATCCAATACACTTATTTTCCATAAAAAGGTGGGCAGTGTCAACCTTTTTTATATCCAAATGACTGTTTTCGTGAAAACTTCCCAGGTCTTTCCCTGTTTCACTGTCAAAATTCATAGCGTCCGTGAACACAAGGACCGGCACATTATTCGTTTTTTGTTCCTGTTCCTGCATGGCTTTTAATGTAATTTCCACCTTATCTTCCATCCACAGATCATCCTGATCGCATAACATAATGTAGTCTGCCCGGCTTCTTTTTATTCCTTCCAGAAAATTCATCACATACCCAAGATTTTTTTCATTGATGTGGAGAGATAAAAAAGGATACTCCTGACACAGTTTTTCTGCCAGTTCTACGGTTCCGTCGCTGGAACCATCATCGCAGATCTCCACAGACAGATTTTTATAAGTCTGAGCCGCCAGTGTTTCTACCTGCTGCCTCAAAAACTTTTCTCCGTTGTAGGAAGCCAACACAATATGAACCTTTGGTTCCATCACGGCTTGCCCTCCTTCCAGTACCTTTTATTCATAGACATTTTCCGGATCATCCACAGCGGAAGTTTTTCGTATTTTTTACCGAAGCGGTACCCCAGAAACTTAAATCCGCTTTGAAAAATGAGATCCGGAATTTTATACCATTTCCCTTTTGACAAAAGATATCTGGCTGTATTTTTTACCAGACGGATCCCCTCTGATTCCGATTTTACATTTTCAAAAATTTCCTTATACTGCTGCTGGGACACAGCTAAGTCAAAATTTCTCGTAAACTGCTGTCTGTAAGTATATTTATGGGCATGAACCACAGCGGCTTCTGCCACATAAGCAATTTTGTATCCTGCCTGGATCACTCCTGCTGCCATGATCATATCTTCGTTAAAGATGGTGTGCAGAACAAAGCCACCCATCTCTTCATACACACTGCGCCGGTACATGGCACACACATTGGAACAAAAATATGTCTTTATCCCCAGCCTTTCCAAATCCTGTGCACTTTTTACATAACTCTCAGCCGGATAATTGAAATCTCTTGTATAATGCTCAATGATCCCCACTTCCTGACTTGGAAGCTGCCTTCCGTAAGCCGTAGCAACTTCGGGATCCTCCATGGCAGAAAGCATGGATTCGATCAGTGTATCCTCTGCCGGAACGGCATCTTGTGTCATAAACAGCATAAATTCTTCTTCCGACATAGCAGCCCCCTGATTTCTCGTTCCGCCGTGATCAAAAGAAAGAGCATCTACCTCTGTAATAACTGCCTTGTCTGCCTGCTGTAATATATCTTTTACTCTTTTATCTTCCTCTTCATCTCCTGTGATCGTCTGCATAAAAAACACATGAGATGGCTTTACCGTCTGATGATTCAGCCGGTGGATCAGCCGATTCAGTTTTTCATCCGGTCTGTACACCGGAACAATTACATCTACCATCTTTTCTTCCCTTTCCTAAGCGTCCTGTTCCAGCAGACGGCTGACCACTTTCACAGCCTCTCTGGCATCTGAAGAGTATCCGTCCGCTCCGATCTCATCTGCAAAATCCTGTGTTACCACAGCTCCGCCAATGACGATCTTTGCTTTTACTCCCAATTCTTTTGCCCGGTCCACAACCGTCTTCATTTCCATCATAGTTGTAGTCATCAGAGCCGACAAACCGATCACTTTGGCATCCTTTTCTATGGCCGTCTGCAAAATATCGTCTGTCTCTACATCTTTTCCCAGATCAATCACATCATAACCATAATTTTTCAGCATAAGGACCACTAAATTTTTACCGATGTCATGAATATCGCCTTTTACTGTAGCCATAACGATCGTAGCCAGTTTTTCTCCCTGCCGCTTTGCTTCCAGCATAGGCTCCAGGATCTCTACCGCCTTCTTCATAGTCTCCGCACTGGCGATCAACTGAGGCAGGAAATATTTTTTCTGTTCAAACAACTCCCCTACATAATTGATAGCAGGGATCAGATGGCTGTCGATCAGCGTCTCCGGCTCCACTCCCTGTTTCAACTCTTCTTCCACCAGCTGTGTGATCTTCGCATCCTTTCCTTTTACAACTGCCACATACAAAGGATGCCCGTCTATCTGGGTAGAGGATCCTCCCTGGGATGCCGTCACAACTTCCGTCTTGCTTACCCCTTCAATATACCGAAGGTCCGCTTCCTCTTTGTTCAGTAAAAGATCCGTGGCCAGTGCTGCATTGGTCAAAAGGGTCTGGGATGGATTGGCGATTGCCATGGTCAGTCCCTGGGAAATAGCCACTGTAAGGAACGCCGTGTTCACAAACACCCTCTCCGGCAGACCAAAGGATATATTGGATAAACCACAGATCGTAGCCACTCCCAGTTCTTCCTTACAGTAACGGATGGTCTCAAACACCTCAAGTGCCGCCCTCTTATTGGCTCCAATGGTAGCAACCAGACCGTCTACTACGATATCCTGTGTACCAAGACCGTGCTCTTTCGCTGATGCAACGATGGTATCAATAATTCTTATTTTTTCATCCAGATCTTTCGGCAGCCCCTCGTTGGATAACGGGAGCAGAATAAACATAGCACCGTATTTGCGGGCAATAGGGATTAATCTTTCAAATTTTTCTGTTTCAAGAGAGATGGAATTGATCAACGCTCTTCCCGGATAAATACGAAGTGCCTGCTCCACTACTTCCACATAACTGGAATCGATACTCAGAGGCACATCCACTGTCATAGTAAGTTCCTGAACTGCTTTTATCATCATTTCTTTCTCATCAATACCGTTCATTCCCATATTGACATCCAGGATCCGGGCACCCTTTTCTACCTGTTCTTCCGCCATTTCCACAACCATGTCCAGCTGTCCCTGGCGAAGCTGTTCCTGCAGTGCCTTTTTACCGGTAGGATTGATCCGCTCACCCACGATGGTAAATGTTCCATCCAACGAAATAGAGGTCACATTTCTCTCCGTCGTCAGTGTTCTTTCTCTGGCCGGAACCAGCGGCTCAAACACCTGCTCACTCAACACCTCTTTCAAACAGCGGATATGTTCCGGTGTAGTACCACAGCATCCGCCTAACACCGTAGCACCTGCCTCTGCCAGTTTTTTCATTGCCTGGGCAAACTCTTCCGGTCCCATGTCATACACAGTCTCTCCATCTACTAAAGCCGGCAGACCTGCATTTGGTTTTACAACAACCGGCACTTTGGCAAACCGTTTCATGCTCTTTACCGCATCAATCATCTTATCCGGTCCGGTAGAACAGTTAATTCCTACTGCGTCCACTCCCATTTCCTGCAAAACCACCATGGCCGTTTCAGGACTGGTACCATACAAAGTTCTTCCGTCTTCCTGGAATGTCATAGTAACAAAAACCGGCAGATCGCAGCTTTCCTTTACCGCCAATACGGCTGCTCTTGATTCCTGAAGACTCATCATTGTCTCGATCACAAAACCATCTACACCGGCCTCTACTGAAAGCGTCACCTGCTCTTTGTATATATCAACCAGTTCTTCAAACGGCATCGTTCCCAATGGCTGGATCTGAAGTCCTGTCATCGATATATCCCCCAGAACATAGATCTTTCTATCCGCCTGGCTTTCCTCTACTGCCTGTTTGGACAGTGCCACTAATCTTCCTACATATTCCTGCTGCTTTGCTCCCAGACCGTACTCATCTAATTTTACCCTGGTACTGGTAAAGGTAGGTGCATAAACAGCATCGGATCCCGCTTCAATATATTTCTTCTGCAAATCAATAAAAATGTCCGGATGGTTCAAGATCCACTGTTCCGGACATTCCCCGCTTTTCATTCCAGCCTTCTGCAAATTGGAACCTGTAGCTCCATCCAGAATAAAAAAGCCTTCTTGTATCTGTTTTCTTAAGTCTGTATTACTCATATAAACCTCTCTTGTTCAATGATTTTTATGGGAATGTAATTCATTCCCATAAGAATATCATGAATCAAGGACTTTTGCAAATTCTTCTGCCATAGATTTTTTACATACAAAGCCCAGATCTGCCAGCGTCTTTTCCAGTGCTTCCAGCATGGCAGCCACTTCCTCTCTTCTGGCATTATTACCCATATGTCCCAAACGGATCACCTTCCCGGCCAGCACATCAAAACTTCCCGAGATCAATATACCGTATTTCTCTTTCATATGAGAGATAATATCCGTATCTTTCATTCCTTCCGGAACACGGATCACTGTTACCGTATTGGCATCCCCATAATTCAAATAAAGAGAAAGTCCTGCTGCCTTCACTGCCTGTCTGACAGCCTGTGCTATTTTTTCATGCCGCAGGATCCGTCCCGTATCCTCCTGTACCAGTCTCACCGCTTCCTCCAGTCCGTTGATATCACTGGCAGGCATCGTATATGGGAACCATTTTTCCTTTTTATAATTTTTAAAAGTCAAAAGATTGCAGTAAAAAGATGCTACCGGCACTTTACGATTTTCCATCACTTCCATCGCCCCATCACTTACTGTTACAAATGCCAGTCCCGGAGGAGCTGATAACGCCTTCTGGGATCCTCCGCAGATCACATCGATCTGCCAGTCATCCACTTTAACCTCCTGGCCAAACATAGCTGCCACAGAGTCTACCACGGTTAAAATGCCATACTTTTTCAAAAGCGGACAAATACTCTCCAAGTCATTGAGAACTCCACTTGGCGTATCACAGTGAACAACCGTAGCATATTTGTACTGGTGATCTTTTTCAAGATATGCTGCCAGTGCCTGTACATCCACCGGCTCATGATAATCCACCGTATACAAAACCGGCTCTCCACCATATATTTTTACAAAATCAGCAAATCCTTTCCCAAAAATACCATTATCAATAACAAGCACTCTGTCCCCCGGTTCTGTCAGCGAAGCACACGCCGCCTCCAGTCCAAGGATTCCCTCACCATCTAAAATATAAGTCTCATTTTTGGTATTTAAAAGTTCCGAAATGCGGCTGCACACACCGGCATACTG
>JAXDTV010000114.1:0-2564 GCA_034089785.1 Eubacterium sp.
CGGCTTGCGGTCTTTAGTGTAAACTTCCCAGCCATTGGCTTCATCGGTAAAAATCTCCTGTCCACCCATGTTTACCATTGGTTCGATGGTAAATATCATGCCCGGTGCCATCAGCATTTCTTCCCCTCTTCTGGAAGTATAGCTGACCCATGGGTCCTCGTGAAATTCCAGTCCTACACCATGACCTCCGATCTCTCTGACTACCGTATATCCATTGGCCATGGCATGCTCATGTACCGCCTGACCCATGTCACCTAAAAAGCCCCATGGTTTTACCTGCTCCAGTCCTTTTTCCACACACTCTTTCGTCACTTCCACCAGTTTTTTCTTTTCCGGGCTTACTTCCCCTACGCAAAACATTCTGGAAGAATCTGAAAAATAGCCGTCCAGGATGGTGGAACAGTCAATATTAATGATGTCTCCTTCCTGCAAAACCACCTTTTCTGATGGGAATCCATGGCACACCTGGTCATTCACAGATGTACACACACTGTAAGGGAATCCCTGGTAATTTAACGGTGCCGGAATTCCTCCCCGCTCCGTCGTCATACGGTACACGATGTCATCGATTTCCTTTGTGTTCATACCCGGTTTTACAACCGTTTCCAGATAGTCAAGAATCGCCACATTGATCTTGCAGCTCTCCTTGATCTTCTCAATCTGCTCTGGTGTTTTGATAATACTTCTTGGAGGCACGGAGCATCCTTTTTCTCGATACGAATTTACCTTTGCATCAAAATCCGCATGACAGGTTTTGTATTTGCGTCCACTTCCACACCAGCAAGGCTGATTTCTTCCAATTTCTTTTTCCATGTTTTTCATTCCTTTCTTCTATCTCTCATCTAGACCTTTTCGTGTAGTGTTTCTCTTTCCATAACTCTCAAAAAAAATAATACATTGTCCACTGTTCCTTGTCAATTACTACGATTTTTTGTTATATTTTTAGGACTATGAAAACGAAATCATACTCCTCCTGGAGCAAAGCAAAAAAAGTCAAAGCTAAATAAAAAGAAGTTTCATTCTGCCAGAGGCTTTAACGCAGTGCGTTTTCTGTCTCCAACGTAAGAAACTTCTTTTTTACATTGCTACTGTCATCTGAGGCAGTTTGCGTCCGGCCTCAAATACTTGTCTGTAAATTCTTGTACACTTCCGGTACTTGTCAAACAAAGCTTCCTTCTCCCCTGCATTGCAATATACTTTCCAGGAACCGCAGCTTTGACAATTCTTTCCTTTGTTGTCGATAAACCCTTTCACATCCTCCAGCGGATACCCCAAAAAGATGCCGATCTCATGAGGAAAACATTTGTATCCGTGAAGCCTCTTTTTTAGATGTAACAGGCTTTTCTCCAGAGAAAAATCTTCATAGCCATAGTTTTTCAGCAGTTCCTGCACATCTCTCTGGGACAGGGATGCCTCAATCTGCTTTTTCCGATACACATATACAAGGACAGTGCTTTCTTTCCACAGCAGTGCCTGCACCCATACACCTCTGGGATTCAGCATTCCATTAAGCCAATCCAGTTCTTTTTTTATCTCCTCTTTTCCTTCATAGAAAAAGTTAAAAAGTCCCGCTGCCTTCATACCGGCCAATGTAGGTGCACAATGCTGTATCACGCTCTGTTCTATCCCCATATCCGGCTCCTTTACAGAGCTGCTAACTGCTGTCCCAGTGCCTCACAGTCAGACAAGGCGGATTCGTCCGGCACCTCATGGCACATCAGACCTTCGCCATTTAAGACGGTGGCACCGGCACCGCTCATGCGTTCAACCCAGTCACGCATCCACTCGCCATCTCCCCAGCCGTAGGAACCAAACAATGCGATAGTTTTGCCTGCTGCAAAGGCCTCTACCTCTTCTACAAAAGGTTCCATCTCCGTCTCTTCCAGCACTTCCGCTCCCATAGCCGAGCAGCCAAGAGCAAATCCCTTTGCTGCTTTCAGTGCTTCGATGTCAGCATTTCCTACATAGACAACCTCTGCTTCTTTTCCCGCATCTGTAACGCCCTTTCCAATGGCATCTGCCATTGCCTGTGTGTTTCCTGTCTGTGACCAATAAACTACATATACTTTATCCATGATCGTCCTCCTAAATAAAAATAATCTTACAGTAGTTAGTCTATCCTAACTGCTGTAAGATTATCACAAATTTATAAAAGAATCAATGGGGCTAAATCGTCCTATTTTCTCAATAACACCTTAGTCCTCAAAAGGAATTACGGCTCCGTCATATTTATCGTTGATAAATTTCTTGATATCATCGGATTTCAAAACCTTAACCAAAGCCTTGATGCCGTCACTGTTTTCATTTCCTTCTTTCACGCCAATGATGTTTACATAAGTTTTTGCCGCTTCAGAATCTGCTTTTTCATAAGCAATGGAATCCTTGCTGACACTGTAGCCTGCTTCCAGTGCATAGTTACCATTCAATACAACAAAAGCAACTTCATCTTTTACTTTAGCAACCTGGGCTGCTTCCAGTTCCTGGAATTTCAGTTTCTTAGGATTTTCTTTAATGTCATTGATGGTTGCTGTCAGACCTGCACCGTCTTTCAGTGTCAAAAGACC
>JAXDTV010000133.1:0-7255 GCA_034089785.1 Eubacterium sp.
CTTTTTGCCAGAACAAAAGAGTCATCTCTTTTGCATCCACCGGCTCATGGCCGTGGAATCTTTATTGCCGAAAGCCCGTTGGTGGTCCAGCGGGCGCTGGCAGCGGGCTACGAACCAATTTCCTTTTTGATGGAAGAGGAACATATTGAAAAATATGGGCAGGACATTTTGAAAAAATGGGAAGGGATTCCTGTCTATACGGCTCCTTTTGATGTGCTTACGAAGATAACTGGTTTCAAGCTGACCCGGGGAATGTTGTGCGCCATGTATCGGAAGAAACTTCCCACAGTGGAGCAGATCTGTGAGGGGAAAGAGCGCATTGCCATCCTGGAAGATGTGGTCAATCCTACCAATGTAGGGGCAATTTTTCGGTCTGCTGCAGCACTGAATATGGAGGCAGTTCTTATGACGGCGGCCAGCAGTGACCCGTTATACCGGAGGGCCATCCGTGTAAGTATGGGGACCGTGTTTCAGATACCGTGGACGATCATGGAAAAAGGAACTGCCATTGTACCGGAAATGAAGAAACTGGGATTTGCCACAGCAGCCATGGCTTTGCGGGAAGATACGGTGAATATTACTGACCCCGGATTAAACAGGGAGAAAAAACTGGCAGTTATTTTGGGAACCGAAGGCGAGGGGCTGAAGCAGGAAACAATCGAAGAAAGTGACTATACGATTCGTATTCCCATGGCTCATGGAGTGGATTCTTTGAATGTGGCGGCGGCCAGTGCCGTAGCTTTTTGGCAGTTGGGGAAAAAGAGTTAGGAAGAAATGCCGTTTGTACAATAATCTGACCATTTGAACTATTTTTCTTGCAATTTATAACATTTTTCGATAAAATTTATACAAACAATCGAATTGTGTAAATAAAGCACGAACAAGAGAAAGGATGTAAAAAATGGCAAATTATTCAGATTCATCAACTTATTCTACCGCATCGGGTGTGGAAGGACTTCAGTATGTGGTACTTCAGGTAACATTAAAGGAAAAGTTTCTGGGAACCGGTTCCGGCAACCTGTCCGCACTGGAAGAAGTGCTGAACGAGCAGGCATCTAAGGGATATCGTCTGCACACCATCACGACAGCCTCTGCACAAAGTGGCGGATTTCTGGGCGGCGACCGGATTCAGGCAACGATGGTATTTGAAAAAATAAACTAAAAAAACATAATCTTGGAAAAGGGCAGCTTGTAGGGCTGTCTTTTTTGATGCTGTCTCTGCATAAAATGAACCGTGACAGTGCATACTGCTACCAAATAGTAAGGGAGGCAGCAAAGATGAGTAATAATATGGACTTAGGCTATGAAATGTTTTGCTATCAATGCGAGCAGACAGCCAATGGAAAAGGCTGTACCAAGGAAGGCGTATGTGGAAAAACAGCGGAAGTTGCCAATTTACAGGATTTGCTTATGTTTCAGATAAAAGGGATCAGTTACTATGCCCAGAAAAATCGTCAAAAAGAAATACCGGTGGAGAAAGGCATTGTTTCATTTGTAGAAAACGCATTGTTTACAACACTAACGAATGTAAATTTTGATGCAGAAAACCATGTGGAGCTTCTTAGAGAGTCACAGAAGATGAAAGAAAATTTGCGGCAGCAGGTACAGAATGCAGAAAATGCACCTTTTCAGGCGGTATACGACTTGCCACAGACAAAGACAGAAATGTTGAAGGATGCCAAGATTGCAGGGATTATGTACGATAAAAAACTAGATCCGGATCTGAGATCTTTGCGTCAGACGATTTTGTATGGCTTGAAGGGAATCAGTGCCTATGGACATCAGGCAAGGGAACTGGGGTATTACAGCGATCAGGTGGATGATTTTTATATAGAAGCGTTGAGCGCACTTACAGAAGACGAAAGAACTGTGGAAGAACTGATTCGTCTTACGATGCGGACAGGAGAGATGGCGGTAGAAGTGATGAAAAAACTGGATGAGGCCAACACTACCTGCTATGGACATCCCTCTCCTCATTCGGTGTCTGTGCATGTGAAAAAAGGCCCATTTATCATTGTTTCCGGCCATGATCTGAAAGATTTGGAGATGCTTTTAAAACAGTCGGAGGGGAGTGGTGTGAATATTTACACCCATGGAGAAATGCTCCCTTCTCATGGCTATGAAGGTTTGAAAAAATACCCTCATCTTGTTGGAAATTTTGGCGGAGCCTGGCAGGAGCAGCAAAAGGAATTTGATCATCTGCCTGGATGCATTCTGATGACTACTAATTGTCTTATGCGTCCCAGAGATTCCTACAAAGACCGAATCTACAGTACCAATGTGGTAGGATGGGACGGAGTGAAGCATATAGGGAAAAAAGAAAACGGAGAAAAGGACTTTGGCCCGTTGATTCGCCATGCGCTGGAACTGGGAGGCTTCAAGGAAGAAGCAGAACACAAGGAAATACAGGTAGGGTTCGCCAGAAATGCGGTATTAAGTCAGGCGGATAAGATCGTAGAGGCGGTGAGAAAAGGCGAGATTCGCCATTTCTTTCTCATAGGAGGCTGCGATGGAGCCAGACCGGGACGGAATTATTATACAGAATTTGCCCAAAGGGTGCCGTGCGACTGTATGATTCTGACGCTGGCATGCGGAAAGTATCGGTTTAATAAAATGGAGTTTGGCCAGGTGGCAGGACTGCCGCGATTACTGGATATTGGTCAGTGTAACGATGCCTATTCGGCGGTCTGTATTGCTACCGCATTGGCAGATGCTTTTGATACCGATGTAAACAGCCTGCCACTTTCCCTGATCCTGTCCTGGTATGAGCAGAAAGCAGTGGCAGATTTATTGGCATTGTTAAGCCTTGGATTTAAAAATATATATCTGGGACCTACCCTGCCGGCATTTCTTAGTCCCAATGTATTGCAGTATCTGGCAGATACCTTTGGACTGAGACCTATCAGTCAGGCGAAAGATGATATTAAAAATTGTCTTCATTGCACAGAAATTTAAAAAGAAAAATTGTTAACCTATCAAGAATTGTCAACCCATCAATAGAAATAGGTTGACAATTCTTTTTTTTGCGAATATACTATTCATCAGATTACAAAAAGAGAAGGAGAACCATCATGGATGCAAAAAAAACAGCAGACGAGATTATTGGTGGAAGACGCCTGACCAGAGAGGATGACTGGCAGTTTTTGCTAGACGCTCCGCTGGAAGAGTTGACCCAGGGAGCAGACCGGATCCGTCAGGCATTATGTGGCAAAGAAGTGGATCTGTGTTCCATTATTAACGGCCGAAGCGGAAAATGTAGTGAAGACTGTAAGTTCTGTGCCCAGTCGGGACATCATTGTACCGGTATTTCCGAATACGCTTTTCTTCCGGTAGAAAAAATTGTGGAGGACGCCAAGTATCACCAGGCCAAGGGCGTACACCGCTATTCCATCGTAACGGCCGGCCGCAGTCTGGGTAAAGATTTTGACAAGGCAGTGGAAGCATACCGTGCCATTAAGGAGAATTGTCAGGAGTTGTCCCTTTGCGCCTCTCATGGATTGCTGAGCAAAGAGGAGTTTGTGGCACTGAAAGAGGCAGGCGTGGAACGCTATCATGAAAATATTGAGACATCAAAGAGAAATTTCCCTAATATCTGCACGACCCATACATTTGAAGATAAGGTGCGGGAGATAAAAATGGCGAAAGAGGCCGGTTTGTCTGTGTGCTCCGGTGGTATCATCGGTATGGGAGAAACCTGGGAAGACAGAGTGGATATGGCATTCTGGACGGCGGAACTGGGAGTTACTTCCATTCCTATCAATGTGCTGTCTCCGATCCCGGGAACGCCGTACGAAGGCATGGAGCCGATCCCGAAAGAAGATGTACTGCGGACAGTGGCGATCTTCCGGTATCTGAATACGGAAGCCTATGTGCTGATGGCGGCAGGACGGAACCGCTTTGAAGAAGGCGGAAAAATCTTGTTTGAGTCAGGAGCCAATGCCACTATTACCGGCGATATGCTGACTACCGTAGGAAACACCATTGCCGAGGACATGGATATGTTTGAAGAAATGGGAAGAATAATCAAATAAAAACCATTCTGCTGAAGCGGGATGCGATATTTTGTGGAGGATAATGAAATGAATGAAAAAGAAAAAGTATTTGATCTGAAAAATATGGTACTGATGGCCTTATTTATTGCTGTAACCTGTGTTCTGGCACCGCTGTCCATTCCTATCGGACCGGTACCCATCTCGCTGACCAACTTTGTGATCTACTTTGAATTGTATTTCCTTGGATGGAAGAGAGGATTGATCAGTTATGTAGTATACCTTTTGCTGGGGATGGTTGGACTTCCTGTCTTTTCCGGATTTACCGGCGGTGTAGGCAAACTGGCAGGACCAACCGGTGGATATCTCATCGGATTTATCCTTATGACACTGGTATGCGGTTTGTTTATTGAAAAATTTCAGAATTTCTTTCTGCATCTGCTGGGAATGATCCTGGGAACTGCCATTGCGTACATATTTGGTACAGCCTGGTTCTGTGTGTCTACAGGAACCGGGGTGATAGCGGCACTGGCATTGTGCGTATTCCCATTTTTGATCGGTGACCTGGTAAAGATGGTACTGGCAGGTCTTGTGGCACCGGGTGTGGCAAAACAGATCAAAAAGATAGGATAAAAGAGAGAAAATATCTCATTAAGATGGTTTTTGCATAATAGAAAAGAAGTTTATCCAACCAGAGAAAACGGGGCGTCAGCCGTTGATCTCCACAGGATAAACTTCTTTTTTTAGGTGACTTTAGGTTTCTTGTATCAAGATTTATTTGGCGGAATCCGCCTTGCTTACTTTGTCGTTGCTTTCGTTGTAGTCTTCACCGGAAGTCTCCCAACGGTAGGTCCACACGATCAGACCTAAAATAGCAATACCTACGACAACAGCTAAAATAATTCCAACACTACTCATGTTTCATTCCTCCATAATTTGCAAGGAGGCCAGACATACTATGTACAATGAACAGCGCACTGGCGTATTGGTACACAGCGGGCCTCACTGATTTTTAATATCAAACTTATATATATTTAGAAAAATGAGCAGCGTTTTTTGCCGTCGGAACGATGTATGTACTGCGTGATAGTCTCCAGAGGAGCGGGCAGCGAATAATCCGGATCGGCTTCATCTGTATAAGTGAATCGAGTCTCCGGCAAAAGCAAAAGGCGCAGAGGAACAAAGTCCGTTTTGCGGCATTTGGATACCGTATGGTTCTTTTCCAGAGAGCGGACAATGTCGTTTGAACCCTTTGTTTCGCTGGTGCATAAAAGTTTCTCGGACAGAGAAGTAATGGACTGTTCTACCCGGACATCGTCAGAGGCGGTACTCATGGCAAAAGAGGGTTCAAACTGGTCAAAACCGGCAAGAATCCCGCAAAAAGCCATAATAACTGCCAGATACAGGCAGACTGACCGCCGCTGTCGATAAAACATCACACGCACATCCTTTCATAAAAAATTATGTAATTTTAACAAAAAAACAAGAGAAAGTCAATGGAATTGGACAAACCAAGTTTTTATTGATTTTTTCGGGCAGATTCGGTATACTATCATGTAGTAGTTGGATTTTCCATAAGAACGGATCCAATTGACACTGCAGAACCTGCATTTCCAAGTAGATATCAGGTTACTATAAAAGAAAAGAGGTTAAATGTAAGATGGCAAATATTGATTTGAGCAAGTATGGCATTAGTGGAACTACAGAGATTGTTTATAATCCTTCATATGAGCAGTTATTTGAAGAAGAGACAAAATCTGATCTTGAAGGCTTCGAAAAAGGACAGGAGAGCGAACTTGGTGCAGTTAATGTAATGACTGGAGTATATACAGGACGTTCCCCTAAGGACAAATTCATCGTAGAAGATGAAAATTCCAAAGACACTGTATGGTGGACATCTGACGAATACAAGAATGACAACCATAAGGCATCTAAAGAGACATGGAATGCAGTAAAAGATATTGCGATCAAAGAACTGTCAAACAAGAGATTGTTTGTAGTAGATGCTTTTTGTGGAGCAAACAAAGATACCCGCATGGCGATCCGTTTTATCGTGGAAGTTGCATGGCAGGCACACTTTGTAACAAATATGTTTATCAAACCAACAGAAGAAGAGTTGAAAAATTTTGAGCCGGACTTCGTTGTTTACAATGCTTCTAAGGCAAAAGTAGAGAACTACAAAGAACTGGGACTGAATTCAGAGACTGCTGTTGTATTTAATATTACAAGCCGCGAGCAGGTTATCATCAACACATGGTACGGTGGAGAGATGAAGAAAGGTATGTTCTCCATGATGAACTACTACCTTCCATTGAAAGGAATCGCTTCCATGCACTGTTCTGCAAACACAGATCTGAACGGTGAGAACACAGCGATCTTCTTCGGACTTTCCGGAACAGGTAAGACTACATTGTCTACAGATCCTAAGCGTCTCTTGATCGGTGATGACGAGCACGGCTGGGATGACAATGGTGTGTTCAACTTTGAAGGTGGATGCTACGCTAAGGTTATTGACCTGGACAAAGAGTCTGAGCCGGACATCTACAATGCGATCCGTCGTGACGCACTTCTTGAGAATGTTTCATTGGATGATAACGGTGTGATTGATTTTGCTGATAAGAGCGTAACAGAGAATACTCGTGTATCCTATCCGATCGACCATATTGAGAATATCGTTCGTCCAATTTCTTCTGCACCAGCAGCTAAGAATGTTATCTTCCTTTCTGCCGATGCATTTGGAGTACTTCCTCCAGTGTCTATTTTGACACCAGAGCAGACACAGTACTACTTCCTTTCAGGATTTACAGCAAAACTGGCTGGTACAGAGCGTGGAATCACAGAGCCAACTCCTACATTCTCCGCATGTTTCGGACAGGCATTCCTGGAGCTGCATCCTACTAAGTATGCAGAAGAACTTGTTAAGAAGATGGAGAAGAGCGGTGCCAAAGCATACCTGGTTAACACAGGATGGAACGGAACCGGCAAACGAATCTCTATCAAAGATACTCGTGGAATCATTGATGCGATCCTCAGCGGTGCTATCAACGAAGCTCCTACTAAGAAGATCCCATACTTCAACTTTGAAGTACCAACCGAACTTCCAGGAGTAGATACAGGTATTCTGGATCCTAGAGATACTTACGCAGACGCTTCCGAATGGGAGACAAAAGCAAAAGACCTGGCAGATCGTTTCATCAAGAACTTCGCAAAATACGAAGGAAACGATGCAGGAAAAGCATTGGTAAGTGCTGGCCCACAGAAGTAAT
>JAXDTV010000145.1:0-5212 GCA_034089785.1 Eubacterium sp.
TCGTATTGGACAACATTGCCCTTGTGGATTATACCACATAAGGAATCATAATGCAATTATTGATTATTCAGCAGCAGACTCATCCACATAGTCGGAACCATCATCAGCGGAACCGTCATCTGCAGCAGTACCATCATCTACAGCAGTGCCATCGTCAGCAGCAGTACCGTCATCTACAGCAGTGCCATCGTCGGCAGCAGTACCGTCCTGAGCAGTTGCATCCTGGCTTGCGGAAGTGATGTCTGCTTTTCCTTTTTCAAGGACTACTTCCATAATGTTGTTGTTTCCAAGATCCATTTTGTAAGAAAGAGTTTTGTCATCTTTGTTGTAAGACATAGACATGTAAACAGTATCTTTTCCCTCTTCTTTCAACTCGATACCGTTTGAACGACGCTCATAGTCAAATTTCTGAGAACCATTTGTACTGGTGATTGTCAGTTTGTCGTTGTCTGTGATGTTTACATTAACAGTTGCCTGGCTTGGATCACATCCAAGAGATGCTGCATACTCATCGATGCTTTTACCGTTGATAGTTTTAGCGGTCCAGTCACCGGTAATGTCGCTGTAGGAAATACCGCATCCTACCATGCTGAACATCATTACAAATACAAGTGCCATTGTTAAAAACTTTTTCATTCTTTCAATCCTCCATTGATTTTAATAAAATAATTACTTATTTGGGTTGTTACTAATTTTTGCAGGCGCACCGGAATAAAGATGTATTCACCTCCCTTTACGACAATCCTTTGTTTTGTCACATCTTCTATGTATTTCAGATGAACAAAATAGCTCTTGCCACAGGGAATGAAGTCTGTTTGATCCGTCAATGCCTGAATGGCCCGGGTCAAAGAGCAGTTTGTCCGGTAGGATCCATGAATTGTATGAACCATAGTTCCATGACCGCAAGTTTCCATGTAGATAATGTCTTTTAGGAAAAATTGTTTCATTTTCCGATTCACCATGTATGAAACAGTGTCCTCTGCTGCAAACAGAGAACGATAGTCTTTTTGCTTTTGCTGTTCACGCACAGATTCATTACAAAGGTAAATCTTCATATCATAGCCCCTCCTCAAAGAATTAGTGTGGCTATAAAATACCATAGTTTTTTCCGCTTTACTACGGTTTTTGTAGAAGTGGACAAAAAAATGCAGAAGCGGTTAAACTTCTGCATTCTTGTATAAATAAAAGGAGAAAACCATTACATTTCCGGCGTAATCTCGCCGTCCTTGTAATTGATAAATGCTGCATCGGATAAAGTGCTCTTTCCTTTAATATCGGTTACTTCAAAGAGAAAAGCGTATTTTCCATCCGGCAGATCTTCCTCTGTAAACTTGTAACTGTCTTTCCATGTGATCTTTTCGCCTTCGATCTCTTCTACTTCTGCGTCAGAAGAAAGATCCTGTGCATAGTAAAGGATGGTTAATTTGTCGCCTTTCTTCAGAGGTGTTATATCCTTTCCTGCCTGGCCGGATTCATCTACACCGGAACTGGATCCAAGAATGTAAAAGGCATCGGAGTCATAATCATAAGCCACGCTTAAGAATCTCTTTTCGCCGTTGAGTTTGATCGGAACAGAGTACAGGTTGTAATCATCGTCCTGGTAAACCAGATCCATGTAGCAGTGGGAACCGTTGATAGAACCCCATTTGCCACGGAAGTTATCCCGGAACACACCTTTGTCCCAGTCGCAGTTCAGATCGTTGTCTTTTCCCAGGAAAACAATGGCATCGCCGTCATCACTGAGGTAAGCCAGGTTAAAGGAAATATCCTGGATACTGTCAATCTGGTCGCTGGCAATCTTTAACTGCAGATAATTATTCTTTGTGATGGAGATAGGCATCTCTCCGTTAAATCCGGAAACCTCCGGAACCTCGCTTACACTTGCCTCATTCTGGGCTTCTTCGGAAAGTCCCAGACCGATGGAATAGTTGACAAAATCCGAGTATAAAGAATCGGCTGCGATCTGGTGATAAGCTTTGGCACCATTTTCGTCTCCATCGTAAGAGTAGTAGATGGAGAGTCCGCTGGCATGGCGGCGGTAGTCACCATTTACTTTATATACAACGGCATCGGAAAGGGCTTTCTTGATCTCATCTCTGGCAGAGCCGATAATGCCTTCGGCGTTGTCAGCCAGGTGGCCCAGGTCTACCATGTTGGTGTAGCCCTCTTTGTCATTGTTACCGCCGTAATTTTCGCTCTTTCCTGCGCTTCGGGCAAATTCGGCACAGACAGAGGTGTCTTTTTCGGCCTTTTGTAAAACAACTTTACCCATGTTGCGCACGGCACTGGTAATAGCAGCGGTTTTAGAAAGATCGGTAACAGATAAAGTGATTTCTTTATCGGTGCCTACTTCTTTACAGCCTTTTACAAAACTGTCGCAGATGGCTTTTCCCAGTTTGGCACCATCCATGGAAGGATCTTTGGCAAGGGAACTCAGCCAGCCGCTGTAGAGCCATCCATTACCCGGCTCTGTTTCTTCCGACGCTACCATGTAGCGGGCATACTTCTGGAAAACATTTGCTGTGTCCAGTGTAGCCATAAGGCATGTGTCAAAACCAACAACTTCCAATGCTTTTTTGTCCCCGTACACTTCTTTCATAGCCTGGGACAGTTCATCCAGTGTCAGGGAATCCGCATCGTAGTTCTCATCAAAAGAGACACCGCTGACACTGCCGCCGCCGTGGTTCCAGAACAAAAGCATTTTGTGATCAGCCTGATAATTTTCTTCCCCATATTTCAAAAAGTCCTTTAGTGTGGCAGGATCACCCATGCTGGCCTGGTCGGCCTCGTCTTTTAATTCCAATGTGTTGCCGGAGTACTCGTACCGCTGCAGACGGTCCGCTTTGACCTGATCGTTCTGCCATTTTTTAGCACCACCGGTCTGGATCACTACTTTTACATTTTCAGGCAGAGTAACCTGAAGCATTTCCTGAAGGTCTGTGGTAGCGGCTGCTGCGTTACTTTCCAGATCGCTTCCGCACAGATACCAGTAGATAACCCAGCTGTCGCCGGATCCACCGCTTTTGGTGGATGAAGTCTGAGCATCCGGATCTTCAGAACATCCGGTAGCAGACAAAAGCAGTGACATAAGTACAGTCATTGCCATCAGTTTTTTTCGCCAAGATTTTCTTTTCATTCAATTCTCCTTTTTTGATTTCTTTTGCCCTCTATTATAAAGTAATGAGGAAAAAACACAAGAATTGTTTCAAAATTGTTAAGAAAAAAGAAAAATTGCTTGACCACCCGGAGGTGGTTTGATAAAATTTTGCATAGAAAGACATGTTGAAATGATGAGACAAGGAGGATGCCATGCACATTGCCATTGTAGACGATCTAGAGTCGGATCGGTGCAGTTTAGGGGATTTGTTGGAGCGTTATTTTGGATCGGTCGGAATGGATCTGGCCATGGATGTGTATGAGTCGGGAGAGGAGTTTTTGCAAAGAACGACGGATTCAGAGTATGACCTTGTTTTTTTGGATATTTTTATGAAAGAACTGACCGGTATGGAAGTGGCGAGACAGATGGCGGCAGAGGGCAGTCGGTGTCCTGTGATCTTTCTCACCACCAGTATGGACTATGCGCTGGAAGGCTATGAAGTAGGTGCTTTCCGGTATCTGTTAAAACCTGTGGATCAGGCTAAATTAGAGCAGACTCTTTCTGTTTTTATGGACCGGTTCCGGAAAGAGGAGAGAAAACTGCCATTGATGGTAGAGCGGACCAAGGTATTTGTACCTTACAAGGATCTGTATTTTTTATCCTCGGTAATGAGATCCACAGAAGTACATATGAAGGACAAAGTGTGGAAGCAGTCCTCAGCTATTAATTTTCAAAAGACGGTGGCACCGTTAGAAAGTGATTCCAGATTCTGCCGCTGTTCCAAAGGGATCGTAGTGAATCTTTCCCATGTGACAGGGATGGAAAAGGATGCATTTATTCTGGACAATGGCGAGGCAGTTCCTATCAGCAGACGGAATATGGCCCAGGCGAAACGGCAGTATTTAGATTTTTCCCTGGGATTAAAGGAGTGAAGTTCGATGAAAAATGGTATTAAATATATGGCGCTAGTGGGGATTTTGACGGTTATGTGGATTTTATCCGGAATGGGAAACACAGTGGAGGCAAAGGAAGATACGAGACAGTGCATCACGGAGATTTATGACCTGGATATATTGACCATGTCTGTGATGGTGAAAGAAGGATCCAATGAGCTGGAGGACTGGGTGGCAGGATTTGACGGATATCCTATGTATGCTGTGTGTCAGGACGGAAATGAAAGCACGGAGATCTATATGTGCTATGATTATTCCCAGGTGGATATGTCAAAAAAAGGCACTTATGTAATGAAGGCATCCCTTGAGTACGATCATACGCAGTACACTTTATCCGAAGAGTATAAGGAAGAGTATGACATCCCGGTATGTGTGTCGGATCCGGCAGAGTTTGAGGTGTTTCCTACTTATATTTCACAATTTCAGGTGTCATTGAGTTATCTGTACAACTTCACTGCTTTTGAAGGCATGAAGGCGGAGTATTGTTATTCTGACACGCCTCTTACATACAAAGAACTGGGAAAAGCAGACTGGCAGACCATAGAGGCCTGTAAAGATATGAGCCCGGCGCCGGATGGAATCATGCTGTCGGCAGAGTTTTGCCGGAAAGAAGCGTACTTATATATTAAATTTGTGAACGAGGGCGTAGAGTCCAACATCCTCTGTCTGGAGAGAGAGGAAAGCGGCGTGTGTACCTGTCCGATTGAAGGAGACCGGGACGGTGGAGATTTTGTATCGGGAAAAGGAGATGACCGGGTACTGATCAGTCCGGTGGTATCAGAGCCGGAAAAGACAGAGGAGCAGAAGCAGGACAATGTGAAAAAAACAGATACCGGTGTTTCGCCGACCGCATCTTCTTCTGTGAAGAGTGAGACAAAGAAAACAGAGACAGAAGAAAAAACAGACAGCCAGAAACAAAAAAAGCAGAAGACGACCCAGCAGACGAAAGTCGAAGAGCAGGGCGAAGTGCAGGGAATCACTACTACCAAGGAAGTGGCAGTGGAGAAAAAGAAAACGGCAGCAGCAAAAAAACAATCCGGTAAAGTAACTTCCTACAGCAAAAAGGACGAAAGCAAGATCGTCCATGCGGAGGAAACTACCAAGGTGGAAACCATCCGGGGTGATACGACAGCCATCACAGGAAAAAGACTGCGGTTGATGG
>JAXDTV010000011.1:0-5775 GCA_034089785.1 Eubacterium sp.
ACTGACACTGGAATTGGTAGGTGACAGCAACGATTACTTCGGAAAGGGTCTGTCAGGCGGTAAATTGATCGTCTACCCACCGGAAGGAGTACAGTATCGCGCCGAAGACAATATTGTTATCGGTAATGTAGCTTTGTATGGTGCTACCAGTGGATATGCCTATATCAACGGCGTAGCAGGCGAGCGTTTCTGTGTCCGCAACTCCGGTGCCGAAGCCGTCGTAGAAGGTGTGGGAGACCACGGATGTGAATATATGACCGGCGGATGTGTGGTTGTCCTTGGACCAACCGGCAAAAACTTTGCAGCAGGAATGAGCGGTGGTAGTGCTTATGTATTAGATGAAAACAGTGACCTGTATCTGAAACTGAACAAGGCATTAGTATCCTCTAACTCTGTAACAGATAAATATGATGTAATGCAGCTGAAACAAATGATCACAGACCATGTGGCAGCAACAAATTCTCCTCGTGGTAAGGAAATACTGGATCACTTTAGTGAATATCTTCCAAAATTCAAAAAGATCATTCCTCATGACTATCAGGCAATGCTCCAGAAGATTGCCCAGATGGAGGAAAAGGGAATGAGCAATGAACAGGCACAGATTGAAGCATTTTATCAGTTGAAAAAAGCTAAATAATCGCTATGGAAGAATAGAAAGGTAGGTTGATGAATCATGGGAAAACCAACAGGCTTTATGGAATATAGAAGACAAGGTAATACAGAGATTGAACCATTGGAGAGGATCAAAAACTTCAACGAGTTTCATACTCCGTTAAAAGAAGAGGATCGTAAGGTACAGGCGTGCCGCTGCATGGACTGCGGCGTGCCGTTCTGCCAGTCCGGCATGATGATCGGCGGCATGGCCAGTGGCTGTCCGCTGCACAATCTGTGTCCGGAATGGAACGATCTGGTATATATGAACAGTTATGAGCAGGCCCTTGGCCGTCTGCTGAAAACCAATAATTTCCCGGAATTTACTTCCAGAGTCTGTCCTGCTCCCTGCGAAGCAGCATGTACCTGTGGATTAAATGATACTCCGGTAACCATCAAAGAAAATGAAAATGCCATTATCGAATATGGCTTTTCACACGGCCTGATGGAGCCAAAGCCGCCGAAAGTACGCACCGGAAAAACCGTTGCTATCGTAGGTTCCGGTCCTTCCGGTCTGGCAGCTGCCGATCAGTTAAACCGCAGAGGCCATCAGGTAACGGTCTTTGAAAGAGAAGATCATCCGGGCGGTCTTTTGATGTATGGAATTCCGAATATGAAACTGGAAAAAGAAGTGATCGACCGCCGTATAAAAATTATGGAGGCGGAAGGAATTATCTTCAAAACCGGTGTCAATGTAGGAGTAGACATAAAAGCGGAACAATTGAAAAAAGATTTTGACCGTGTTATACTTACTTGTGGTGCATCTCATCCAAGAGACATTAAAGCACCTGGCAGAGAAGCCAGTGGAATTTATTTTGCTGTTGATTATCTGAAACGGGTTACCAAGCATCTGCGTGATGCATCCTACACAGATTACATTGATGCAAAGGGCAAAAATGTACTGGTGATCGGTGGTGGAGATACCGGTAATGACTGTGTGGGATCCTCCATCCGTCAGGGGGCAAAAAGTGTTGTCCAGCTGGAAATGATGCCAAAACCACCAGTGACCAGAGCCGCAGACAATCCTTGGCCGGAATGGCCAAAAGTGCTGAAAACAGACTACGGCCAGCAGGAAGCCATTGCTGTTTTCGGACAGGATCCGCGTATCTATGAGACAACTGTAAAAGAGTTTATCGCAGACGAAAAAGGTGTTTTGAAAAAAGTCAAATGCGTTAAACTGGACTGGAAAAAAGATGAAAAGACCGGCCGCATGAATATGACACAGACTCCGGGCAGTGAATATGTCCTGGATGTAGATCTTGTTTTCATTGCTGCAGGATTTTTAGGAACAGAAGAGTATATTGCCAAAGATTTTAACTTAAAAATGACAGAGAGAACCAATGTAGCTACCAAGCCAGGAGAATATGCAACCAGCGAAAAAGGTGTCTTTACTGCCGGCGATATGCACAGAGGCCAGTCCCTGGTCGTATGGGCGATCCGTGAAGGAAGAGAAGCAGCCAAAGCAGTGGATAAAGATCTGATGGGTTATACCAATCTGGATTAAAAATAGAAAACCGGCGGTGCTATCGTATCGTCGGTTTTTGCAAAATAAAAAGGGAATCGAAAGGAGAACAATATGCATTATTCTAAGGATGATATTATTCGTATGGTAGAGGAGGAAGATGTGGACTTTATCCGTCTTCAGTTTACAGATACGTTTGGAAATTTAAAAAATATGGCGGTCACATCCAATCAGCTGGAGCTGGTACTTAATAACCGCTGTACATTTGATGGTGCTGCCATCAACGGATTTGACACGGAAAATGTGGACGAACTGATCCTGGTGCCGGATCTGGATACATTTGCCATTTTTCCATGGCGCCCACAACGGGGAAGAGTGGCCCGCTTTATCTGTGATGTAATGAATCCGGACGGGTCTCCTTTTATGGCAGATTCCCGTTTTATATTAAGCCAGGTTGCCAAAGAGGCAAAAGAAATGGGTTACACATTCAATGTCAGTCCGGAATCTGAATTTTTCCTCTTTGACACAGATGAAAATGGCGAACCAACCACCCACACAAATGAAAAGGGCGGATTTTTCGATATCAGTCCTCTGGATCTGGGCGAAAATGCCCGCCGTGATATCGTCCAGTCCCTGTCGGAGATGGGATTTGAGATGGAATCCTCTTATCACTCAAATGAAAAAGCACAGCATTGTATTGATTTTAAGTTTGATGACTGTGTCCAGTCCGCTGACAACTACATGACCTTTAAACTGGCAGTCCGTACTGTGGCCAAGCGTCACGGCCTTCATGCTACATTTATGCCGAAACCAAACTTTGGCATGAAAGGTTCCGCTTTATTCTACAACATGTTTTTATGCAAAAACGGCGTCAATGTTTTCAGTGACCCGGATGAAGAATACGGACTGAGCAAGGAAGCTTATTATTTTATGGGCGGTATTATGAAGCACATCAAAGGAATGACCCTGATCAACAATCCGATCATAAATTCTTACAAACGCCTTGTGCCGGGATACAATGCACCGGTTAATATAAGCTGGTCAAGAAAAAACAGAACTCCCCTGATGCGCATTACAAGCAGCGGTGCCATCGGCCCCCGTATCGTACTGCGCAGTCCGGACGGTGCCAGCAATCCATACCTTGTTATGGCAGCCTGCCTGGCATGTGGACTGGAAGGCATCAAAAATAAGATTGAGCCGCCGGTAAGCCAGGATGACATCTCACCGGAAGAAATTGCCAAATTAGACTTTTTACCAAGAACCTTGATGGAAGCAATTCGTGAATTTGAAAAAGATACTTTTTTACAAAATGTATTAGGAAAATCTGTTTCCGAACTGTTCATCGCCAGAAAAAGTGATGAATGGAGTGAATTTTGTCAACAAGTTACAGCTTGGGAAGTAGAAAAATATTTGAATCAAATTTAAGATAAAAACCACGAATTTACGCGCTTTTTACAAGGGAGGTGTAAGTTATTTGGCAAATTATAGTAGCCTTTTCCAAGCTGGAAGATGCAAAAAAAATAAAAAATGTTTTGAATCGTAACGGATATGATGATATACTAGCATATAATAGCGCATCGCAGGTAATCGCAGCCGCCAATGAAAGTGACGGCGGTATTGTGTTGTGCGGATATAAATTAGCAGATATGCATTACAGTGAATTATACGGATATCTGCCCAGGGAATTTCGTATGCTTTTGGTTGCTTCCGCTGCCAAACTGCAGGAGTGTTCCATCGGCAGCATCCTGTGTCTGCCTATGCCCATTCATTCGGTAGAGCTGGTCAACACCATTGAGACCATGCTGATCGAACTGAGCCGGCCGGCACGAAAGCGCAAACGATATCAGCCCAAACTCCGCACAAAGGAAGAGAAGAAGATTATTGACGATGCCAAAGCGCTTCTGATGGAACGAAACAAACTTTCAGAAGAAGAAGCGCATAAATATATCCAGAAGCTGAGTATGGACGGTGGCAACAATTTAGTTGAAACAGCCCAGATGATCTTGGCATTTGATTAATTTTGTAAGTCCCTTTGTAAAAGGGCAATAAAGGAGGATAAAATGGAAGCGTATCTCATACTGGAAGATGGCACCACATTTACCGGCAGAAGTATTGGAAGCACCAAAGAAGTCATCAGTGAAATTGTTTTTAATACTTCTATGACCGGATATCTGGAAGTGCTGACAGATCCAAGTTATGCCGGACAAGCAGTTGTTATGACCTATCCGTTGATTGGAAATTATGGAATTTGCCGCGAGGATATGGAAGCGAAGGCTTCTAATACAGACGGCTTTATTGTTCGTGAATTATCCCGTCTGGGCAGTAATTTCCGAAATGAACAAAGTATTCAGGACTTTTTGGTTGAGCAGGACATTCCTGGTATTGAGGGAATCGACACTCGTGCGCTGACTAAGATTCTGCGTGAAAAAGGTACCATGAACGGAATGATCACAACAAAGATGCCTGAGAACATGGATGAAGCACTGGCTAAAATTAAAGAATATTCTGTTCAGGGCGTAGTGGACAAGGTAACCACCAAAGAAATTGTCAGCTATCGGCCAGGAGATTTAAACACAGATAGCAACATTTCCGTTTCAAAGAAAGTTGCTATTCTTGATGTAGGGACAAAATTCAATATTGCCCGCTGCCTGTTAAAGAGAGGCTGCGAAGTTACGATTTTCCCTGCCCGCACCAATCCAAAGGATATCCTTGCTATCAATCCGGATGGCATTATGCTTACAAACGGCCCTGGAGATCCAAAAGAATGTACCGAAGTGATCGAAAATCTGAAATCACTGTACCAGTCGGATGTGCCGATTTTTGCAATCTGTCTCGGACACCAGTTGATGGCCCTTGCCACAGGATGTGACACCGAAAAAATGAAATACGGCCACAGAGGAGCCAATCATCCGGTAAAAGATCTGGAGACCGGAAGAGTTTACATTTCTTCCCAGAACCATGGCTATATGGTAAAAGAAGACAGCGTTCCGGCGGATATTGCGGAGGTTGCTTTCGTGAATGTAAATGATAAAACCGTTGAAGGCCTGAAATACAAAAATAAAAATATATTTACCGTTCAGTTCCACCCGGAAGCCTGTGCAGGTCCAAAGGATTCGGAAGTATTGTTTGACCGGTTTATTAAGATGATGGAGGAGAGATAATATGCCAAAGATTGAAGGAATCAAAAAAGTTTTAGTTATTGGCTCAGGTCCTATTGTCATCGGCCAGGCTGCTGAGTTTGATTATGCCGGCACACAGGCATGCCGTTCATTAAAAGAAGAGGGAATGGAAGTTGTACTGATCAACTCCAATCCGGCTACCATTATGACGGATAAAGATATTGCAGATAAAGTATATATTGAGCCATTGACACCAGAAGTTGTGAAAAAACTGATCCAGAAAGAAAAACCGGACAGTATCCTGCCAACACTGGGTGGCCAGGCTGCTTTGAACATCGCTATGGAACTGGAAGAGTCCGGCTTTTTGAAGCAGGAAAATGTACGCCTGATTGGTACCACAGCACTTACGATCAAAAAGGCAGAAGACCGTCTTGAATTTAAAGAGACAATGGAAAAAATCAATGAGCCATGTGCTCCATCACTTGTTGTTGAAACAGTAGAAGATGGTATTGAGTTTACAAATAAAATCGGATATCCTGTAGT
>JAXDTV010000044.1:0-54257 GCA_034089785.1 Eubacterium sp.
ATTGTTTTTTGAATTCAAAACTATATTTGGACATAAAAATACCGACCTCCAATCGTTAGATTTTAGGGTCTAACTTTTGGGGGTCGGTACAATTCTCGTTTCACATCTTTTTTCTTGTTTATCACTCTTCCAGCACTTCCGAGAAAAGATACATTTCCTTCTCATCAAAGCAGGATAGCAAAAGATAATCTAACATATACTCCGGATCCACTCTCCGCATACCACAGCTGTCCAGGATCCCATTGGCATAATGAATGAATTTGTCTTTTACCCTCTGTGCATCATACTCGTAATCCTCCAGGCTCTCCTGCTCTGCTGCCTCTTTATAGATAATATACTGAGCCAGGATCAAAAGGTCGGATCGTTGCACTACCCGCACACGCTGGCCGCTTTTCCGGATCTCCTGCTGCAGCTTTTTCTGCTTCTCCGGATCCTTTTCCTGCGCCAGTTTTATGTACCGCTCCATCTGCTGTTCTTTCAATACAGCCACATTCAAAAGTTCCGACACATACTTACTGTCCACCGTGCGGATCTCCCCCTCCAGTTCCTTGTACATCTTTCCGCGCTTGTTACGCCCCTGAAACCGCAGTGGAACCGTGGAATACACTCCGGTCACCAGGTCGCACAGACGATCCCGGTCCGCAAACACTTTCGCAGTCATTTCCCGGATGTCTCTGGCACAGGACTTGGATAAAGGATTGGTCTTAGATCGACAGCGGTTCTTCACAAAACGCTGAATATCCTGAGAAACCAGTTCCTCCTCTCTGCGGCTCTCATCCAGCCACTCATAAAACCCTACCTTCTTTAATTCCATAGCCAGTGACTTTTTTACTTCCTCCCGATACCAGACCAGGCATTTTTCCACCAGTTTGTGATAGTAGTTCAGCACCGTCAGACTGTAACCTTTAAAATATTTCCGATGGCGGCATATCCAGACAAAAAAGTCCTCTTCCGGATATTCCTTTACAATCTGGAACTGCTCTTTCAGCCAGTTCGTCTTGCTCTGTTGCTCCACCGTCAGTTTTCCCGCACATTTTTCCTCAAAAAAGTCGATCATCTTCTGACATTTTTCCTGGCTCATGCCATTTTCCAGACAGTACATACAGATAAATTCCTCGTAGTCATTTACCTGAAATCCGGCCTGGGAAATGCCGTACTGAAGATACTCTTCCGTCTCTTCCATAGACAGTCCCAGCGCAAAAGCTATTTTATAAATGCTCTTGCGGTTCGGTGGATTTAATGTTTCCTCATCCTGCGTTCCCAGACCAAACCACCTCCGTATGGTCTGCCGGTTGGCCACATGTGCCCTTTTCACCTTCTGGTAAAACCGGGCATAGGCCTCTTCCCTCTGACTGACCGGTATTGGATCCTCCAGCGGGGATCCACTCCATTTCTCGATCATGAAAGAATCAAATTTTTTATAAAAATATTCCTGGATCTGTGCCAGCAGATACGCCTGATACTGTTCATCCATATTGGTTCACTCCTTGCAGCATATGTATCGTCCCTCGCCTACACTCGGCGGCAGGTCGTCGGAACCGATTTTTAATTATGTGCTTTGCGCATAACGGTTCCTCCTCACTATAACAAAAGAATGTCCGAATGGATTTATTTTTTTGTTACTAATTTAAAAGCGAGTCCAAATTTCCTTCATACTTAACCGTTTTCTTTTTTGTACTTTTTTTCTTAGCGGTCTTCTCTGTTTTGGGTGTTTTTACTGTTTGCGCCGGTTTTGCTTTTTGCGTCTCAGCCGGTTTAGGTGTCTTCGTTGGTTCCGCTGTCTTCTTTGTGTTTTTTGCCTTTGCCGTACTCTTTGCCTTTGCCGTACTCTTTGCCTTCGCCGTACTCTTTGCCTTCGCCGTCGGCACTGCTGTCGCCGATGCCAGTTTCTTCTGTTCCTCTTTGATCAAATCTTGAAAAACACGATCATACTTGGCCGATTCACCGGTTGTCACCACCGAATCAAGTAAATCTTTCTCTTTTACCAGGTCTCCTTTTTTCATGTAATAGTTCAGAAGCAGAACAAAGCGATTCTGCTTGTCAGCATCACTCAGATCGCTATCCGGCGGGTAAAGTTCATCTATCTCATTAAGTACATTGTCCAGCTTGTTTTCTTGAATTGCCGTAGCGATCCGGGATTGTTCCTTCGTCTGCATTAAGTCTGAACTGGACACAACGCCGGATGAACCGGAATCCGATCCCATTGATGCCAGTCCGGCCAGAATCAGCACAAAAGAAACTATAATGACCAAGCATCCCCCTGTGATCCACAGTGCCCGATGCTTTTTCTTCTTACGTCCATTCCTTTTTTTCTTAGATTCCCCAACCTGCTCTTTATACTGTTCAATCAGAGTATCTGTTCCCGTGGTTGTTGTCAGAGTAAAATCCGCCTCTTCTCGCCGGTCTGCCCCTTCGCTGTACAGATCCTGTCGCAGGTCGTGGATGTCAGCATACCGCTCCTTCGCCTCCAGTGCCATTCCCTTCATGACAGCCTGACACTGTCTTTTTCCCAGATGGATCTCCAACGGCTGTATTGTATCCGATATCCATCTGTCCGACGCCTCCGGAGGTGTCAGTCCTGTCATCATAAAATACATCGTGGCACATAGTGCATAAATATCCGTCCATGGTCCCAGTTCTCCCTGTGGTGAGCTTTGCTCTATGGCCGAATAACCTGCATTTTTCAGCACAGAATGTTCGCTGCCGGATTCCACCTTAATAGCCTCACCAAAATCAATCAACTTTAACTTATGATCTTTCGTGATCATCAGATTGTTGGGGCTGATGTCCCGATGGATGATCCCTTTTTTATGAATCTGTTCCATGGCCTGCAAAACGGGACGCATCCTCTCCAGCACCTCGTCCCCTTTCATAGTACCGTTCTCTTGTATATATTTTTTTACTGTCGTGCCATGGATGTACTCCATCACAATATAGTAGACACTATTTTCCATAAAATAATCTACTACGATCACAATGCTGTCCAATCCCCGAAGCGGTCCCATGATCGTGGCCTCATTCTGTACCCGCCTGGCCGCCTGCTCCTGCTCCCGGACACAGGCCTTTATGGCCACACGGGCGCGCATCTTCAGATCCATCGCACAATAAGTAATGCCAAATCCGCCTTTTCCTCTTACTTTTTCAATTTTGTAGCGTCCCTGTAAGAGGGTTCCAATGGGTAACATCTGTTCACTCATGCAGTCACAATCCTCTTTCCTTTACTCTTTTTACTGTACACCTTTTTCTTATTCTTTATCTGATATGTTCTTAGCTTAAAATATAACTTTTTCCTGTGAAAGGAATATTTGAGTTTCAATTTTTTCTTCAACTTCTTGATTTTATTCTGGGTCAGTTTCAATTTCTGATACGGTCTCTTTCCAATCTTCACCCAAACTTCCACATGGGCACCTTTGTATTTCTTTAATCGAATCAAAACATATTTCTGGCCGTTTTTCGCCTTTTTATTCTTTAATGAAAAAGAAGGGGCAGACCATTTTTTCACTGACTTTGATTTCTTTTGCACTGGCTTTGAGACGGTATTGCCTTGTTTTTTTACACCGGCCGGGGACACAGTTGGTGCAGCCACAACCGTTACATTTTTTGTGGATGTTGCCGGAACCAATACCAGATGGCTGTCCTGTATCTGCCATGTATACAGATCTTCTGTTCTTAATTTAAGTTTTTCCAATACTTGCTGATTACTTCTTCCCAGATTTAATGCATTTTTTAATGTTTCCAAATCCTCCTCCGGATTAACATATACATTCTCCAGAGCATATGTGGCATAAGACCTCCCTACTGATCTGGTCACTCCTTTACTATAGCCGCAAAAATTATAAATACAATTTTCGCCTCCCTCAATGCAACCGACAACCATACCGGCATTAACTGGTTTCACAGAAATATCTGCTAAATTGATACAATTGATTATTACTCCCATAGACATATTCCCGCTTATTCCACCTACATTACTGTTTTCTGCCGTAATCTGCCCCCTATTCTCACAGCTATTGATATAACCATTCTTTGTACTGCCACAAATTCCCCCTGCTTTATTGTCATTTCCTCGCATATGTATATTTGTGTTATTTACACATTGGCTTATGGCATATCCATTTTCTATTTCATTTTCTGATACTACAACTCTTTTACCAACAATTCCCCCCATATTTGCATGCTTAATAGCTCCTGTTGCTATAATTTCGCCAACACTCTCACAATTACTTACTGTATGCAGATTATCCGCATTGGCCCAAACTTCTCCTATGATACTTCCTAATGATTGTTCGTCTGATAATCCTTGAAAAACAAACCAGTCAGCACTTACTTTGCATTGTTGAACACACTCACTGTCCATATGCCGTGCAATAAATCCCGTCATCATTGCATTTGATATAACCTCTATATTTTCCCCCTGACACCGATAGACTTCCCCCAGAGAATCTCCCAGCACAGCTTGTCTTTCTATATTTTCACCGATTGCAAAAAAGTTATTAATCGTGAGATTTTCCACCTTATCAGCTCCCCTGAAAACACCTGTTAAGGCGCTGGATGCCGTATCGTGATTTTCCTGATATAATCCTTCAATCTTATATCCATTTCCATAATAACAATAGGAAATACCTTTATTGGAGGAATTTATAGCTTCCCAGGAAGCAGTTTTCCATTTGTACCCAACCTCTTTGGTTTCCCCTAAAGATCCATAATATTTTTTATCTGTAACATCATAATACACATCGATTTTCCCATCATAATAAATTGCAATTCTATGGTTATTCTGAATGTATTTATATGTGTAACGAGAAACCGTAATGTCATTCATCTGCTCCAAATGCAAATTCCAGTTTCTCCAACTATTACTCTCCGACTGCATCCACTGTCTTACTTTTTTTAGATCTTCCACTGAACCAATTTTTATTTCCAAAGAATCATCTGTATGTGTTTTGAAATATTCTGTCCAATCCTGCTTTGTTTTCGTCAGCAACTCGTCCGTTGAAATAAGCCCCCCTTTTCGTACATGTTCCTGGTGTACACAGTTACTCGAAACCGCATGACATACTCTTTTATTTTCTCCTAATGTAATTAGCAGTACAAAACAGACCCCCAGCAAAACAACCATTCTTGTATTCCACTTACTCCTCATACGCAATCCCCACAAGCATCAATCCTTTCGCCGGTGCCGTTGGTCCGGCCAGCGTCCGCTCTCCTGTGGCTAACGCCCTCTGGACCGTTTCTCTGCTGCGGCGTCCCATTCCTACTTCCAGCAGGGTTCCCGCAATGATCCGCACCATATTGTAAAGGAAACCATTTCCCCGGACCCGGATGACGATCTTTTCTCCCTTCACGCCGGTAAGAGGCTCCTGTCTCACCTGCACCTCATACACCGTGCGCACCTTGGTCTGCACCTGGGCTCCCGCCGAACAAAAAGCGGAAAAATCATGGGTTCCCTCCAGATCTGCCGCCACTTCCTGCATGGCCTCCACATTTAATGGCCGGTACACATGATAGCCGTACCGGGCCAGTGTCGGAATCTCGATATCCGTGTGGATCACCGTGTATTCGTATGTTTTTTCACTCTTTGCATAGCGTGGATGAAAGTCCGGTGCCACTTCTTCGGACTCCAGAATCCGTATATTTTCCGTCAGTTTATGATTCAGGGCAACCGCTATTTTCTCCGGCGGGATCCTTGTTTCCACATCAAAAACAGCCACATTTCCCAGGGCATGTACCCCTGCGTCCGTGCGGCTTGCTCCCGTCATTTCCACCCCTGGGCCAAATAATTGATCCAGGGCTTTTTGCAATTCTCCTTCCACTGTGGCTCCGTTATTCTGACGCTGCCAGCCACAATAATCTGTTCCATCATATGCTACACGCAATCGGATCCGTTTCACCTGCATTCTCCTCTCCCTTAAAACGGCGTCGGTATCACATGGGTTACAACAATCACAACCGCCAGGTAACCCACTACCACACCATACATGATCTTATCTGTTTTCTTGTATTTCAAAGGCTTCATCTTGGTCCTTCCATCGCCTCCATGATAGCACCGGGACTCCATGGCCATGGCAAGATCGTAGGCCCTCCTGGTAGCGGATACCAGAAGCGGCACCAAAATCGACACCATCATCTTCATCCGGTGCAGCAAATTTCCCTCATCAAAATCTGCACCACGGCTGCTCTGGGCGCTGATGATACGGTTAGCCTCATCCAGAAGAATCGGGATAAAACGAAGTGCCAGAGACATCATCATGGCAAAATCGTGCACCGGCACTTTGATTTTTTCCAGAGGTTTCAACATGGTCTCCAGTCCGTCCGTCAGCTGGTTCGGTGTCGTGGTATAAGTCAGCAGGGATGAGCCTAAGATCAGATAGATCAGACGCATGGACATAAACGCACCTTTGCGCAGTCCCTGCCAGGTAATGGTGATAAATTTGTATTCAAACAGCACATCGCCTTTTGTTCCGAATATATTAAATACCGCTGTAAACAAAAGCAGGAACAAAATCGGTTTCAGTCCTTTTAAAATATAGGAAAAAGGCACTTTCGACTTGATAATGGCTGCCACCAGAAAGACGGTCACCACCACATAGCCGATAAAACTGCTGAATACAAATAATGATATTAAGTAAATAAATACGGCTGCGATCTTTACCCGGGGATCCAGTTCATGGACTCTTGACTCTGCCGGATAATACTGCCCTATAGTTATATCTCGTAACATATTACTTCCTTACTTTCCTAATGCTTGTCGTATACTGTCAACTGCCTGATCTACATGGATGGCATTATGAGGCAGAACCAGTCCCCGCCTGGTCAGTTCTTCCATGACATAAGTTACCTGGGGTGCCATAAGCCCGATCTGCTCCAGTTCTTTATAATGGGAAAATACCTGGCCTGGCGTACCATCCAGTGCCACTTTTCCCTCATTCATCACGATCAGCCGGTCTACAAAATTGGCCATGTCCTCCATGCTGTGAGATACAATGATAACAGTTATATTTCTCTGTCTGTGAAGTTCTGTGATGAGCTGGTAGATCTCATCCCTTCCCTTGGGATCCAGTCCTGCCGTAGGTTCGTCCAGGATCAGCACATCCGGCTCCATAGCCAGCACACCGGCAATGGCCACCCGCCTTTTTTGCCCTCCAGACAACTCCAGAGGGGATACATCCAGATACTCTTCACCCATCCCCACCTGCTTCAGTGCTTCAAAGGAGCGCATCTCCATTTCCAATGGATCCAGCCCCATATTTTTCGGGCCAAACTGAACATCTTCGATGACGGTGCTTTCAAACAGCTGATGCTCCGGATACTGAAATACCAGACCAATCTTGCTGCGCAGTTTTTTCATGGAAAAATCTTTATCATGTATATCTTCTCCATTGAAATAAACGGCTCCTTCTGTAGGCTTTAATAAGCCGTTCAGATGCTGGATCAAGGTGGATTTACCGGACCCTGTGTGTCCTATGATCCCAAGGATCTCTCCGTCTTCTATTTTCAGATCTACATGGTCCAATGCCTTTTTTTCAAAGACGGTCCCCGGACTGTACACATGACTTAATTCGTGGATCAAGATCATCTTCTGCCACCTCCTGCCAGTTTCATTACAGCATCTGCCAGTTCATCCACGGACAAAATATCCGCCGGAACATCCAGTCCTGTTTTTCTTAATTCGTGAGCCAGCATAGTAACCTGTGGCACATCCAGATGGTAAGACTTTAATTGTTCCACCTGGGAAAATACCTGTCTCGGAGTTCCCTCCATCACGATTTCACCCTGGTTCATAACGATCAGTTTATCTGCCTCAATAACCTCTTCCATATAGTGAGTGATCCAAAGCACTGTGATATGCTCCTTTTTGTTCAGTTCCTGTACAGCTTCCAGCACTTCTCTTCGTCCAATGGGATCCAGCATGGCCGTGGACTCGTCTAATACAATACATTTTGGCTTCATGGCCAGGATACCGGCAATGGCCACCCGCTGTTTTTGTCCGCCGGACAGATTGTTAGGAGACTTTTTCCGGTATTTGCTCATACCTACTTTTTCCAGGGCACTTCCAACCCTCTGCCAGATTTCCGAAGTAGGCACTCCCAGGTTTTCCGGGCCAAATCCAACATCTTCTTCCACTACATTGTAGACGATCTGATTGTCCGGGTTCTGAAACACCATACCTACCCGCTGGCGGATGTCCCAGATCATTTCCTTATCCTTTGTGTCAATGGAATCCACCCAGATCGTGCCCTCTTCCGGCACCAGCAAAGCGTTCATGTGCTTTGCCAGAGTAGACTTGCCGGATCCGTTGTGTCCCAGGATCGCTACAAACTCTCCCGGTGCCACCGTGAAGGAAACATTCCGGATCGCATTCTCCACCGCCACCACATTATCATGTTCATCCCGCCGGATGTAATCAAATTTTATATGATCTACCTGTATCAATTTCCTTCACCTCCGTAAACAATATCATTCATTATAGCATAGATAGGGCTGGGACGCAAAGACTGGTTTGCTACTGTGGGGTGGTTTACTAAGTATGGTGGCGGAAAAGATTTACCCGCACGGGACGCTTCCGCTGGTTAAGGGCGTAGCGGCAGGGGCACTGCCACTACCAGTGCCTCCTGCCGACGCCCTTAAAATCCCATGCTCTGTAAATCTTTTTCCGCCACCATAAGAAACCAGCCCCCCAGGAAGTCAAACAAGGTTTTCCTTTCCCGCCTCATTTTTTACTTACTGAAAAGGAGGCTTTTCCCGGAACAAGGGGTAACTTCCCGGACATGGGTTTTAAGTACGCCGGTATGAGATGCCTGTATATGCGCCAGCATAGGCATCCATACCGCTGCGTACTTAATAAGCGCAAGCGCCCATGGGAGGGAAATTACCCCTTGTCCGGGAACCACCCCTCCCTTTCAGCAAACAAAAAAACCACCAAATGACCACGACGGCCACTTGATGGTTTCCATCATCACAAAATGATTATACTAACTCGATCAGTACTTCCATTGCTGCATCACCTTTACGAGGTCCGATCTTGATGATTCTTGTGTAACCACCATTACGGTCAGCATACTTAGGAGCGATCTCGTCAAACAAGATGTTTGTAATATCAACATCTTTTGTTGCTTTTTTCTTTCCAGCTGTAGCAGTTGGAACTTCTTTTACAGTATAAAGCATTTTCTTCATCTGACGACGAGCGTGAAGTCTGGATGGAAGATCTTTTTTAATCTCTTTGTCTACGGTATCGTATACAGTTACTTTCTTACCGTCTACAACTTCTTTCACTCTTTTTCCGTCTTTATCTTTCTGAGCAACCTTCGCCTGTACTGTTACAGTTTCGTAATTGTCTTTTTCACGAACTGCCATTGCGATCATGCTCTCAGCAATTTTACGAATTTCTTTTGCTTTTGCTTCTGTTGTAACAATTTTGCCATGGTACAACAGATTTGTTACCTGATTTCTCAGCAAAGCTTTTCTCTGGCTGGATGTTCTTCCAAGTTTTCTATAGCCTGCCATGATATATCCTCCTTGTTATTACTATTCTTCAGATTCTCCCGTACTGAGAGACAAACCAAGTTCTTTCAACTTAGCCAGCACTTCTTCCAAAGACTTACGGCCAAGGTTACGAACTTTCATCATATCTTCAGCGGTTTTTCTAGTCAATTCTTCAACAGTATTGATACCTGCTCTCTTCAAACAGTTATATGAACGAACAGAAAGCTCCAGTTCGTCAATGCTCATGTTCTCAACCATCTGAGTTGTATCCTCAACCGGCTCAGCAATGACTTCTGCCATCTTCGCTTTCTCTGACAGATCGATGAATGAATTCAAATGCTCGCTCAGGACCTTTGCTGCAAGGCTGACTGCCTCGTCCGGCTCCAATGTTCCATTGGTATAGATATCCAATGTAAGCTTATCAAAGTCTGTGATCTGACCAACACGGGTATTCTCAACTTTGATATTAACACGCTCAATTGGTGTATAAATGGAATCAATTGCGATCATATCGATTGCCATGTCTTCTTTTTTATTCTTATCAGAGCTTACATATCCACGGCCGTTTGTAACAACCATTTCAATGTAAAGCTTAGAATCAGCACCACCATTTAAAGTAGCAATGACCTGATCTGAATTGATAATCTCAATATCAGAATCTGTCTTGATATCTGCTGCTGTCACAACGCCTTCACCATGTGCATCAATATACATGGTCTTGGTTGCGTTCAAGTCCTCACTGTTGTTCTTAATTGCAAGGCTCTTGATGTTCATCACGATTTCTGTCACATCTTCCTTTACTCCAGGAATAGAGCTGAACTCATGTACAACGCCATCAATTTTAATCTGGCTAACAGCTGTGCCAGGTAAAGATGAAAGCATGATTCTTCTTAAAGAATTACCCAAAGTAGTACCGTATCCTCTTTCGAGTGGCTCTACTACAAAACGTCCATATTTTTTATCTTCGGAAATTTCCGCAATTTCAATTCTAGGTTTTTCAAATTCAAACACCACTGGACCCTCCTTTTTGGGTTACTTAATTATTTAGAGTACAACTCGACAATCAGCACATCGTTTACAGGAACATCGATCTCTGCTCTGGTAGGGATTTCTTTCACAACACCAGAAAGTTTTTCCTGATCTGCTTCCAACCATGCAGGTACTAATCTTGCACCAGTCACTTCAAGGATGTCTTTATATCTCTGAGCTCCTTTGAATTTCTCTTGGATTTCGATTGTGTCACCAGCTTTTACCTGGTAAGATGGAATGTTTACGCGTTTTCCATTTACCAATACATGCTTGTGATCTACGATCTGACGAGCTTCTTTTCTTGTACGGGCAAAGCCAAGGCGGAACAATACATTGTCAAGTCTAAGCTCCAACAAGATCATCAGGTTATCACCTGTTGTTCCGTATTTCAACTTCTGAGCTTTTGCAAAATAGTTACGGAAAGGTTTCTCAAGAACTCCGTAGATGAATTTTGCTTTCTGCTTCTCTCTCAACTGACTACCGTACTCACTTAACTTTTTACCAGTTCTGGCATTTCTCTTGGATTTCTTATCAATTCCCAAGTATACAGGATCCAAATCCAAAGATCTACATCTTTTCAAAACAGGCGTTCTATCTATAGCCATTCTAATCTTCCTCCTTAAACTCTTCTACGTTTTGGTGGTCTACAACCATTGTGTGGAACAGGTGTAACATCCTGAATACTTGTTACTTCGATACCACAAGCCTGAATTGCACGAATAGCAGCTTCACGGCCTGAACCTGGTCCCTTAACCATTACTTCTACTGACTTCAATCCGTGTGGCAATGCAGCCTTTGCTGCTGTCTCTGCAGCCATCTGAGCTGCATATGGAGTAGACTTTTTAGAACCACGGAATCCAAGTCCACCTGCACTTGCCCAGGAAATAGCATTTCCTTCCATGTCTGTCAGTGTTACGATTGTATTGTTAAAAGATGACTGAATATGTGCCTGTCCGCGGTCAATATTCTTTTTGACGCGCTTCTTTGTCACTTTTTTAACTTGTTTAGCCACTTGTCCTACCTCCTAAATTATTTCTTCTTGTTTGCTACTGTACGTTTTGGACCTTTTCTTGTTCTAGCATTCGTCTTAGTTTTCTGTCCGCGAACCGGAAGTCCCTTTCTGTGACGAATTCCACGGTAGCATCCAATTTCCTGTAATCTCTTGATGTTCAAAGCAACTTCTCTACGAAGATCACCTTCTACAACCTGTGTACGGTCGATGACATCACGAATCTTAGAAACATCTTCATCCGTCAAATCTTTACAACGGATATCCGGATTAACATTAGCCTCTGCCAAAATCCTCTTTGAGCTTGCTACGCCAATTCCGTAAATATAGGTAAGACCTATTTCAACACGTTTTTCTCTTGGTAAATCTACACCGCTAATACGAGCCATGTGCGCTTTACACCTCCATTTTTATTATTGTAAATTTCGACGCTGTTGCGTCACTTCAAATTGTGTGTATTCACTGGGAACACACTGCAGCCGCTTTAAATCACAACAACTCTGCAGAATAAGAACCCGCTCCGCGATCCTGCGGTTTCAGGAGACTTCTGCATCGCTTACCGTTGCGATATCACAACATTCCTGATTGAATGACGGTGGAATGCTGTAACACAGAAAGCAAGAACTTGAATATATTTACACGAAAACAACCTAAAGACGCCCTCTTTAGGTTTTCGAAATGATTCATTAGCCTTGTCTTTGCTTGTGTTTTGGGTTTTCGCAGATAATTCTGACTCTGCCCTTTCTTTTAATGACTTTGCATTTTTCGCAAATTGGTTTTACTGATGATCTAACTTTCACAGTAATACCCTCCTTTCAAAAAAGTCCGAGTACAATTGTAACATAATGTTTTTCAAATTGCAAGCGTGAATTTATTCTTTTTTTTACTTGTCACGCCATACAATTCTTCCCTTTGTTAAATCATAAGGAGACAACTCCAAAGTTACCTTATCTCCTGGCAAAATACGAATATAATTCATACGAAGCTTTCCGCTGATATGTGCCAGTACCTTATGTCCATTTTCCAATTCTACCTGAAACATTGCATTAGGAAGTTTTTCGATCACAACTCCCTCGATTTCGATAACATCCGCTTTCGACATTTTTACCTCCATTCCGAAGCACCAGCAGTTTCTTTCTGCTTTTACGGTACTCCCTCTAACTAAGCAAGCGACAAAATTTCCGGATCGCCGTCTGTAATGAGTATTGTATTCTCGTAGTGAGCTGCCTTAGAACCATCTCTGGCCACAACGGTCCAGTCATCTTCCAGAATCCATATATCTCTCTTACCGGCATTTACCATTGGCTCAATGGCCAATGTCATACCCGGACACAACTTAATTCCTCTTCCAATCGGCTTAAAGTTCGGGATCTGAGGATCTTCATGCATCTCCCGTCCGATACCGTGGCCAACCAGTTCTCTCACAATGGAGAATCCGTTGGACTCAACATATTTCTGGATCGCTGATGATATTTCGTACAGATGTCTGCCGGCTCTGGCAAACTCAATCCCGCGGAAAAAACTTTCTTTCGTAACATCGATCAGTCTCTGATCTTCTTCCGATATTTTTCCTACTCCGTGGGTTCTGGCTGCATCGGACTGATACTCTTTGTAGATCACACCTGCATCCAGACTGACAATGTCTCCCTCAAACAAAATATGTTCATCTGTCGGGATTCCATGCACCACTTCATCATTGATCGATACGCAGATAGAGGCCGGATAACCTTCATATCCTTTGAAAGAAGGAATACAACCTGCATCACGGATAAATTCTTCTCCTTTGCGGTCGATCTCCAGCGTCGTAATACCCGGCTCTATGATTTCTTCCAGTTTTTCGTGGACTTCTGCCAGTATTTTACCGGCATCTCTCATTCGGTTAATTTCATCTTGGGATTTTACTGTTACTGCCATTCTCCAGGCCTCCATTCTCTGCTATTATCTTTATTTCTCCAGAATTTTTACGATTTCTGCAAATACTGCCTGTAAATCCAAGGTTCCGTCCACTTCCTTGAGGATTCCCTCTTTTGTATAGTAGTCGATCAATGGCTGTGTCTGATCATGGTAAACGGTCAGTCTCTGTTTTACTGTCTCCGGCTTATCATCATCACGCAGGATCAGTTCGCCACCGCAGGCATCACAAATGCCCTCTTTCTTAGTAGGGTTAAACTTAATATGGTAAGTTCCACCGCAGGCAACGCAGGCGCGTCTTCCAGACATACGGTTGATAATGTTGTCATCCGGCACTTCTACATCAATGGCATAATCCAGTTTTTCACCAATCTTATTCAGTGCTTCTGTCAATGCCTCAGCCTGTGGAATGGTCCTTGGGAACCCATCCAGTACATAACCATTCTTGGCATCATCCTGAGCCAGACGGTCTACTACCAGATCTACTACCAGTTCGTCCGGAACCAAAAGTCCTTTGTCCATATATTCCTTTGCCTTCTGGCCGAGAGGTGTATTCTCTTTGATGTTTGCGCGGAAAATATCACCTGTAGAAATATGTGGAACATTATATTTTTCAGAAATCATTTTTGCCTGAGTACCTTTTCCGGCACCCGGTGCTCCTAACATAACAATCTTCATAAAAATACCTTTCCTTTTCTTACTATAACCCCAAGCGACCTCCCACCAGAAAGACACTTCTGGCAGGGGGCCGGTTGAGTACATTCAGATTAATTTCCTAAGAAGCCCTTATAATGACGAACTAATACTAAGGATTCAATCTGCTTGATTGTTTCAATTACTACACCAACTACGATGATCAAAGATGTTCCTGAGAAGGATACATCGGCACCAAATACTCCTGAGAATACAATTGGCAGTACACATACGATAACCATTCCAACTGCACCCATGAAAATGATGCTGTTCAATACACTTGTCAGATAATCTGTGGTTGGTTTACCAGGTCTGATACCCGGGATAAATCCACCTTGTTTTTTCATGTTGTTTGAAATCTCAAGAGGATTGAAAGTTACAGATGTATAAAAATATGCAAAGAAAATAACTAATGCGATGTACACCAGCAATCCCAATGAATATTTAAACTCTCCCCAACTTCCTACTTTACACCAGGAACTCTGGTTGCAAACGGTCAAAAACTTCTGGAATACAGTAGCCTTTGGACCGGTTGCCGGTGAAATACCTGCAAAGCTGGCAATTACAACCGGAAGAGACATCATGGAACTTGCAAAGATAACCGGGATAACACCTGCGGTATTTACCTTCAGTGGAATATGGCTTGACTGTCCGCCAGCCACTTTTCTTCCCTGGATCTTCTTCGCATACTGTACAGGAATACGACGCTCGCCGTCCTGCAAAAATACAATAAATACATACATAGCTACAATGACTGCTACGATGATAACACCGGCAATCAATGCATTTGTGATGTTGGAAGCACCCTTAATATAAGTATTATAAAGGCCTGCCAGATCACTTGGGATTCTTGCTACGATATTAATCAACAAGACAATGGATATACCATTTCCTACACCCTTTACAGTTATCTGCTCACCTAACCACATAAGGAAAGCAGCCCCTGCTGTCAAAGAAACAATTGCTACGATCATAGATACATATCCGCTTTCTTTGAAAATGTTCTGATTGCGGAATCCGATTACCATAGCAAGTCCTTCAATTACGGCTAAAACAATAGAAAGATAACGAGTATACTCATTAATTTTCTTTCTTCCGTCCTCACCATCTTTCTGCAGTTCCTCCAGACGAGGGATTGCGATGGTAAGAAGCTGTAAAATAATAGAAGCAGTGATATAAGGTGTAATATTCAACGCAAAGATGGACATTCTTGAGAACGAACCACCTGTCATGACATCAAGAAATCCAAGAGATTTGTTGTTGTTAAACATCTCCTGCATAACGCTGCTGTTTACGCCGGGAATTGGAATATTACATCCAATTCTCACGACGATCAGAGCAAACAATACATAAAGCAGTTTCATACGGACTTCTTTTGTCTTAAACGCATTCTGAATCGTTTGTAACACTTAGATCACCTCTGCTTTTCCACCAGCAGCCTGAATTTTCTCAACAGCACCTGCGCTGAACGCATTTACTTTTACTTCAAGCTTTTTGGTTAATTCTCCATTTCCGAGGATTTTTACCCCATCTTTAGGATTTTTGATGATTTCCTTTTCTACCAGAGCTTCAACTGTTACAACAGCTCCCTCATCGAATGCGTTCAATGTATCAACATTGATTGCTACGATTTCTTTGCTGTTGATGTTAGTGAAACCTCTCTTAGGTAATCTTCTGTATAATGGCAACTGGCCACCTTCAAATCCAGGTCTAGGAGCTCCGGAACGAGCCTTCTGTCCCTTGTGACCTTTACCAGCGGTCTTACCATTTCCTGAACCATGTCCACGGCCTCTTCTAAACTCATTGCTCTGCTTAGAACCTTCTGCCGGTTTTAATTCTGATAAATTCATTTTGTGCACCTCCTTGATTAGATTTCTTCAACCTTTACAAGATGTCTGATCTGCTGAATCTGACCTCTGGTAGCAGCGTTGTCAGGCATCTCTACAGTCTTATTTACTTTCTTAAGGCCAAGAGCTTCTACTGTTTTTCTGTGCTTAGGAATCGCACCGATTGTAGACTTGACTAATGTGATTTTTAACTTTCCTGCCATTTCTTTGCACCTCCTAGCCCAAAACTTCTTCTACGGAAATACCGCGAAGTTTTGCTACTTCCTCTGGAGTCTTCATTGCTTTCAAACCTTCGATTGTAGCAAGAACTACATTCTGTTTGTTACGGGAGCCTAAAGACTTCGTACGGATGTTTTTAAATCCTGCAAGATCCAAAACGGCACGGGCTGGACCACCAGCAATGATTCCAGTACCTTCTGGAGACTTCTTCATCAATACGGATGCACTACCGAATTTACCAATATAATCATGAGGAATACTCTTGTTCTCATCCAAAGGTACTTCGATGAGTTTCTTAATAGCGTCCTCTTTTCCTTTACGAATAGCTTCCGGAATTTCCATAGCTTTTCCTAAACCTGCACCAACATGTCCGTTGCCGTCACCAACTACAACTAACGCTGTGAATCGGAAATTACGACCACCTTTAACAACCTTGGTTACACGTTTAATTGATACTACTTTATCTTCTAATTCAAACTGACTAGCATCAATAATCTCACGTTTCATGTGTTTTCCTCCTTGATTAGAATTCCAGACCAGCTTCTCTTGCTGCGTCTGCCAATGCTTTTACTTTACCCTGATAAATATAACCGCCACGGTCAAATACAACTTCTTTGATTCCGTTGTCCAAAGCTTTCTTAGCGATCACGCTGCCAAGCTTTGCAGCAGCCTCAACATTGTTTGTCTTTGTAAGACCTTCCTTAACATCTGCCTGTGTAGTTGCAGCAGATACGATTGTATTACCAGCGACATCATCAATAACCTGTGCATACATATGGTTATTGCTTCGGAATACAGCCAAACGTGGTTTCTCAGGAGTACCAGACAAACGGCTACGGATTCTTCTGTGTTTATTCTTGCGAACTTCGCTTCTATTTGTTTTACTAACCATTCCTACTTACTCCTTTCTATTTCTTACCAGTCTTACCAACTTTGCGTCTGATAACCTCATCCTGATATTTGATACCTTTACCTTTGTAAGGTTCTGGTGCTCTCTTCTCACGGATTTCAGCAGCATATTGGCCAACTTTTTCTTTATCAATACCGGAAACAATGATCAGGTTCTGTCCTTCAACAGTAACTTCGATTCCTTCTGGATCTTCCATCTCTACCGGATGAGAGTATCCAAGAGAAAGTGTCAGTTTTTTACCCTGCTTAGCAGCACGGTAACCTACACCGTTTACTTCCAGTTTCTTCTGGTATCCTTCTGTAACACCGATGATCATGTTCTGGATCAGTGTTCTTGTAAGACCATGAAGAGATTTCATTTTCTTAAGATCATTTGGGCGGGAAACTTTTACTTCCTCTCCCTCTTTTGTAATGGACATTTCTGCAGGTAAAACTCTTGTAAGAGTTCCCTTTGGTCCTTTAACCGTCACCTGATTATTTTCTGCAATATCTACAGTTACGCCTGCAGGTATAGCGATAGGCATTCTTCCAATTCGTGACATGCCGGTACCTCCTGTATATTTTTTAGAGTTGATTGTTTCATATATCTAAACTTTCGTTTGGTAAAGATTACCAAACAAAAGCAAGTACTTCTCCACCAACATTTTCTTTGCGGGCTTCCTTGTCTGTCAGGATTCCCTTGTTTGTAGAGATGATAGCGATGCCAAGACCACCTAATACTTTAGGAAGTTCTTCTGCACCAGCGTAAATACGAAGACCTGGTTTAGAGATTCTCTTCAAACCGGAAATGATTTTTTCATTCTTGTCTTTACCGTATTTCAATGTGATGTGGATAGAATTAAAACCGTCCACTTCTACAATTTCAAAACTCTTGATGTATCCTTCTTTCAAAAGAATCTCTGCAATAGCGGTCTTCATTTTGGAAGCTGGAACATCAACTGTATCATGTTTTGCAGTGTTTGCATTACGGATTCTTGTAAGCATATCTGCAATTGGATCACTCATTGTCATTTCGTTATATCCTCCTTTACAACTTGCGAAGCAAACGCTCTTACCAGCTTGCTTTACGCACGCCAGGAATCTGGCCTTTATATGCTAACTCACGGAAGCAAATTCTGCAAATTCCGTATTTTCTAAGATAACCATGTGGACGACCACAGATTTTGCAACGATTGTATTCTCTTGTAGAGAATTTTGCTTTACGCTGCTGTTTAATCTTCATAGATGTTTTAGCCATGAATTCTTCCTCCTATTTATTTCTTGAAAGGCATACCAAACTGTGTCAAAAGTTCACGAGCTTCCTCATCCGTCTGAGCAGTGGTAACGAAGATAATATCCATACCTCTTACTTTATCCACTTTATCATACTCGATTTCAGGGAAAATCAACTGCTCTTTGATTCCAAGAGCGTAGTTTCCACGGCCATCAAATGCGTTAGGATTTACACCACGGAAGTCACGAACTCGTGGCAATGCAAGGTTGATCAGACGATCAGCGAACTCATACATTTTTGCACCACGAAGAGTTACTTTACATCCGATTGGCTGACCCTCACGAAGTTTGAAGTTAGCAACGGATTTCTTTGCTCTTGTTACAACAGCTTTCTGACCTGCGATGATCTCAAGATCACTGATTGCTGTATCTAATACTTTTGAATTTTCTTTTGCTTCACCAACGCCCATATTGATAACAATCTTATCGAGCTTTGGTACCTGCATAATATTTTTATACTCGAACTTTTTCATCATTTCCGGAACAATGTCGTTCAAATATGTTTCTTTTAATCTAGCCATCTTTAACAGTACCTCCTCTCTTTATTAGTCAATAACAGCGCCTGTTTTTTTGGCATAGCGAACTTTGTTATTGTCTTCTACTTTGAATCCAATACGGGTAACTTCGCCATTAACAACATACATAACATTGGATACATCGAAGAATGCTTCTTCTTCTACGATGCCGCCCTGTGGGTTGGACTGGTTTGGTTTGATGTGCATCTTTACTTTGTTGATGCCCTCAACCTTAACTTTGGAGCCTTTTACCTCAAGGACTTTTCCTTCTTTACCTTTATCTACACCGGCAATAACGCGAACGGTATCACCTTTTTTAATCTTTGATGTTGCCACTTAGGGACACCTCCTTATAATACTTCTGGTGCTAAGGACACAATCTTCATGAATTGTTTGTCTCTTAACTCTCTAGCTACCGGTCCGAAAATACGAGTTCCTTTTGGAGTCTTATCATCTTTGATGATTACTGCAGCGTTCTCATCAAAGCGGATGTAAGAACCATCTGGACGACGAATTTCTTTTTTTGTACGAACTACAACAGCCTTCACAACATCACCTTTTTTAACAACTCCGCCTGGTGTTGCATCTTTAACCGTAGCAACGATGATATCGCCAACTGCCGCATATCTTCTAACAGAACCGCCAAGAACACGGATGCACAACAACTCTTTTGCTCCAGTGTTATCAGCAACTTTTAATCTGGTTTCCTGCTGTACCATAACACAAATACTCCTTTCATGAGTCTCATTATATTGGTTTTATTTAGCCTTTTCGATGATCTCAACAAGTCTCCATCTCTTGTCCTTGGACAATGGTCTTGTCTCCATTACCTTAACTGTGTCACCAATGTTGCACTCATTGTTCTCGTCATGAGCTTTTAATTTATAAGTTCTTTTTACGATTTTACCATAAAGTGGGTGTTTTACGTTGTCCAATACTGCTACAACGATTGTTTTGTCCATCTTGTTACTTACCACTTTACCTGTACGGGTTTTTCTCAGATTTCTTTCCACAACAAAATCCTCCTTTCCTAGTTAGCTGCTTTCTTTTCCTGAGCCATTGCTGTCTGAATACGAGCAATGTTTCTTCTAACTTCTTTAATTCTGCTTGTATTGTCAAGTTGGTTTGTTGCGTTCTGGAATCTTAAGTTAAAAAGTTCCTTCTTAGCAGCTACTAACTCATCATTCAGCTCTGCCAATGACATATCTGCTATTCCATTTAAAAATTCCTTACTCTTCACTGCCCGAACCTCCTTCTAAGTCTGCACGAGAAACGATCTTACATTTCAATGGCAACTTGTGCATTGCAAGACGAAGTGCTTCTCTTGCTGTTTCTTCTGGTACACCAGCAATCTCAAACATTACTCTTCCTGGTTTAACTACTGCTACCCAGTACTCCAGAGCACCTTTACCTTTACCCATTCGAGTTTCAGCAGGTGTCTTAGTAACCGGCTTATCAGGGAAAATCTTGATCCATACTTTACCGCCACGCTTTGTATAACGGGTCATGGCGATACGGGCTGCCTCGATCTGATTGGAACGGATCCAGCATGGCTCTGTTGCAACAAGACCAAATTCACCGTATGTGATTTTATTGCCGCGCATTGCTTTTCCTTTCATGGAACCGCGGAACTGTTTACGACGTTTTACTCTTTTAGGCATTAACATTATTTATCGCTCCCTTCCTTTGAACTAGCTTTGGCAGTTTTTCCGCCTTTGGTTGGAAGTACTTCACCATGGTAAACCCATGTCTTAACACCGATCTTACCATAAGTTGTGTTTGCTTCAGCAAATCCGTAATCGATATCTGCACGAAGTGTCTGAAGAGGAATATTTCCCTCGCTGTAGAACTCTGTACGAGCCATATCTGCTCCACCAAGTCTACCGGAACAAGATGTCTTGATTCCCTTTGCGCCTGCTTTCATAGCTCTTCCCATGCAGGATTTCATTGCACGACGGAAAGAAATACGATTTTCAAGCTGCTGAGCGATATTCTCTGCTACTAACTGAGCATCGCTGTCCGGACGCTTAACTTCTTTGATGTCTACAAGAACTTTCTTTGTAGAGTATTTAGCAAGTTCGCCTTTCAGTTTCTCGATCTCAGCACCGCCCTTACCAATAACAACACCTGGTTTAGCAGTATATACTAAAACTTTAACGCGATCTGCAGATCTTTCAATCTCAATCTTAGAGATTCCTGCATGATACAATTTTTTCTTTAAAAATTCACGGATCTTATAATCTTCTACCAAGTTGTCTGAAAAGTTATCATCATCTGCAAACCATCTGGACTCCCAGTCTTTGATAACACCGACTCTTAAACCGTGTGGATTAACTTTTTGTCCCATCTTAATCTCCTTTCACTATCTTTCATTCAAGATGATTGTAATATGGCACATTCTCTTCTCGATGCGGTAAGCCATACCACGAGCTCTTGGTCTGATTCTCTTCATTGTTGTTGCTTTGTTTGCAAAGCACTCATCTACATAAAGATTTTCTGGGTTCATGCCATTGTTATTCTCAGCATTTGCAATTGCAGAATTCAGCAACTTTTTGATTACTGAAGACGCATATCTTGGGTTGTATTCCAAAATACCAAGTGCAGTCTGCACATCCTTGCCACGAATGGCATCCAATACAAATCCTGCCTTCTGTGCAGAGATTCTAGCATGTGACAACTTAGCATATGGTCTTGTATCTTTGTTCTGGTTTCTTTCTTTCTTGATCTGTGATCTATGTCCTTTAGCCACTTCTCAGAAACCTCCTTTCATACTATATCAAATACTTCACGATGCGGGGGGCCAATGGCCCTTGCACCATTAACCTCTCTTCTCGTCTTTGCCATGTCCTTTGTAAGTTCTTGTAAGAACGAACTCACCAAGTTTGTGTCCTACCATATCCTCTGTAACATATACAGGTACATGTTTTCTTCCATCATGAACAGCAATGGTATGTCCTACCATGCTTGGGAAGATTGTAGAACGACGGGACCAGGTTTTAATTACAGATTTATCTCCTGACTCATTCATAGCGTCGATCTTCTTAAGAAGATGAGCGTCTGCGAAAGGTCCTTTTTTTAATGAACGTGCCATTTCACGCAACCTCCTTATTTACTTAAAGCTTTACCATCGCGTCTTCTGATGATCATCTTGTTAGACTGTTTATTTTTCTTTCTAGTCTTATAACCAAGAGCAGGTTTACCCCAAGGTGTACATGGGCCTGGACGACCAACAGGAGCTCTACCTTCACCACCACCATGTGGATGGTCATTAGGGTTCATAACAGATCCACGAACGGTTGGGCGGATACCCATGTGGCGTTTACGACCTGCTTTACCGATATTTACAAGGTTGTGCTCTGTGTTTCCTACCTGTCCGATGGATGCACGGCAGATGATAGGAACCATTCTCATTTCTCCGGATGGCATACGAATAATCGCATATTTGCCTTCCTTAGCCATCAACTGAGCGCTGACACCGGCTGCACGAACTAACTGTCCGCCGTGTCCCGGATACATCTCAATGTTGTGGATCTGAGTACCAACTGGCATATCTTTCAATTCCATGCAGTTACCAACACGAACTTCTGCTGTTTCACCGTTCATGATAGTCTGGCCAACTTTCAATCCTACAGGAGCAAGGATATATCTCTTTTCACCGTCTGCGTAGCAAACCAGTGCGATATTTGCTGTTCTGTTTGGATCGTACTCGATTGTCTTAACTGTTGCCGGAATTCCATCTTTATTTCTCTTAAAGTCAATGATTCTATATTTTCTTCTAGAACCGCCACCGTGATGTCTTACAGTGATCTTACCCTGAGCATTACGACCTGCATTCTTCTTCAAAGAAACAGTCAATGATTTTTCTGGAGTAGATGTTGTGATCTCCTTGAAATCATATCCGCTCATCTGTCTTCTAGAAGGGGTATATGGGTTATATGTTTTAATTCCCATGGTTTACACTCCTTTCAATCTTAAAAGCTCTTATAATCCTTCAAAAATCTCAATGTCTTTGCTGTCTTCTGTCAGCTGAACAATTGCTTTTTTGCGCTTAGCAGTCTTTCCAACTACCATGCCTCTTCTGCGTTTCTTACCATCAACATTCATTGTGTTGACTTTGGAAACTTTTGTTCCTGGGAACATTTTCTCAACTGCTTCTTTGATCTGAGATTTTGTTGCTTCTGTGTGTACATAGAATGTGTATTTTTTGAACTCCATGCCAGCCATAGATTTCTCTGTGATCACTGGTTTGGAAATAATATCATAATATTTCAAATCTGCCATTATGCGTACACCTCCTCGATTGCTTTTACAGCGCTCTTAGTAACAACAACGGTATCATATTTCAAAATATCATAAACGCTGATGGAGTTGCTGTAAACGCCTCTTGCTTCTTTCAGGTTGTTGGTAGAAAGGATTGCATTTGCTGCTGCCTCATCTACAACTACAAGAGCTTTTGCAACTTTCAAGTTGTCTAAAACCGCTTTCATTTCTTTTGTCTTTGGAGCTTCAAAATCCAAAGCATCTACAACGATCAGTTTCTCTTCATTCAACTTAGTAGTCAAAACAGATTTCATCGCTGCTGCTTTCTCTTTCTTGTTCATTTTGAAAGAGTAATCTCTTGGTACCGGTGCGAATACAACACCGCCGCCTGTCCACTGTGGAGCACGGATTGAACCCTGTCTTGCATGACCAGTTCCTTTCTGTCTCCAAGGTTTTCTACCACCGCCGCGAACTTCAGAACGAGTTTTCGCTTTCTGTGTTCCCTGGCGTTTGTTAGCGAGCTGTAAAACAACTGCTCTATGAACCAAATGCTCATTTACCGGAGCGGCAAATACGGAATCATTGAGTTCTAACTTCTCAACTTCTTTGCCTTCCTTATTATAAACAGATACGCTTGCCATCTGTGTCTTCCTCCTTTCCGAAAAGTTATGCCTTAACGGATTCTTTAATGATTACTGTTGATTTTTTAGGTCCTGGTACGGCACCTTTTACTAAGAGCAGGTTGCTCTCTGCATCTACGCGTACAACCTCAAGGTTCTGGATTGTAACCTGTACTGCACCCATCTGACCAGGCATTTTCTTGCCTTTGAAAACCTTGCTAGGATCCGATGCTGAACCATTGGAACCTGCATGTCTATGGAATTTGGAACCGTGACCCATTGGTCCGCGGGACTGTCCGTGACGCTTGATCGCACCCTGGAAACCATGTCCTTTTGTCTTTGCGGTAACATCAATTTTGTCGCCGGCTTCAAAAATGTCTGCTTTAATTTCCTGTCCTAATTCGTACTCAGCAGCGTTCTCAAATTTGAACTCTGTCAAGAATCTCTTGTTCTCGATTCCTGCTTTTGCCAAGTGTCCTTTTTCTGGTTTGTTCACAAGTTTTTCGCGAACATCGCCAAATGCAACCTGTACTGCTTCATATCCGTCGTTCTCAACTGTCTTGATCTGAGAAACATAAACCGGACCAGCCTGCAGCACTGTTACAGGTGTCAAAACACCGTCTTCGTTGAAAATCTGTGTCATTCCAACTTTGGTAGCTACGATAGCCTTTTTCATTTTCCTTTTCCTCCTAAATATTCTACAGCGGATTGTTTCTTATTATAAAGAACAATCATCCTAGATGGTTACTGCCGCGTCCTGAACCGTAGACCTGCATCATAACCAATGCATCAAAATCATGCATTAAGCATTTTTCATTTTGATATCAATCGCCACACCAGCAGGCAATTCCAGTCTTGAAAGTGCATCTACTGTTTTCTGAGATGGTGACAATACATCAATCAGTCTCTTGTGAGTTCTCTGCTCGAACTGCTCACGGGAGTCTTTGTACTTGTGTACCGCTCTAAGAATAGTAACAACTTCTTTCTTAGTAGGCAGTGGCACAGGCCCACTAACCTTTGCTCCGTTTTTCTTTACAGTCTCAACTAATTTAGCTGCTGCAAAGTCGATCAACTGATGATCATACGCCTTTAAAATAATTCTCATTTTCTGTTGACTTGCCATAAAAAATAGCCGCCTCCTTTTCGTACTCGTTTTGATTAGTACGACAAGTGGTGACTGTACACTCATCCGTGTGTGTCCTATCGGTTCATTATAAATATCTCTGATCACTCAGAGATGAGACACACGCGTTTATCTGCTCAAAAAGGCAGAAAATATGTTACTGTACAGTGACTTGCCGTCAGGGTTACCGACCGAAATGCTGATCTTCGGTCTCTTGACATTCGCTCCACGGAAAAACCCACCAGATGGTGGCAACCTCACGCTTCTACGCTATCATGTCACAGCATTGACTAGTGTAACATAGTTTTCTGCCTATTGCAAGGAATTTCTTAAATTTTTTTAAATATTTTCGCTCCACCTTCCGCTGGCACCACAGGGAAGGATCAAACCGTCTTTTCCACGGACCGGAAGTCCGATTTCTTCTGCCTGGACACTTCCTCCAAACTTGCGCTGTAATTCCAGTTTCATCATATAAGACAATACAGCCGGCTGCAGTCCGGTGGTGTATGAATTGATCAGGAAAAATAATGGTTTTTCCGAGAGGATCTTTGTACAGAGCTGCACCAGCGGATAGATCTTTTCCTCTATCTTCCAGATCTCTCCTTTCGGTCCTCTTCCGTAGGAAGGCGGATCCATAATGATTCCGTCGTAATGGTTCCCCCGGCGGATCTCCCTCTCTACAAATTTCACACAGTCGTCTACCAGATAACGGATCGGTGCATCTGCAAGACCGGACTCATGAGCATTTTCTTTGGCCCAGGTCACCAGACCCTTGGAGGCATCCACATGGGTCACTGCCGCTCCCGCCTTGGCGCAGGCCACCGTAGCACCACCGGTATAGGCAAACAGATTCAAAACTTTGATCTCCCTGCCCGGCTCTTTTTCTTTTGCCGCTGCGATCTTGCCGCTGCACCAGTCCCAGTTCACCGCCTGCTCCGGGAAAAGACCTGTATGCTTAAAACTAAAAGGCTTCAGATTAAAGCGCAGGGTATTTTTGCCTTCCGGCAACTGTTTCAGATCGTAGGTTACCTGCCACTGCTCCGGCAGATTAAAAAATTCCCACTGGCCACCGCCTTTATTGCTTCTATGATAGTGACCGTTTTTCTTTTTCCACTCCGGTGCGTTGTGAGGAGTCTCCCAGATCACCTGGGGGTCCGGCCGAACCAGAATGTAATCTGCCCACCGCTCTAATTTTTCTCCAGAGGAAGTATCTAACACCTGATAATCCTTCCATCCATCTGCAATCCACATATCATCCAACTCACTTTCTTCCTATATAAAAGAGAAACATCTGCGAAATCCGCTCCGCAGATGCTCCTTTGTCTTATTTCCATTGATTAGCAGTTGATCTCCGCTGTCATTCCGATCAAATCTTTATTCTCAGTCAGGATCGGCTGTACAATTTCCTCAACAAACTCTTTGACCTGGCTTGGTGCGCGGCCTACATACTTGGAAGGATCCATGGTTTTCTGCAGTTCTTCCAAAGTCATTGGGAATGCATCGTCTGCTGCGATCAGTTCCAGCAGGTTGTTGTCCAGTCCCTTCTGTTTTACATTAGCTCCGGCCTGCATGGACAGTTCTCGGATCTTCTCATGCAGTTCCTGTCTGTTTCCACCGGCTTTTACCGCATCCATCATGATATTTTCAGTTGCCATAAACGGAAGTTCGGACATCAGTCTCTTGGTAATAACTTTATCATATACTACCAGTCCGTCTGCCACATTCATATACAGATCCAAAATACCGTCAATCGCCAAAAATCCTTCTGCTACGCTGAGACGCTTGTTGGCTGAATCATCCAGTGTTCTTTCAAACCACTGGGTAGCGGAAGTAATAGCCGGGTTCAACGCATCGATCATGACATAGCGGGAAAGAGATGCGATACGCTCACTGCGCATTGGGTTTCTCTTGTATGCCATAGCCGAGGAACCAATCTGGCTCTTTTCAAACGGCTCTTCTACTTCTTTCAAATGCTGAAGCAGGCGGATATCATTGGAAAATTTATGAGCACTGGCTGCAATTCCTGCCAGAATGTTTACCACTCTCGTATCCAGTTTTCTGGAATAAGTCTGTCCCGATACAGGGAAACAGGCATCAAATCCCATTTTCTTGGCAATCAGTTTGTCCGCCTCTTTACATTTGCTCTCGTCTCCATCAAAGAGTTCCAAGAAACTTGCCTGTGTTCCCGTGGTTCCCTTTGAACCAAGAAGCTTCATATGAGAAAGAACATGATCCAGATCCTCCAGATCCATCACCAGTTCCTGGATCCACAATGTAGCTCTTTTTCCTACGGTAGTAGGCTGTGCCGGCTGAAAATGAGTAAAGGCCAGAGTCGGAAGGTCTTTGTACTCCATGGCAAACTTAGACAAAATATCGATTACATTTACCACTTTTTTCTTCACCAGTTTCAATGCTTCTGTCATAATGATGACATCCGTATTGTCTCCTACATAACAGGAAGTAGCACCCAGATGGATGATACCTGCTGCCTTCGGACACTGCTTGCCGTAAGCGTATACATGGCTCATTACATCATGGCGAACTTCTTTTTCTCTGGCTTTTGCCACATCATAGTTGATGTCATGTACATGAGCTTTCAGTTCTTCGATCTGCTCATCTGTAATACGAGGGTTGCCATCTGCGTCTTTCAGACCCAGTTCCTTTTCTGTCTCTGCCAGGGCAATCCACAATTTTCTCCATGTGCTGAACTTCATATCAGGAGAAAAAATATACTGCATCTCTTTGCTGGCATATCTCTCTGACAATGGGCTTACATAATTATCTGTACTCATTTTTCCTATTCCTTTCTTGTGTTATTTATCAAAATCTCCTCGAATATCTTCCTTTGGTGGTTCTACCGGATAATTTCCCGAGAAGCACGCATCACAATATCCTGTCTCGCCTTCGATCAGTTCCGGCAGTCTCTCGCCATCCAGGTAGCCAAGAGAATCCGCTCCGATCAGCTCACAGATCTGATCCACGGTATGTTCATGAGCGATCAACTGGTCACAGCTAGGCACATCCGTTCCAAAATAGCAAGGGAACAAAAACGGCGGTGAACTGATCCTTACATGAACCTCGGTAGCTCCGGCATCTTTTAACATCTGGACGATCAAGCCACTGGTAGTACCACGAACGATGGAATCATCCACCATCACTACCCTTTTGCCCCGGACTACCTCTCTGAGTGCGTTCAGTTTAATATGCACGCTGCTCTCTCTGGCAGACTGCTTCGGCTTAATAAAGGTTCTTCCCACATAACTGTTCTTGACAAAACCAACACCGTATGGAATCCCTGACTGCAAAGCAAATCCCATGGCTGCCGCATTTCCGGAATCCGGCACACCGATTACGATATCTGCCTCCGCCGGATGCATCTGTGCCAGGATCTTTCCTGCCATGATACGAGAATTGTACACGCTGACGCCATCCACATAACTGTCCGGTCTGGCAAAATAAATATACTCAAAAATACATCTGGCCGGTTTCTGGATGCACATACTCTCATCGGAAGTGATGCCGTCTTTGTCTAACATAACGATCTCACCCGGCTTTACATCCCGGACAAACTCAGCTCCTACTGCATCCAGCGCACAAGTCTCACTGGCCAGGATATAAGCATTGTCTCTCTTGCCGATCACCAATGGACGGAATCCAAACGGATCCCTGGCACCGATCAGTTTTCTCGGGCTGGAAATAACCAGAGAATAGGCTCCCTTTAACTTCTTCATGGCATTTTTCACAGCATCCTCAACGCTGCCTACATTCAGGCGTTCCCTGGCGATCAGGTAAGCAATCACTTCTGTATCGATCGTTGTCTGGAAAATAGCACCTGTGTACTCTAACTCCTTCCGGAGTTCCAGTGCATTTACCAGGTTGCCGTTGTGAGCCAGCATCAGAATACCTTTTACATAATTCAATACCAAAGGCTGTACATTCTGGGAATTACTTGCTCCCGCAGTGGAATACCGTACATGTCCTACTCCGATATTTCCCTTTAACTTCTCCAGTTTTTCCCCGTCAAAAACTTCATTGACAAGGCCCATTCCTTTGGAAGCCATCACTTTGCCCTTCGGGCCTTCCGTATCACTGACCGCGATACCGCAACTTTCCTGTCCACGATGCTGTAAGGCAAACAATCCATAATAAATTGTAGATGCTACATCCGTACCATCCAGATCATAGACTCCAAATACACCGCATTCCTCATGCAAACCATCTGAATAAAATTCATCCACCTGAGTGCTCATTTCGTCCTCCTATGTTATGTGATAACATTTATTGCATTTCATTATTATTTAACACAAGCACGCCTCCTGCGATCTTGTTAGTCAAGATCCGGCAGACTGCCGTGTTGATCACTTTTTCATCAATATTTCCCGTGCGCACTGCATTGATCAGGATCTGATAGGCTTCCTCCAGCCTCTGAGGCTGACAGATCACATCACATCCGGCATTCACAGCCTCCACAATCGCAAAATCCTGGGAAAAATTCTTCGTAACCGCCTCTTCGCTCAAAGAAGAAGTCAGTACCACTTTATCAAAACCCAGCTCGTCCCGGAGAAGTTTTGTCACGATCTCCTGAGACATAAACGCCGGAATCGGATCCTTTATCAGCTTTTTCATATATACATTGGACACCATAATACAGTCAGCGCCTGCGTCAATCCCATCGGAATAAACGCTGAACTCATTGGCTCGAAGCTGCATCAGTGTTTCCTTGTTCTCCTGTATATCAAGGGTCGTATCTCCTGCCACCATTCCATTGCCCGGAAAATATCTCATGGCTGTGGCTACGCCGGCCTCTGTATACCCCTTGACCATGTTCGCCGTCATCTCCGCCGCTGTGTCCGAATCCGAACTGAAACATCTTTTGCCGTAATTTTTATTGCCGTCATAGGCCACATCTGCCACCGGGCCAAGAACCATATTGATTCCAAAACTACGCAGTTCGTTTCCAATGCCAAGGCCCTTCTGGTACACCTGCAGACTGGTCATGTTCTTTCCCATTTCCTCCGGGGTCATATATCCGCCGGCTTTCAACTCCGGACAAGCCGCCGACACCGAGTAATCTCCGCCGCCGTCTTCTTCCACTGCCACATACAGCGGTGCACCGGACACGGCACTTTGCAGTCTGTCGGTCAGCATCTTTGTCTGTCTCTGGTTCTTGATATTCTGCTGCCCCAAAATCACACCGCCGATATGATACTGCCGTATTTTCTCCAGCATCTCATCCGACGCTTCATAAACCGTAGCCTGTCCTCTGGGATCATCCAGCTTGGACAAAGACACCAGAAACATCTGGCCTACTTTCTCTTCCAGGCTCATGTTCTTTACCAGTTCTTCTGCCATGTTAAAAGCTTCTGTATCCGACACATCTACAGCTGCCGCCGTGGTTTTTCCGCCCTCATCCGGCGTTTTGGTAGCAGCCGGTGCGGTTGTATTACCGGCACTTTTCCTGCTGCCACAGGCAAACAAAAACAGAGTGCTTATAAAAAGCAGCCCTATTGTAAAAATCTTCTTCATTTTTCGTGTTACCCCTTTCACCCACCTCTGCGCATACACCATTATACTATAATCTTGCCCTATATACAAATAAAATTTCGGAAAACCAAATAAATTTGAACACATCCCACCACCGGTGCATAGATTAAAACTGTAATAGATATTAGGAGGCAACAATAAATGAGTGATTTATCAGCAACACAGTGCGGCGGAGGCTGCTCCTGCAACGAGGGAAACAATTCTTCCTGCCTGTTAGTGATTCTTCTTCTGTTCTGCTGCGGAGGCTTCGGAAATGGCGGATGCGGCGGCTCCGGTGACTGCAGCTGCATCCTCTGGATCTTGTTGATCCTTTGCTGCTGCGGCGGAAACGGCAGCTTTGGCTGCGGCTGTGGATTCTAACGCTCCTTAAGCAAATAACCAACCTGTGTGTTCAGGTCAAAAACACCCGGCTGCAACTCATCTTGCCGCCGGGTGTTTATTAGATTTCTTTTTTATCGCCAGCCGGATCCTTTTCCTTATCCGGGAACCGGTATCCTTTTTCTTTCTGACATTCCATGCAATGAATATCTACTTCATAGATCGTAGTTTCATCCTCCACCAGGATCCGTTCGCCGGTGTCTGCCAGACGATCATACCGTTTTTCCATTTCCCCACCTCTTTTATTTTTATTTTATGTAAAAACGACACAAAAGGACTCTATTTGACATAAATCTTTTCAATCCATTCCATCCTGCTGGTCATCCCCACAAAAAGCCGGTCTACAATGGTCAGTGCTGTCATGGCCTCTACCACCACTACCGCTCTCGGCACGATGATGGGATCATGTCTTCCTTTGATCTGGATCTCAATGTCCTCTCCCTGCCGGTTTACGGTGTTCTGCTTCTGGAAAATAGATGGAGTGGGTTTGAACGCTGCCCGCAGCACAATATCATCCCCGTCACTGATGCCGCCTAAGATCCCCCCTGCAAAGTTGGTATGTTTTTTCACCGCGCCATCTGGTGCCATGTAAAAATCGTCATTGTTCTGGGAACCGGTTTTATCCACCACGGAAAATCCAGCACCAATCTCCACTCCTTTTACGGCGCCAATGGAAAAAACAGCAGATGCCAGGCAGGCATCCAGCTTGCCAAATACCGGCTCTCCCACGCCTGCCGGCATTCCCGACACGACGCACTCGATCATTCCACCGGAAGAATCCATTTCCTGCATCTTACCGGCCAGATACTCTTCTGCCTGTTCTGACATCTGCAGATCCGGCATTCTGAGAGGACTTTTTTCAATATTTTCATATCGTATGTTTTCCTCCCGACACTGATACGGCCCGATCTGACGGGTGTAGGCTGTTACCTGTATACCCAGCCGTTCCAGTATTTTCAATGCGATGGCTCCTGCCGCCACCCGGCCAATGGTCTCTCTTCCGGAAGACCGGCCGCCTCCCCGGTAATCTCTGAATCCATATTTGGCATCAAAGGTATAATCCGCATGTCCCGGGCGGTAATAGTTGGCGATCTCCGAATAATCTGCCGAACGCTGGGATGTATTTTCCACTACAAGGGAAATCGGCGTTCCGGTGGTTTTCCCCTCAAAGACACCGGACATGATGCGAACCACATCTCCCTCTTTTCTCGGTGTGGAATATTTCGTTTCTCCCGGTTTTCTCCGGTTCAGGCAGCGCTGGATATCCTCCTCGCACAATTCGATCCCTGCGGGACATCCGTCCACCACTACACCTACCCCTGCTCCATGGGACTCTCCCCATGTAGAAACCTTAAAAACCTCTCCCAGCACTGATCCTGCCATCGCTGCACATCCTTTCTCTCTATGTTTTTAACTTTATTCTTTCCATTTTCTTCGTTCTATTGTATAATAAAAATAACACAATTGAAAGGAGATTTTTATGTTTAGTCAGTTTTTTGGAAAATATTTGCTGGATACCGGCAAAATTACTGATGACCAATTCAACTCCTGTATGGAATACATTAAAGCGAATCGTGTGCAATTGGGGTTAATTGCAGAGACAGAAGGAATGCTCACCCGCACGCAGGCCAATGAATTAAATTACCTGCAGATGCAGACAGATAAGTTGTTTGGGGATTTAGCAGTTGAAAAAGGATACTTAACCACATCCGATATTACATATCTTTTAGGCCGGCAGGGAAATCCGTACCTGATCTTTGTACAGGCCCTCAAAGAAGGCGGCATTCTCTCCAGTGAGGAATCCGCAGAGTGTCTCGCCGCTTTTCAGCGGGATATGGGGTATTCAAATTCCGTTATGAATGCCATCAAAGACGGTAATATTGAACAGCTTTTACCGGCTTTTGTCCAGATTGAGGACGAGAGATACACCAATCTCATCGGTCTGACACTTCGCTGCATCGTTCGTTTTGTCAGTTCCTACATCCGTCTCGAGAAAGGTTCTTTTGTCAAAGAGCTTCCGGCTCACGCCGTAGCACTTCAGCGCACCTTCGGAAACTATCGCGGTTTCCTTGGATTTTGCAGTGATGACAGAAGCATTTTGAAGATCGCCGATGGATATGCAAAAGAAGAATTTGATGAAGTAAATGAGGACTCTTTGGACGCTGTTGCCGAATTTACCAACTGCGTCAACGGCTTGTTCGCCGCCGAACTTAGTTTTCAGGACATCCATATTGATATGGAGCCGCCAGAGTATCATCTGGATACAGTTATATCCGATAATAACGAGGATTTTTATGCTCTTCCAATTTATATAGAAGGACAAAAGATACATCTTATTATAAAAATAGCTTAATTTTTAGGAGGTTCTTGCAATGGCAAAGATTTTAATAGTAGACGATTCCAGAACTTCCCGCCGTATGTTAAAAAACATATTAGAAGACAGCGGTCAGGAGATTATCGGTGAAGCGTCAAACGGCCAGGAAGGTTTTGAACAATATATCGAGTTACAGCCAGACATCATTACCCTGGATATTACTATGCCTGTTCTGGATGGTCTGGGCGCACTGCGCAAGATCATGGAACACGATCCAGAGGCCAAAGTGGTTATGATCACAGCGGCAGGTCAAAAAGGCAAAATGGTTGAAGCCATTAAACTTGGTGCTTCTGAATTCATTCAGAAACCATATGAACCGGCACAGATCACATCTGTTATCAGCAATCTTTCATAAGCAGATGTTTATTCTCAGGCAACGCAAAAGGCTGTCAGTTTTTCTGACAGCCTTTTGTTTTGGGAGTATAAAAATGAATAACAAAAAATTAAACTGATAACCTTAAAAATCAACACGGATCCGTGTAATCACAGTAGACAATTCCTCTAATGCTTCTGCAAATCTGCCTTCTGTCATTTTTTCTGTCACAAATCCGATCTCGCCTTCCAGTCCGGCATCTACAAATTCCGGCTCATCGAAAAGCTTTTCTACTTTCTCTTTTTCCTCTGTTCCGATACGGACAAAGAAACGGTTCTCCATTTCATCCATTGGCTCTACCGTCATCTTTTCGTCTTCCCAGATTGTCATCACGTTGATGTTCATATGTTTTACTGCATCTACTACATCCGATACAACAGCACTGGCTGTTGCCTCTTTGCCGGCTCCTTTGCCGTAGAACATTACATCCCCCAGCATATTACCGGTTACGCAGATAGCGTTAAATACACCTTCTACCGCAAACAACGGATTGTCACGGCGGATCATCTGTGGTGCCACCATAGCGTAGAGCTTACCGCCCTCTTTGCGGCTGGAACCAAAGATCTTGATGGCTGCTTCCAATTTCTCAGCATATTTGAAATCTTCTGCTGTAATCTTGGTGATTCCTTCTGTATATACATCTTCATAATCAACCTGTTTTCCATAGGCCAATGATGTCAAAATAGCGATTTTACGGCAGGCATCATATCCTTCTACATCCGCTGTCGGATCTTTTTCGGCATATCCCAGTTCCTGAGCCTCTTTCAAAACTACATCAAAATCAGAACCTTCTTTCGCCATCTTGGTAAGAATATAGTTTGTAGTTCCGTTCAAAATACCATTGATCTTCAGGATCTTATCTGCTGTAAGACTCTGGTTCAACGGACGGATAACAGGAATTCCTCCGCCTACACTGGCCTCGAAAAGGAAGTTCACGCTCTTGCTTTTTGCAAGATGAACCAGTTCCGCACCGTAAGCTGCTACCAGTTCTTTGTTGGAAGTACATACACTCTTTCCTGCCAGCAGTGCTTTTTTCACAAACTCATAAGCAGGTTTTGTTCCTCCCATAGTCTCAACTACGATATCTACTTCCGGATCATCCAGGATGATCTGAAAATCATGTACTACTTTGCTCTGGATCGGATCTCCCGGAAAATCTCTCAGATCCAGCACATATTTCACACCTACTTCCTGTCCGGCACGCTTGGCGATGATCGCTGCATTGGTAGTCAGCACTTCCACAACACCTGAACCTACGGTACCATATCCCAAAATTGCTACTTTAATCATTCTAAGCCTCCTGTTCGCCACTTTCTTTCTGTAAATCTTTTTTGTATTGATCCACTCCGCCCCACTCTTCTTCACTGAGAAGATGAGCCGGATTCATTACTACCACTAATCCTTTGCTGCTTTTCGCAACATAATCCACATAATCTGTCTGTTTATTTTTCATAAGGGGTGGGAACTGCTGTATATCCGCTCCCTCCACACGCAGAATATCCTGCACACCGTCTACCACGGCACCAGCCGGTCCATGATCCGTCATAAAGATCAGGATTTTTGTTTCTTCCGTAACCGGCACCGGCGGAAGCACAAGTTTCTGGCGCAGATTGATCAAAGGGATCTGGCTTTCCCGGATCACCACAAAGCCATCCAGGCACCCAGGTTCCCCTCCTGTACGGATCACATCTGTATAATTTTCAATTCCCTGTATGTTTTCAATGTCCACTCCATACATTTTGCCACATAAAAAGATGGATACGATTTCTTTCATCCGTCTTCTCCCCCTTCGTCCTTAACTGTTGATCCACTTCAGATATGCATTCATAAACATATCAATGTCACCGTCCAGCACCGCAGAAACATTACCGGTCTCCGCATTGGTCCGGTGGTCTTTCACCATCGTGTACGGCTGCATTACATAGGACCGGATCTGGCTGCCCCAGCCAATCTCCTTTACTTCTCCACGAATATCCGACTCTTTGGCCAGATTTTCCTGTTCTTTGAGCAAAAGCAGTTTCGCTTTCAGCATCTGCATCGCTTTGTCCTTGTTCATGTGCTGGGAACGCTCATTCTGACACTGTACCACAATTCCCGTAGGAAAATGGGTGATACGGATTGCTGAGGAAGTCTTGTTGATATGCTGTCCACCGGCTCCACTGGAACGATATGTATCAATACGGATATCATCATCTGCGATCTCAATATCAATGTCCTGCTGAATATCCGGCATAACATCACAGGAAACAAAGGATGTCTGTCTCTTACCAGCCGCATTAAAAGGCGAGATACGCACCAGACGATGTACACCATGCTCGCTTTTTAAATATCCATACACATTTTCACCACTGATCTCCAGCGTTACCGACTTAAGTCCTGCCTCTTCACCGTCCAGTGAATCCAGCACTTTTACCTCAAAGCCGCGGCGGTCTGCCCACCGCTCATACATACGGCAGAGCATACTGGCCCAGTCGCAGCTTTCCGTTCCACCGGCTCCTGCATGAAGGGTCAAAATAGCATTCTCCCCGTCATGCTCTCCGGTAAGCATGGTCGTAATGCGCAGATCTTCAAATTCTGCCACGAATTTTTTATATTCTTCCTCTACTTCCGGGATCAAAGAGGCATCCTCTTCTTCATTTCCCATTTCGATCAAGGTCAGAATATCTTCGTATTCCTGGCTCAGGCCGTCTGCCCGTTCCACCACACTTTTTAAATCTTTCACTTCTTTCATGGACGCACTGGCTTTTTCTGCATCATCCCAGAAATCCGGTGCCTCCATATTCCGCTCTAACTCTTCAATCCGCAGTTTCTTATCTGCTAAGTTAAAGTGAATCCCTTACTTCCAGAAGTGGTTTTTCAAAACTGCTTAATTCGATTCGGATGTTATCCAATTCAACCACAAAATCACCACCTTTATTTTTTAAAACATTTTAATTATCTGCCACAGCAGTATTTATATTTTTTACCGCTTCCGCATGGACACGGTGCATTTCTGCTGATCTTATCATTTTTGCGAACAACCGGGCCGTTGGATGCAGAATCATCTTTGTTGGTTCCTGTTACCTGTGCCACCTGTTCTCTTTCAACCTTCTGCTCAATGCGTACATGCATCAAAGTGCGGACTGTCTCCTCACGGATGGACTCTGTCATATCATTGAACATATCATAGCCCTGCAGTCTGTACTCTACAACCGGGTCACGCTGTCCCAGCGCCTGCAGACCAATACCCTGTCGCAGCTGATCCATATCGTCGATATGATCCATCCAGCGGCTGTCCGTTACTTTCAGGATAACCACACGCTCAATCTCACGAATCTGCTCTGGTTCAGGGAACTCTGCCTCTTTAGCTTCATAAATATGAAGTGCTTTTTCTTTCAGATCCTGGATCAGGATATCCTTAGTGATTCCCTCATCTCGTTTTGCATCAAATGTAATTGGTTCAAACGGAATCATAGGAAGCAGGATCTCATTTAATTCATTCAGATTCCATTCTTCCGGTATCTGGGAATCATTGATAACGCTGTTGACATATTTTTCAATGAGATCATCAATCATCTGGATAATGGTGTCTCTCATGTTGTCACCATCCAGCACCTTGCGGCGCTCTGCGTAAATAATCTCTCTCTGCTCGTTGTTGATCTGATCGTACTCCAACAGATTTTTACGGATACCGTAGTTGTTACCCTCGATCTTCTTCTGGGCACGTTCAATGGCTTTACTAAGCATCTTGTGCTGGATCTGTTCACCTTCCGGCATTCCCAGAGAATTGAACATATTCATCAGGTTCTGGGAACCGAACAGACGCATCAGGTCATCTTCCAGCGAAATATAGAACTTGGATTCACCCGGGTCTCCCTGTCGTCCGGCACGGCCTCGGAGCTGATTATCAATACGGCGGGATTCATGACGCTCTGTACCAATGATCTTCAATCCGCCTAACTCTTTCACACCTTCACCAAGCTTGATATCGGTACCACGACCAGCCATGTTGGTAGCAATGGTAACGGCTCCTTTGACACCGGCATCGGCTACGATCTCAGCCTCCATCTCATGGAACTTGGCATTCAATACTTTGTGCGGAATACCCACTTTGCGGAGCATTTCTGACAATTCTTCGGAAGAATCAATGGTGATCGTACCAACCAGTACAGGCTGTCCTTTTTCATGTGCTGCCTGGATCTCTTTTACGATGGCATTGTATTTCTCTCGTTTGGTCTTATATACAGAATCTTCATGGTCGATTCTCTGTACCGGCAGGTTGGTAGGAACTTCTACTACATCCATGCCGTAAATCTCACGGAACTCTTTTTCCTCTGTCAGGGCGGTACCGGTCATACCACTCTTTTTCTTGTACTTATTAAAGAAGTTCTGGAATGTGATGGTTGCCAGAGTCTTACTCTCTCTTTTTACTTTTACATGCTCTTTTGCCTCAATAGCCTGATGTAATCCGTCGGAATAACGGCGGCCCGGCATAATACGGCCGGTAAATTCGTCTACGATAAGTACTTCATCATCTTTTACTACATAATCTTTGTCACGATGCATCAGGGCATGTGCGCGCAGTGACAGATTGACACAGTGCTGGATCTCCAGGTTTTCCGGATCAGCCAGGTTTTCCAGATGGAAGAAACGCTCTACCTTCTCAACACCCTGCTGGGTCAGGTTGACTGTTTTTTCCTTTTCATTGGCAACATAATCTCCTGTCTCGTTGCTGTCTTCCTGCATAATAATGTCCATCTTGGACAATTCTTTTTCGGTTCCTCGTTTCAACTGGCGTACCAGGTTGTCACAGGCCTCATAGATCTTGGTGGATTTACCACTGGATCCGGAAATGATCAAAGGTGTTCTGGCTTCGTCGATCAATACAGAGTCAACCTCATCCACGATGGCATAGTGCAGTTCTCTCTGTACCAGCTGCTCTTTGTAGATGACCATGTTGTCACGAAGATAATCAAATCCCAACTCGTTGTTGGTTGCATAAGTAATGTCGCAGTTGTATGCTTCTCTACGCTCATCGTTACCCATGCTGTTCAGGATCACGCCGACTTTCAAACCAAGAAACTCATGGATCTGCCCCATCCACTCAGCATCTCGCTTTGCCAGGTAATCGTTTACGGTAACGATGTGGACACCTCTGCCTTCCAGCGCATTCAGGTACGCCGGCAGAGTAGATACCAGTGTCTTACCTTCACCGGTACGCATCTCTGTGATACGGCCCTGGTGCAGGATCACACCACCGATCAGCTGCACACGGAAATGACGCAGTCCGATGGTACGCTTGGATGCTTCTCTTACAACGGCATAAGCCTCCGGAAGAATATCATCCAGCGTCTCGCCCTCTTTCAGTCTTTTCTTGAATTCATCCGTTTTTCCGCGGAGTTCTTCATCCGACAGTTTTTCCATCTCAGGCTCCATCGCCTCGATTTTATTTACAATAGGTATAACCCTTTTGACCTCACGCTCACTGTGAGTTCCAACTATCTTACTTAAAAATCCCATTAATTCACTCTCCAAAAATTATTTATTAATTAAGTCACCTCATGCTATTTTAACATTCCTTACGCTATGTTTCAAGCACGAAAAGTGGCAATTCTCACAATTTCGGTACTTTTTGACCGGTTTTTTCCATAAAAAAACAGTCCTTCAGGGAGGTCAATCCTCTCCCCAAAGGACCGTTTACAGTTCATATCGTGAATATATCTCACCTAAATCAGAATTCAGGCTCGATCAAACCGTATGTATTTCCTTTTCTTTTATAAACAACATTCACCTCGTCTGTGTCTGCGTTGCGGAATACAAAGAAGTTGTGTCCCAGCAGTTCCATCTGTACACAAGCCTCTTCTGCGTCCATCGGCTTAATCGCAAACTTCTTGGAACGGATGATCTGGATCTCCTCTTCGTCATAGGAATCCTCATCAATAAAATCTTTGCTCAACTGTGCTGCTGTCTGTTCTTTGTCAATCAGTTTGTTCTTATACTTTCTAAGCTGTCTCTCGATGACTTCTTCTACCAGGTCGATGGAAACATACATGTCCTTGCTGGTCTCCTCCGCACGGATCATGCTTCCTTTCATAGGAATGGTAACCTCGATCTTCTGTCGTTCCTTCTCTGTACTCAGTGTAACATGTACTTCGGTGGAATCATTGAAGTATCTTTCCAGCTTACCGATCTTCTCTTCAATCGCTGAACGCAACCCTTCTGTGATGTCAATATTCTTACCGCTAATTACTAAATTCATAATGCTCAGCTCCTTTGCCCATAAGTTTCAAGATGTATCTCATCTCGTAAGATTATTATACAACAAAACCCGGTTTCGGGCAACTATATTTTACAAGTTGTGCGACATCTTTTCGAGTTGTCATTCATTATTTTTCATGCTACAAAAGTCTACTTTTTTTGTTCATAATGTTGATAACTTTGTGTATAACTTTGGAATATCGGAAAATGGTTGTTTCTAATGTTGATAACTTTGTGATTAACTTCAGACTACAAATGTCTAAAAACAACCGTTCGTTTTTAAGTTGTGTGACATTTTGCCTAGATGTAATACTCTCCGTTTTTGACGATCTGCCAGTCAACCAGATCCTGCAATGTAATATTGTCGATCACATCGCTGATGGCATCGTTAAGCTTTTTCCAGACAACCGATGTGGCACATTCCGTCATTTTCGGACAGTGTCCCAGTTCTTCATCGACGCAGTCCACCGGCGCCATGCTCCCCTCTGTCAGCCGCAGGATCATACCGACGGTATACTCTTCCGGTCGTCTTGTCAGAAGATATCCTCCCTGAGGTCCCCGGATACTGCGGACAAATCTGGCTTTATTTAATACCGAGATGATCTGCTCCAAGTATTTGTCTGATATGTTCTGTCTCTCTGAAATCTCCCGGATCCGGACTGGTTTGCCGCTGTTATTTAACGCAAGATCTAACATCAGACGCAGAGCATAACGGCCTTTTGTAGAAATTTTCATATTGAAATGCCTCCATTCTATGTTGTAACTCTGTTTTGTTTTCTTATATTTCCTACTATCTTTATATGATACAATAGTTTTCCCCAAAAAGCAAGAGAAAACAGGCAGCCAATGTCCGTTTCATTGACCGCCTGTTCTCAAGGGGATTATTGTATAATGTCTCGCTATCTTTTGTAAGTCATCTTTTGTAATATTTTTCTTTCGTAAGTTATCTTTTGTAAGGGGTTATCATTCGTACAACATCATCTTTTGTAACAGTCATCTTTCGTATTGTTTCTATGTAAACTAAAGAGGTTATCATATATTAGTTGTCATCCTGCAAAGCGTCAAATCCTGTTTCTCCGGTTCTGACTTTGATGACTTCTTCTACATCATATACGAAAATCTTGCCATCGCCAATGTGGCCTGTGTACAGAGCCTCTTTGGCAGCACTGACTACTTTTGCTACCGGCACGGCACTGACAATTACTTCTACTTTGATCTTAGGAAGCAGTGTAAACTCTACCGGAACACCACGGTAATACTCAGCCGTTCCTTTCTGTGTACCACATCCAAGAACCTGTGTAACAGTAATACCGGAAACACCAATGTCATTCAATGCCTCTTTCAGATCTTCAAACTTACTCTGTTTGCAGATAATATCCACTTTGGAAAGTTTGGTATCCGATGCGATACCGCCATTTCCTTCTACAACCTGTACCGGCACAGCCTCGTCCATCTTTGCTTTCGGTGTCTCGGTACTTTCCATGGCCTTCACAGTCTCTGCCAGTTCGCTTCTGCGTCCGGATACTCCTGTTACATTTGTAACAAATCCGGCATATGCTGTTTCCAGGCCGTGCTCTTTGGCATCCAGACCAACGATTTCTTCTTCTTCTGTTACCCGCAGTCCAAAGATTGCTTTAATAGCCAGGAATACAAGAGTCATCATAATCGCTGCCCAGGCTGCTACAGATAAGAATCCTACCAGCTGGATTCCCAGCAGTTTAAATCCACCGCCGTAGAACAAACCGGTTCCTGCCATGCTTCCACTTGCCAGAAGATCCTTTACTCCCGGTGCTGATTCGGTAGCAAACAAACCGACTGCGATGGTTCCCCAGATACCGTTCAAGCAGTGTACTGCTACGGCTCCAACCGGGTCATCTACATGAAGTTTGTAATCCAGAAGCCATACACCAAACACTACCAACAGTCCTGCTACAATACCAATGATGATTGCTCCCAAAGCATCTGTTACATCACAAGGTGCTGTGATGGCTACCAGACCTGCCAAGGATGCGTTCAAACACATGGATACATCTGGTTTACCATATTTTACCCATGTAAAGATCATACAAGTCACCGTTGCAATAGCCGGTGAAATGGTTGTTGTCAAAAAGATAGATCCAAGCTGTTCAACGCTTGTAGCTGCTGCTCCGTTGAATCCATACCATCCAAGCCACAGGATGAAAACTCCCAACGCACCGATGGTCAGGTTATGGCCAGGAAAAGCATTTACTTTTATAATCTTGCCATTTTTATCTTTGGTAAACTTACCAATACGAGGTCCCAGGATCGCTGCTCCTACCAGTGCAGCAATACCGCCTACCATATGAATGGCACAAGATCCGGCGAAATCATGGAATCCGATCTGTGCCAGCCAGCCGCCGCCCCAGATCCAGTGTGCTTCAATCGGATAGATCAAAGCGGAGATCACTGCGGAGTATACACAGTAGGATAAGAACTTGGTTCTCTCTGCCATGGCTCCCGATACGATCGTAGCTGTGGTAGCACAAAATACTAAGTTAAATACAAAACTTGAAAAATCAAAATCGGAATAAGCTGTGAAAATATCAAATCCCGGTTTACCAATGAATCCTAACAGATCCTCTCCCAGCAACAGGCTGGCACCGATTATGATGAACACTACGGTTCCAATACAAAAATCCATCAGGTTCTTCATGATGATGTTACCTGCATTCTTTGCTCTGGTAAATCCTGTCTCTACCATGGCAAATCCTGCCTGCATCCAGAACACCAACGCGGCTCCGATCAGGAACCAGACGCTCCAGGTCTGACTGCTTACTGCATCAATGGCCGTTTTAATTTCTTCTGTCATAAAAATTCCTCCATTCTTTTGTGTATTTGCTCTCTATTCCAGAGTTCCTGCACAACGCCTGAGATTGAAAGCGTTTTCTCAAAAGAAAAAGCGCCCCGCAGATTCCTCTGCGAAGCGCCTTTGCTTTTGATAACTCCATTATACTTCCAACGGGTCAAATGTCAAGGGTTCATTTTCATTTTGTAACCTTTCCCTAATCCTTCTAATTCTTTGTAAGTATTTTTTATTCAAATTGAACAATTTTATCACTTTTCTGTTACTGCTTTCAAAACCAGAAGAAGTCGTTCCAGCTCCGGATCGCTTGGCAGGATAGCGTTGATGCCAAACCGCATACTCTCCACCACCATGTCCTGACTCACTCCGTCAGCCAGCACTAAGATCGGCATGGTAGCCGCACTCCGGCGAACCTGGCTGCGGAACATATCCGTAAATTCCAGAAAGTCCATATCTACCGGATTTCCATCCAGGATAATGGCATTAAAGGCACCATCCGGATAACTGGTCCACAGTTCCAGTCCTTCCTTGCCGCTGTAAGCTATATCCACCTGGGCTCCGCGGACTTTCAACATTGGCCCCAACCGCTTCTCTCCGGCATCTTTTTTGATCACCAGCAGTGAATATCCCTGCAGAGAGCAGTCCGTTTCTTCCGGCGGCATCTCCTGGACCGCCGCATCTTCATTACGCCGCAGCGGCAGGATCACCTCGATGCCGTTCCGGTTGTTATCCAGGTTTTTCAACTGCATGGTTCCTCCCATCATCTTCACCAGTTTACGGGCTACGATCAGAGAAAAACTGGTTTCTGCGTATTCTTCTCCTACTTTCCAGGCAGACTGGTCATCCTCCATCTCCACGGCATAATTTCTGCCAAAGAAATCCTCATTTACCGTAATTCCGTCGTCCTGAAACATCAGGATCAGCCGATTGATGCCATTGGCCGACTCTTCATCCCGGCCCCACACATTGATGACGCCTCGTCCCTCTACTGCCAGAATACAGTTTCCCATAATATGGTTTACCATCTGGGCGATACGAGCCTCGTCACCATAATAATGCTTCCATTTCAGGTTGATGTGGTACAAAAATTCAATCTTGGTTCCAAACAGACGGCTGTCCCATGTCTGGAATGTACGCCAAAGCACCTCATCCAGAGAAAACTTTTTGTTCTCCAGCTTTACATGGCCCCGCTCCAGCATCTCATACTGCTGGATATTTTTCACCACATTGTTCATGTATTTCACAGCACTGCGGGCCTTGGCCGCCTCTGCCGTATCTTCCTCAAATAACCTGGATGCCTTGTTTAATTCCCGCAGTGGATCCATCATTTCCCTTGCTAACATCATAGAAAAATTCCGGCGCATCTCCAGGGTTTCCTTCTCATCCCGCAAGGCTGCTGCCAGGATCTTACGGTTGGCATCCTCCACCATCATCTCATTTTTCTTGGACTGTTCCACATCCTGGGATGTGACGATAATATAGTCCTTTTTTTCTGAATAATAGCTGAACCGAACGGATTTATAACGGTACTTTGAATCCTTGCTTCTCATCCTCAGGAAAAGTCCCTGATCCTTCTTGGTATCATCCCCCAGCGCCTCGATCATGGCCGAAAGGTTGAAGGATGCCTGATATCTGGCCAATTCTTCCGGATGGATATAATACTGCGTTGTACTGGCCATAAATTCCTCATAACTGCTCATAGGAAATTCTTCACTAAAAACCTGGCCATTCAGGAAAAATCCACGGAACCAGTCCTTTTGCGTACTGACTACCAGGATCATCTCATACACTTTTCTTGCCAGCGAGCGCAAAACATTGACAAGCGTCCAGTCGGATTCTGTCAGATCCGCCTCCATCACATCCTGCTTTTCCTCCAGTATACTGCAGTAATACTCTTTGCCGTCTTCTGTGTTCTCATAATAATTTCCCAGAAGCCGCACCCAGCGTATCTCACCCTGCCGGGTTTTGCAGCGGAAACAATAGGAGATATTTTCCTCTTTCTCCGCCTGTTCAACCATATATCCGCGGAACTCTTCCAGATCCTCTTCCATGGTAAACATACCGGTGCTTCCGATGTATTCTTCGCGGTTAGTCCCGAAAAAGTCCAGGAATGTATCATCTGCGTCCATCACATAAAAATTCTTCGCTGTGATCAGCACTCTCGCCAAGCCTCCCGGAAAAAATCCACGGACAATATCTTTTTCACGGCGGATTTCTTCTTTTTCCGTTATATCGATCAGCATGGCACGGATCAGTTTTTCACCCTGTTCATTCTCAAACACCACACCATTTGCCCAGACCCAGATCTGCTCGCCGTTCTTTTTGTGGAGACGGTATTTGCATACATACTCGCCTTCTTCCTCTAGCTGCTGCAGCACATCCTGTTCAATCGCCTGAAAATCCGGCGGGTAAATAAGATAACGGATCCTTTCATGGCAGTTTTCCATCAATTCGTCTCTCTCGTATCCAAGCATCTGGCAGAAGCGGTCGTCCACTTCCACAAACGGAAAATCTGCCTCCTTGTCATAACGGAACACAATCTCGCTCCATGTGCAGAAATGGGACAACCGCTTCCGCTCCCATTGGTAATCTTCACTCATATCGGCTCCTCCTGATCTGATCTAATCTGATTCGCCCCCTCGCTTTCGCTCGGCGGCAGGTCGTCGGAGCCATTCCAAAACATGACTTCGTCATATTGGCTCCTCCTAAATTCTTCTGGCAACCACCACGAATCTTCCTTCTTCGGTCTGGTAGGCACAGGTAACCAAAGTAAGAAGCTGCTCTCCGTAAGACGGTGTCACCCCGGTATCGTATACCGACAGTTTTTTGCAGTTCTTTACATAATTTGCATATTGTTTTTTATCCAGTTTTCCCGGATAATTATAGTACTTAAATACATCTTCTTCGTTTTTGTATATTTTTGAGTAAAAGGCCGCCACAACTTCATACTGCCTTTTTTCATACAATGTATCAAACTTTATGATCTTATGTTTTTCATAAAAATCTTTCTTTTCAAAATCCATCAGATGAGCAAACATCATACCACTTTTCATATGATGTCCGTACACCATCAAATTGTTGTGTTCATCCTCTGTATCACACTTCGCATCCAGAAACGGCAGGCCGTTCACATCCTGCTCTTTCTTGAAATTCCTGTGAAGGTAATACTCTGAATCATCCGGCGTAAGCATAACCGGATAATCGATTTTCGTGTTCTCTACCTGAATCCATCCGCATATATCCTTATTCCTGCCGTAAAGTTTTTTAAACTCTTTCAGCATTTTTTTCTGGGTTTGATCCTGTCCGGACTGTTCTGTTGTATCCGTATCCTGTTCCTGCTGCCCTTCTTCCTTCAGTGCGATCAGTTCATCCAGCTCATTCTGAGTTTCATGAGCCGCATAATAATAGCGGAACAAATACACGCCGCTCCCTATAAAAACCAGGATACACACTACCAGCAGTACATTTGATATCACTTTCTTTTTATTCATAAACGCCTCCGCATGGATGTAAATTTAATTCCATTTTCCCTTCGCTCCGGCCCCAGTGCTTCAAATCCCATGGCTTTGTAAAAGCCCACTGCATAAGGAGATGAATTTACCGTAACCGCCGGTATCTTTGGTTTTCCTTCCAGGACATAGGACATGGCCACCTGCATCAGATTGGTGGCGATCCCCAAATGATGAAACTTATCCCTTACAAACAGCAGACTGATATGCTGTCCGCTGCGGAGTGCCAGCACGCCTACCAAAAGCCTGCCTATGTAACACCCCCAGAATGTCATTTCGCCTTGATTGACCTTTTCCACCATATTGCTGTAAGTGACAAAATGGCGAAAAGTCGCAATACCCATTTCTCCATATTCCGGTGCCTCGTATTTCATAAATGTTTCCCAAACCAGATCCAGTGCCCCCCTGAGCTTATCCGGACCGATCTTACATATCTGCATTACTTCTCTTTCCCCTTAATTTTAAATCAAGCCACGGACTCCCCCACAGGGAAAGCACCGTGGCCTTTTTTATTCTTTATCGATTATAAAGTCTCGAATGTATCGCGGATCGCTTTGATGAAATTCTGGCTGTTCAGTACAGTCACATTCTCAAGATCTGTGATCAAAGCAAGGTCTTTGGTCATTTTGCCATCCTCGATAGTCTTAAGAGTTGCTTTTTCCAACTTGTCCGCAAATTCCTGCAGTTCCGGAATTTCATCCAGCTCGCCTCTCTTGCGGAGTGCTCCTGTCCAGGCAAAAATAGTAGCTACGGAGTTGGTAGAAGTCTCTTCCCCTTTCAGGTGTTTGTAATAATGACGCTGAACGGTTCCGTGTGCAGCTTCGTACTCATATACACCATCCGGTGAAACCAGTACGGAAGTCATCATGGCCAGAGAACCACAGGCAGAGGATACCATATCACTCATTACATCTCCATCGTAGTTCTTGCAGGCCCAGATAAATCCACCCTTTGTTTTCATGACACGGGCTACCGCATCATCGATCAATGTGTAGAAATACTCAAGACCAGCTGCTTCAAATTTTTCTTTGTACTCATTTTCGTATACTTCTGCGAAAATATCTTTGAAACGGTGGTCATATTTCTTGGAAATCGTATCCTTGGTAGCAAACCACAGATCCTGTTTGGTATCCAGCGCATAACTAAAGCATGCTTTTGCAAAACTGGTGATGGATTTGTCTGTGTTGTGCATACCCTGGATTACGCCCGGGCCGTCAAAATCATGGATCAGTTCTTTTGTTACAGTTCCGTCTTCTGCTGTGAATACAAGTTCTGCTTTTCCTTTTCCCGGTACGCGGATCTCTGCATTTTTATACACATCACCGTAAGCGTGACGAGCCAGTGTGATCGGTTTTTCCCAATTCTTCACACATGGTTCAATGCCCTTTACCTGAATCGGAGCACGGAACACAGTTCCATCCAATGCCGCACGGATCGTTCCGTTCGGAGATTTCCACATTTCTTTCAGATCATACTCTGTCATGCGGGCTGCGTTTGGTGTGATCGTTGCACACTTTACTGCAACACCGTATTTCTTTGTAGCCTCTGCTGAATCAAATGTTACCTGATCGTTGGTCTCATTACGATACTTAAGACCCAGATCATAATACTCTGTCTTCAGATCAATGTATGGCAGCAACAATTCGTCCTTGATCATCTGCCACAAAATTCTGGTCATCTCATCTCCGTCCATCTCAACGAGAGGAGTTTTCATTTGGATTTTTGCCATGTTCCTATGCCTCCTGAATATTTATTAAAATTATGCCTTAACTATAGCACATTGCTGTAAGTCTTGTCAAAGCCACCAAAAGATACCGTTTTTCTAGGAAAAATATACGACTTCTTCTTTCGGCGGTTCACAAGGCTCCACCGAATCCGCATACAGCATCGGCACTAACCCCTGCTGTCTTTTGGAAAACTCCGGTTTCACCTCAACGGTTACCTTTACCCAGCTGTCGGTCTTAAAATCGGCCGCTTTCTTGTAATGACAGATAAAACCAATCTTGGCAATATCGTCGGCACAGCAGGTCATGGCTGCTCTTGCCGGCACAAAGGCGTCTTTTGGGAAAGTACGGTTCCGGTAAACCTGACCCTTAAATGTGATTTTTTTGCCTTCGTACTTTTCCGGATGTTCTCCCACATCCAGATACCACAGGCCAAAATCATCGTCTTCCAGAACGATCTCGGATGCTTTTACATCATATGGCAGTTCTTCTTCAATATTGCTTTCTACCGTTCCGTCTGCATTTTCAAAGATCACCTGCGTTCCCCGGTTGATCGCCTTTACATTGCGCCGCATGGATGGGCGGTTCATGCTCTGATCACAGCGGTTGAAAATCACCAGATCTGATAATTTGAAGTGCTCCATCATCAAAGACTTCATGTTGTTTACATACACATCAAATGTCTGGGCATTTACTGTGGTAAAAGTCTGTACTACAGTCCAGTTCTCCGGCAGTGTCTCATTCAGCAGTGTCTGCATGTTCCACATACCGTTGACCTCGATCATAATACGATCCGGCTTATATTGCTTTGCCAGTTTATTGCAGTAGTCTTCTGTCAGATCTTCTTCCTCTTCAATGACAACAGTCTCTACTTTATTGTACAATAACATCATATCATTCAGCTCGATTTCTCCTTCTTCCGTCAAGAGAAAAAGAGTTTTTAAGCCGTCTTCAAAGTTTCCTTCTTCCAGGATTTCTTTTATACAGGTAGTCTTTCCACTTTCCAGAAATCCCGTAAAAAGGTACACTGGTATATCACGATTGCCAAACATAACCTTTCCTTTCTTTCCATATTAGATATGGAACAATGTCTTGATCTCTTCTTCTTTCAATTGTGCTCCGATAACGCAGAGACGACCTGTGTAGTCAGCGCTTCCTCTCCGCACTTCGTACTCACCCGGAACCAGGTCAAAGTGGAACCACTCACCTTCCACGGCCGGCACGATTCCTTTGGCACGAAGGATGCTTCCATAGGTATCTCCCTCTGCAGAAAGTTTCTTCAAAATCTCTGTCAGCTCTTCTTCACTGTACTTGTGTGCTGTCTCCATACCCATGCTGGTAAATACATCATCTGCATGATGATGGTGGTGATGCTCGTGGTCATGATCGTGGTCATGGCCACAGCAGCAGTGTCCGTCTTCGTGATGATGATGTTCATGCTCATCCTCGTGGTCATGGTGATGGTGCTCATGGTCGTGATCGTGGTGATGGTGCTCATGCTCCTCTTCATGGTCATGGTGATGATGCTCATGGTCGTGATCATGATGATGTCCACACTCAGGGCATACATCTTCCTCTTCCAACAGCTCTAATTCCAGAGAGTTGCTCTGCTCAATCGCTCCCAGGATCTGCTTGCCGTCAATCTGATCCCATGGTGTGGTAATGATAGCTGCCACGTCATTTTTTTCTTTGATCAGTTTCAGTGCTGCATCCAGTTTTTCATCTGAAATCTTGCTAGTACGGCTGAGAACGATGGTCTTGGCACTTTCAATCTGATTGTTATAAAACTCACCAAAGTTTTTCATATACATCTTGCATTTTGTAGCATCTGCCACGGTTACATAACCGTTCATCTCTACATCCTCGTGATCTTCCATCACGGCAGAAACAGCCTTGATCACATCCGAAAGTTTGCCCACACCGGATGGCTCAATGATAATACGGTCCGGTGTATATTTCTCAAGCACTTCATTTAAAGCAGTGCCAAAATCTCCTACCAAAGAACAACAGATACATCCGGAGTTCATCTCCGTAATATTGATGCCGGAATCTTTCAAAAAACCGCCATCGATGCCAATCTCACCAAACTCATTCTCGATCAGCACCAGCTTTTCTCCCTGAAAAGCCTCTGAAATAAGTTTTTTGATCAAAGTTGTTTTACCGGCTCCTAAAAAGCCTGAAAAAATATCAATTTTTGTCATGATCCTGCCTCCAGTCATTTTATATAGATGTCTTACCCGTCAATAAAGGCTGTTGCTTTTGCAGCCAGGCATCTGCCTCCTGCAGTCCTTCATCGGTAAAATCAAACTCCTGACTTACCGGTGTCTCGGTGGTCTTTTCCAGTATATATGGGCCTTTCCATGCTGTCGCCACCAGTTTGGGCGCATCTTCTTCTCCGCCCTTTCCTATACGGAAATTCATACCGCGGTAACTTCCTTTAAAAACAGTTTTTTTGTAATATTGTATGGAATAAAGAACAATGCCTTCCATATGCTATGCCTCCTTCCATTTACGCATATGAAGTAGTATAACACATTTTTGTGAAAAATGCTTGCCTTTCTCATAAAAAAGTGGTTTACTATATTCGTGTGACTATATAAATATGAAGTAAATGGAGAGTGACCTATGAAAAAAGTTGTAAAATTTGGCGGAAGTTCCCTGGCAAGCGCAGAGCAGTTTATGAAAGTCTGCGATATTATCCGTGCCGATGAAAGCCGCCGTTATGTTGTGCCTTCGGCACCGGGAAAGCGTTTTAATGACGACATCAAAGTAACGGATATGCTGTACCGTTGTTACGAGCTGGCAGAAAGCGGCCAGCCATTCAACAAACAGATGAATCAGATCAAAGACCGTTACAACGAGATCATCCGTGGACTGAAACTGGATTTTTCTCTGAATGATGATTTTGAAACCATCAAAAAACAGTTTCTTGCCAAAGCCGGCAGAATGTACGCTGCTTCTCGTGGCGAATATCTTAACGGCAAGATCATGGCTAAATACCTTGGCTTTGAGTTTATCGATTCTGCCAATGTGATCCGTTTTGACAAAGACGGCAATTTTGATGCTGATACAACAGACAAACTTCTTTCTGAGCGTCTGGCAGTTTATGACCATGCAGTTATCCCTGGTTTTTACGGGGCTATGGCCAACGGAACCGTTGTTACTTTTTCCCGTGGTGGTTCCGACATTACCGGTTCTCTGGTAGCAAAAGCGATCCATGCGGATCTGTATGAGAACTGGACCGACGTTTCCGGTGTTCTGGTAGCAGATCCACGGATCATCAACAACCCAGAAGTCATTCACACCATTACCTATACAGAGCTGCGTGAGTTAGCTTACATGGGTGCTTCGGTACTCCATGAAGATGCTATCTTCCCAGTCCGCAAAGCCGGGATTCCGATCAACATCCGCAATACCAACGCCCCAGAGGATGATGGTACCATGATCGTAGAAAGTACCTGTCGCATCCCTGCTTATACAATTACCGGCATTGCCGGAAAGAAAGGCTTTGTAGCTGTTAATATCGAAAAAGATATGATGAACTCCGAGATTGGATTTGGCCGCAAAGTTCTTCAAGCCTTTGAAGACAACGGTATCAGTTTTGAGCATATGCCATCCGGTATCGATACCATGACCATCTTTGTTCATCAGGATGAATTCGCACCAAAAGAGCAGCGTGTTCTCTCCCGCATCAACGAACTGGCTCAGCCGGATACGATCGACCTGGAGTCCGACCTTGCTTTGATTGCAGTAGTTGGCCGCGGCATGAAGAGTACCCGTGGTACAGCCGGACGCCTGTTCTCCGCACTGGCTCACGCTCATATCAATGTAAAGATGATCGATCAGGGTTCCAGTGAGTTGAATATTATCATCGGTGTAAAAAATGTAGACTTTGAGGATGCTATCGAGGCTATCTATGATATGTTCGTTATGTCCCAGCTGTAATCAATCTTACCAGCGGATATTTGAAACCTGCCTGAAGGCAGGACCTTATAAAAAAGAAGTTATTTCCACTGGGGGAGATGCTGTGGTGCATCTCCTTCCCGGGAAGTAACTTCTTTCTTTTTACTGGGCTATGATCTGGGCGTGTGCCGTAGAATCTTCTAACATTTTACGATAATCCCATGCCCTTATCTCTGTATATTTAGATTTAATCCAAATATTGATACTCCATTTTTTCATAACTGATTCCTTCAGAATCTACATCTGTTTGACCTCCATGAAACTCATTTGCTGATCCCTGCTCATTTTCATATTCACCATTCAATTCATCCATTTGTCCGTATGTTAATTTTTTTATCTTCCATACATTCTTTGCTTTTTGAATTGCCTTTGAGTTTCTCGATGCCACAATCTTTCCAACAGAAATAATCCAATGTTTGTTGTCATCATCACCATCTTTTAAGTAGTAGCTTTCTGACCCCGGCTTCAATTCCGTATCTTTTCCTAAAAACACAAGTTCTGCCGGTGACTTCTTGTAATTTCTGGCGTAATAATTATCACCATATACCACTTTCTTGGTCGACGCCGGGAATGTTAATTTCGTCAACTTAGGACATCCTAAAAAGGCCTTACTATTGATATAGATTAACTTTTGCTTTTCTGGGAATCGAACCTCCTTCAGATTTTTACATCTCTTAAAAGAAGGAAATTGCGGATCCTTCCAGGACATATCAATCTCACCATTCTCAATGGCATCGTTATAATCAGGCCAGTCAAAACTTTCCAATTCTGTCTGTTCAAAAGCATCTCTCTCTATAACTCCTTTATAACCTTTTGGAAACTGGATCTTTCGGAGTGTAGATTGCAAAAACGCTCCCCTGCCAATATTTATTTCCTTTGATTTCACAGTCACTTCCCGAATATGTGAAAAACCAAACGCCAGTGATTGGATGTCTTCCAAAGTAGACGGCAGTTCAATATCATTAAAATAACATTCCTCAAACGTGTCATTGTATATTATTTCTATGCCTTCTGGTATAACCAGATTTTTTCTCTCGGCATCCTTTGTTGCTTCCCAGCGTCCGGCATAATTTAATACCTTGACACCATTTATCACCGGCTCGAACCTAAACGCCATCTCAGACCACTCATCACTTTTTCCCACTCGAGTTACTTCTTTCCCATCTATCTCAGATGGAATATACAGTGTCTTTTCATCTGTTCCTGCCGCCAGCACCGCCAGACTGTCATCATATTCTGTATAAAATATATACTTATATGAGTGTCCCTGTATCGTTACATTTCTTTTTTCCACCGCCTGTGTTGCCGCCCCCGGTGGAGCAGTTGGTTCCACATACGGCTGCTCTGTTGGTGTCGGACTTGGCGTAGATGTCTGTGCAGGTTCTTTTCCTGCTTGACTTCCACAGCCAACACATAAAATTGCACCTAATATCCATATCCATTTTATTCTTTTCATAGTTTTCACTCCCTGTTTTTATTAAAAAGTTGATCATACTTTCTGCTCTGCCTCTATTATTATTTTGTTTGCAGATCTTTGTTGTAATTCTTATAAGATGATGCTAATGCGTCATCTCCTGTTACTTCCTTTACATATTTGCATATATTACCAAATTTGTAGCCTGATGTCGCCTGTTTTATTGGCGAAAATTCGTTTACCGTTCCACTGTAATGCTGTGAACTGGAATATTTTCTCATTGCTAAATCCTTAGCCGCAATTGCCAGATCAAATCTCTTATCTCTGATATGTGCCTGGCCACTGTCATGTGACATATATTCACCGTTTTTATATGCGGTGTGTGAAAACATATCTGTCAAACTATGGATTGCCATACCCCAAACAAATGCCCTTTTCTGTCCAGGTGATGCCTTTTTTTTGAAAATTTTTTCCCATTCTATTCTAGCTATATCGTTTACGATAGATTTGTGTGCAACTCCACTAAGTCCTCCTGGTTTGGATGCTGTACCGCCATCTTTTATTTGATTAGCCATTCTTGTTATAAAAATATAACTGGCAATATAATTGTTAAGCCCCTGATTAGCACCTCGCTTCTTCTTATAAAAACCATGCCACCAAGGATTTGCCTCCATTCCCTTTGTATCAATCCATTCATCAGGGTATCGTGCTCCTTTTTTGACATTGGTATTTTCTGACGGGATCATATTTTCATGATCGTCCTTTTCCCAGCTTCCTTCCACGCATCCTGTCTCTTCAAACGCCACAACCGGTTTCTCGTTTTCCTCTGTCTTTGCCTCAAACAGCCCGGTATCCGCTTCTTCTACTTTCTGGTCTATGCTTCCTGCCTGCTTCATATCTTCGTAATGGCTTTTTGCATATTCCACATCCAGCAGACCGTTGCCATACTGTTCTTTTGCGCCGTAAAGGTTTGCGCTGGCGTTCAATACATAGCGGATTGTATCTGCACTGGCGTCTGGATCTTTCT
>JAXDTV010000092.1:0-3270 GCA_034089785.1 Eubacterium sp.
GTGCTTCACTACTTTGAATGTGAACCTTTAATTTAAGTGCTTCGCAGCTTAAAATGCGAATCGTTAATTTTCAGGGAGATAAGCATCTTATCTCCCTGTTTTGTTATACTATGGAGGATAAAGAAATGCAGGACAAGCCGGAAAAATGTATTGTTGACAGCCAGGGCAATTCGATTAAAAAGGACAAAAGCATCAAACAATTTCTGACAGACAACATAAAAAATATACTGACAGTGTTATTGACTTCGGGAATTGCCGGCATAGTGATAAAAATAGTTAAAGCGACGGTTGCTTATGAATATGCTGGTTCGTGTGCTGATTTTTACGGTGCAGACAGAAGATACTTCAGTGGGATGGAGGTATTAGAATATAAATGGTTTTACATCTGTTCACTGTTATTGCTGCTTGTATACATAACTATTTGTTTATATGCAAGCAAAAAAACAAATAGTAAAGCGGGAGACATAAGGATGTTCATTATCTTGGCTATCATGTTATGTTTTGTAAATATACTGTTTAATCATTGTACAGTATCGTTCGCATCCCAGGACTGGATGAGACATTGGGCAGATCAGTATGCATGGTGGATCGCGTTATTGAGTTCTAGTGTAATCCTTGCATATTTTTTATCATTGAGAAGTGTTATTTGTAGGTGGAAAGGGTATAAGTGGCCAGAAAAGATACTATTGGCAGTGGCGTCGATGATAGTTATCATAAACATTGCAGTTGGAATTACATCTGTGTTGACAATCAACATAAGTAATAAGAAAAAGTATGAGGTGATTGAAGGCAACAGGGCTATTGTATCGTGCTACGAAGGAAAATTTGTAGTTATGGATTGTAAGATACAAGGTGAAACCCTTGTTTTGAACAAAGGTACATACAGACTGGAGGAAATGACGGGCAAATCAATTCGTTATCATCAATATGAAAAGGTGGTATGTGAGTGACCGGTAAAATGTCCTTCACCCAATAATGAATCATGAAAGGCGGTAAATACAATGTTATTTATTTGTTATCCAAAATGTTCAACTTGTCAGAAAGCCAGAAAATGGCTGGATGAGCACAACATACAATACACAGAGCGTCATATTGTGGAGGAGAATCCCTCTTACGAGGAACTAAAAAAATGGCACGAAAAAAGTGGTCTCCCATTGAAGCGTTTCTTTAATACCAGTGGTATGATCTACAGAAAGATGGATCTTAAAAACAAACTGCCGGAGATGGAACAGGAAGAGCAGTTAAGGCTGCTTGCTACAGACGGAATGCTCGTGAAGCGGCCGCTGGTTGTGACCGATGACCATGTGCTTATAGGATTTAAGGAAAGTGAGTGGGAGATTTTGTTATAGGAAAAATCTCCCTCAAAAAAACAGGAGACAAACAAATGCAAAGATTTATTTTTAGAAACATCAAACAGGACGAAACAAATCAGGCGAACACCATAGAGCAGATCTGTTTTCCACCCAATGAAGCATGCTCTGAGAAGAACATGGTGGAACGGATCCGGGCAGCCGAAGAGTTATTTTTGGTGGCGGTGGACGAAAAGACCGGGAAGATTGCCGGCTTTTTGAATGGAATTGCCACGGACGAAACCAGTTTTAGAGATGAATTTTTTACCGATGCCGGTCTGCATGACCCACAGGGAAAAAATATCATGCTCCTTGGTCTGGATGTGCTGCCGGAATACCAGAGACAGGGACTTGGCAGGGAACTGGTGAACCGGTATGTAGAGAGAGATCGAAAAAACGGCCGCCGGGAAGTGCTTCTTACCTGCCTGCAGCAGAAGGTAAACATGTACGAGAAATTTGGATTTACAGACAGGGGAATAGCAAATTCGGCCTGGGGCGGTGAAGAATGGCATGAAATGAGTTATACACTGTCATAAAGGAAATTGGTAAATAAAATATCGGATGCCGAAGACCAGCGGAGAGTTGGTTTCCGGCATTTCCTTGCATTAGGGTGTGTAGAAGAACAAAAGAGGTGACGAAAAATGAAGAAATATACAAAGTGGTTGACAGCAGTTGTGATCAGCCTGGCGGTCTTTTTTTCTTTGATCATGCCGGGCTCTGCGGTGATAAAGGCGGAGGAAGAGACCAAAACGACTTTTCCGGTGTACACTCTTCATAAGACCGGCAGTGACAAAGAGAACTTTGTTATTGTTATCATGGGAGACGGATATACCGCCAGTCAGCGGGAGCAGTTTGTGGAGGATGCCACAAAGAAGGCGCAGGGGATGTTGACCTGGTCTCCGTATAAGGAATATTCGGACCGCATCAATATTTACGGGATTCCGGCGGTTTCCAATGAATCCGGCATCAGTGTGTATGGCGGCAAAAGTGTAGATACTTATTTTCATATCAGAGTATTGGGAAAAGCGGCTGGTTTTAGTAATGGCGGTGCGGAATTGGCCAGGGCTCTGCGGCAGGAACTGGAAGAAAATTATCTGGACGAAGGTGCTACCGTAGGAACGATCCACATGCTTTCTAATGCAGATGGCAATTATGGTGCCTCGGTCAACTCACTGTTTTCTTTTTCTGCTAACTCCGGTGAGAACAGCAACGGAACGGTGATGGCTCATGAAATCGCCCACAGCATCGGCGGTCTGGGGGATGAGTACGAGCGTTATACCAACAAACCAAACACCTCGGACACCACAGATTCCGACACCATCAAATGGAGCAAGCTCCTTGGCTTCCGGGGAGTGGGGGTTACCATGGCCGGTACAGAGACGGCTTTTGCTCCCAGCCGTGAGTGTATGATGAGATGGCTGGGGCAGCCATTTTGCGAAGTGTGTAAAATGGAGTTAGCCAGAAAATTAAACAATACCGATTATGTCAGCCGGCCGGTGCCTCTGTATGTGGCAGACCCGGAAATTACCATTCCGCACAGTAAAACTGGCATATTGGATCAGGACAGTGAGAACTACAGGATCAGTGAAAAAAATATTACCAAGGCAAACCAGCAGGATCTGGAATTTCGTACTGTGGTTCAAAATATGGTAAACCAAGAGCAGCATTTGAAGATCCGTTTACGGATCGTAGCGGCAGATGGCACTACGGTTAAATATGAGAAAGAACAAACTTATACGATCCCGGCACTTAGTAACTATTATGATCCGGATGCAGCCAGAGAGTCGTTATCGGTTGTGATTCCGGATGTGACGGATCTGGTAAAGGGCGATACACTGGATGGCGAGATTATGGATACGGATACAGGAAAAATTCTGGCCACAGACAAGACAGCAGAGCAGTTGTGGAGTACCGTGAATCT
>JAXDTV010000013.1:0-39888 GCA_034089785.1 Eubacterium sp.
TATCAGCCCTGCAGCAACTGAAGAATGGTCTGTGGCTGGTTATTTGCCTGAGCCAGCATGGAAGTACCGGCCTGCACCAGCACACTGTACTGTGTATATTTGGTCATTTCCTCTGACATATCTACATCTTCAATCCGGGAACAAGCCTCGGTAAGGTTCTGATCCGTCGTATCCAGACTGCTGATAGCCGAATCCAGACGGTTCTGGTAAGCACCCAGTTTGGAACGGATGGATGAAATCTGGCTGATAGCGTCGTCAAACGCTGAAATTGCCTTTCCTGCCCCTTCCTTTGTACACACATTACAATTCTGGATGTTTAACGCTTCTGCTGTCACCGGTGGAACAGAAATATCAATGGTCTGTCCTTCGTTGGCACCGATCTGGATCGCTACATATCCGGCATCCAGCATCGTCATATTGGCAGTAGAACCAGCCACAGCCTCTGACACATCAAAAACCATATTAAATCCGTCGCGGTCCGACACTTCTACGCGGCCTCCGTCAATAAATACGGTGGCTGTGTTGGAAAATCCAGAAGATGTATCCAGTGTTACCTTGGCATCCTGTCCCTGTACTTCCTGCGCACCGTTCACACCCAGTTTCGCCGCCAGATTGGCATTATCTGTGGTGATCTGGATCTTCTGGGATGCTCCATACAAAACACTGGTAAAACTTAAGTTTACCGCATCGGCAAGGTCGCACTCTTTGCCGTCATTTCCTACCGGCACAACATCAATATTCATCATTTCACAGTAATCACGGATGGTTGCATATACATCCTGATAGGTTTCACCCTGTTTTACCTTAATGATCTCGCCATTGATCTGGATACTTCCCTCATCATCCTTTGTCACAACATCATCCGGCTTAAAGTTAATACCGGCTGTGGTCATGGTTGCCTGAGTCGCTTCCTGATCGACTGAAAATGTATAAGTAGTCAATGGCACATCATCACTGGCTGACACAAGGCTTACGCCTACATTGTCGCATGACGACTGACGACAGCAGGTTCCGTCTAACAAAGACATGGTGTTGTATTCAGTCTGGGAAGACAGACGGTCGATCTCATCCCGGAGAGAATCAATCTCTCTCTGCAGGGCTTTTTTATCTTCAATAGTATTGGTTTCATTGGCTGCCTGTACAGACAATTCACGGCATCTCTGGAGCATGGACTCGATCTCTGTCAATGCGCCCTCGGCTGTCTGGATAAAGGATACACCATCGGATCCATTCTGGGATGCCCGGTGCAGTCCGCGGATCTGGGCATGCATCTTCTGTGAGATGGCCAGTCCTGCTGCATCGTCAGCCGCCTTGTTGATCCGGTATCCGGAAGACAGTCTGTTGGTACTGTCGGCAAATTTTTTCTGTACGCTGTTTAAGTTCAGATTCGCTCTGATGGCGTTAATGTTTGTATTAATTTTCATATTCTGTCTCATCCTTTCCTGCAATGTTTGTTATAAAACATTTTGCTACCTGGTACAAATCCCGGTTCTTCACATCACTTTTATATTCTCCTGTATGAAGAGCGGTCCTGCTGCCCCGAATGAGACTTTCACCATCCATAGTGAAACCATACTCTTCCAAATCCTTTTCAAATTTATCAAGAAGCTGCTGACAGGAGGCCAGTGCCTCTTCCTTTTGCGCTGTGACAAATCCCTTTACCCGCTTTCCATTGACGCGGAATGTGGCATCCACAGTGCCAAGCAATTCCGACTGCATATGTACTTCGACGCTTCCCTTCTCCGCTTCTCCGGAACGAAGGGTAACACGACAACTGGTAATACCCTGCTCTGTAAAAACAGGCACATCATATACCTGGCTTCTCCGTACGCTGGCGTAGAACGACACATTTCCTGCCATCTGGGCCAATGTCACAACACGGTCATATGTTATATCGTCGGATTGCTTCTCTTTCTCAATAGAATCCGTCTGTTTTTCTTCTATTTTTTCATATGTCTGGTCCAGGGCCTCCGGATCGTCAAAATGCTCCAGCACTTCTTCGCTGTCCTCTTCCTGCCACAGATCATACTTTTTAATGCTGTCTGAGAAAAATTCCCTGGCCGCTGCCATATTGGCCAAAGTCGCCGGCATATCCATTTCCTCTAAAAATGCCTGCAGCCCGCTCTGGTCTGCCTCTGCCATCTGCTGCAACTGCTGTACCTGGCGGCTGTAAAAATCAGACAGATCTTCTCCCTCTGCTATCTCTTCACAGGCTTCCAGTGCCTGCTCCCAGGACATATTTTCGCCTGACATCAAAACATCCGGTTCCAGATTTTTCTTTAGCTGGCCGGCCAAAGAACGGTCGTATGCCGACAAAATCTGATCTGAAATGCTGGTTCCCGTGGTAGAAGTAACTTCCACTGCTCCCTGCTCATCACTGACCTCCACATCCATTCCTCTGGCCTTTTTAGAACGGCTGGCGGATAAAAGCGAGGCCAGATCCAGTTCTCTGCCTTCCTTCACTACCTGTCCGGTCAGTGCTCCGTCACTTTTTTCTATTTTATCCAAAAGGCGGAACACGCCGATCATACTGGTTCTTTCTTCTTCGGTAATGTCTCCTTTATGATCTAACTTCCACAGATATTTCTTGAAGGAAATATCCTGGTCTACTACCTCATCATAGATTTCGTCGATCTTTTCCTGCAGTTCATCCAGAGAACATTCCAGCGGATTTACCTGATCCTTCACCAGTCTGGCTACCACCTGAGGTTTCATCCGGTCTAATACCGTATTTACCTTATCATCATACTCCTTCATCTGCTCTACGCTCTCTTTGGTAATCTCGCTCTGGTTGTAACCAAGGATCCGCACAGCCCTCTGGTTGCGTCCGGTAGTCTCCAATCCCAGATCTTCCAGAATCTCATTCACATTGCCAAAAGCCTTGTTCAGGCTGTCTCCCAGATCTCTCCGGACCTGGGTGCCTACTGCCTCATAAGTCTGTCCGGCTTTTTCATACTGCTCTTTGTACACCGTAGCCGTCTCACTTAAAACGCCAAACTTCTCATCCGGCGTCTGGATCGTGTCTGCCAGCCACTGAGCCGGTGCCGACAGCACATTTTTTACTGCTCCCAGAGTGTCCGTTACCTGTGACACGGCTGTGGCAGAAGGATCCATACCCAGTTCTTCTGCAAACATCTGTCTGGCCTCTTTTTCCTGCTGCCGCAGATCTTCCACAATGTCCGAAAGATGGGTTAGATCCAGATGGATGCCTCTGGCCGCCATACTCCGGGCTGCCTCAGCCGTCATAGACAGACGAATCTCCTCCAGCTGCCGCTTCGCTGTGATAAAATCTGCCTCTGTCACATATACCTTTGACAATTCCTCGTCGGTAGTTGTCAGAAGTCCATCTGCCATTTCTGCCGCTTCTTCTCTGGACGGCACCGTAAGATCTGCCTGTCCCGGCAAAACACCATCTGCCATCTGGTCTGTGATCCTTGCCAGAAGGGTCTCGCTGTCTAACTGCGTCAGTTCCTGGATCCGGTTCATCTTCATAATATTTTCTGCCGTTACCGGAAGCCCCTGCTCATACAGCCACCGGGCCTGCTGCCGGTTGTCCTCCGACACATCCAGGCCTGCCTCCTGCAGGATCGAATCTACCTGCTCCTGCACCTGCTCATATCCATCCACCGGCGTCTCCGGAATCTGGCTACCAGTATACTGACTTTTCTGCATCTGTTCCGGCGTGAGAGGATAATTTCCTCCCACTAAAAAATTCATCCCGGGTTCGCTTATATTCTGGCTCTCCAATGCCAGCCCATAAGCATCCATAACCAGAGAGACATTGTCACTGACCACCGGCAGTCCGCTGGAAGCAAGCTGGCTCTCGATCTGATGCACCATAGCATCTTCTTCCGTCTGGGCCTGTATCTCTTCCTGCTTCGCAACCTGCCTGTCCACTGACTCTCTCTGATCCTCCCGCTGGCTTTTTACCCTGCGGAGAGTTCTTTCAACCTGAGATGAAGTATATTGCTCTAAGGGTGTCTCTTCATCTGCCACATCCTTTGCATCCTCCCCGGTCATACACCGGTTGATAAAATCCGAAGGAGACATTCCTGTAGCTTCCCAGACATCCTTATCCTCTGTATTCAATTGTCTGGCCTGCGCCTCTGTATAAGTTGCACTTTCCTTACTTCTTCCTGGGGCACAATCCTTTGATAAATCTGCTTTTACAGCAGAAACGCTGCCATCCTTGGCATCTGATCCAGTCACACCGGCGTCCCTTTGTGCCGGTATATTCTGCAAAGAAAGGGAAATTTTATTATTCTGTATGATCATAATTTCACGCTCACTTTCCCGTTTTCTACGATATATTTCGGCAAAAGAACATGAAACCTTTACTCTTTCTACTGATATTGTGCCAGCAGTTCCCGATCCAGTTTAATACGGTTATCCATCGTCTTCATAACATCCTCGATCTGTATGTCCTCTCCTGTAACAGAAAGATCATACAGCACATTGTCACGGAAGCCAAGCACCATAGGACGGAATACATCCTCCTCATTGGCCCGGATAACAAGACCTTTTTCTCCGTTGGTCAGCTCTACACACACACCCGGATACAGTATGTTGATGGCCTTGATCAGCGCATTTACGATGGATGGTTCGTACTGGTCACCTTTTGACAAAAGTTCCCGGATCGCCTTCACTTCGGAAGTAGGCTCTGTGTGGGATTTCATTGCCGTCATGCGGTCGTAGGAATCGGCAATATACAAAATATTTGCCTCCACATTGGCCAGCATGGCATCTGAAAAGCCCTGTTCTTCATTGCAGTACAGATTCTGCATATGATTCACGATCCGCACAATGCTCTCATCCAGATCCATGCTCTTATTCAGGATCTCCTGGGTGCTGTTGCGGATGGCCTCCTTCTGATTCTGCTCCAGCACATCCCCATTCATAATGCCGGGATGCTGCATCACGCCGATGTCATGAAGAATGGCCGCCTTGATCAGATTGCGCATGCTTCCCTGGGGAAGATCCATATGACCGCCGATCAACGCCGACAAAATAGCCACATTCATAGAATGTTTGTAAATAAAATCATCCGCACTCCGCAGACTCTGGACAAAATTGATCCGGTGATCCAGCGACGCAAAATTTTTCATCACAAGGCCACAAAGCCACTCCATGCCTTTATCTTTTTTGCCCGCATGGATCAGCCCCATATCCTCTCTGATACTAAATACCGCCATAGCCTGAAAACGCTCAAACATGATATCATCATCCGTCATTGGCGGCAGCGGTTCTGCCGGTTCCAGTATGTACAGACCTAACAGGCCGAAATTTCGTATAGCATAGATTGCCTGCATATTTAATTTTGTATTCCGGTCGTGGAGCAATACTCCGTTTTTATTGTAAATCGGCTTGCCCAGTCTCATACCGGGCCGCAGATCATCGACTTTGACAAATATCAATAATACCCCTCCTGTCTCAATTCCGTCACATTTTTATGTTATCTTTCTTAATAATAACAATAAACAGGTTGAATGGCAACCGTTTTTCATATCTGTTTCCTAATTGTAATCGTATGTAAAAAAAGTGAGGTCCTGAATATGAAACAAACAATACTATCTGTCATACTGTCCTTCTCTCTGGCAGCTATGACTCCCGGTGCAGTGGAAATAGCCAAAGCAGAGACTGTTCCATCGGAAACGCAGACCACGGTCTCCCTGGAAAAAGGCACTTACGAAGAGGGCAGTGTTATCGTCACCCTGGCTTCTCCGGATGAGACACCTCTTACCAAAGAGGGCACCACATCCTTTGACAAGCACATCCAGGTAGAAGAATCCTATGATTTCGGAGATGCTGCCGTCCTTGGCACCACAAAAAAATCCAGACAATTTTTCTCTGACAAAACCCTTACAGTCTCCCAGGTTACCTCGGATGAATATTCCACCGAAGAATTGATCCACCAACTGGAGGATAATGCCTATGTAGTAAGCGTAGAACCAGACTATCATATGTATAAAATGGGTTCCACCAACGACACCTTGTCCGATGCCCAGTGGGATCTGGATGGCGGAGGACTTTTCTCCGGCAGCACCAAAGGAATCCAGTATTCCAAGGCCTCACAGACCACTGCCGCAGACACCCCGGTGGTAGCGGTTGTGGATACCGGTGTAGATTATACCCACGAAGATCTGGCTTCCAAGATGTGGACGAACCCGTACACATCGGTTCTTCCGGGCACCTACGGTTATGATTTCGGAGACAATGACAGCGATACTATGGACACCGACGAAGACAGCCACGGCACCCATTGTGCCGGTACCATCGGTGCCGCTGCCAACAACAGCAAAGGAATCGCCGGTGTAGCAGACTCTGTAAAGATCATGGCATTAAAAATATTTGATTCCAAAGAAAATGCCAATCTATCCTATATCATATCTGCCTTTAATTACATTTACATGGCCCAGCAGCTGGGCGTAAACATTACTGCCGTCAACTGTTCCTGGGGCGGATCTTCTTCCAGCTCCACGATGCAGGCCCTGATCAATAAGATCGGTTCTGCCGGTGCCTTGTTCATATTTGCCTCCGGCAACGACGGCGTGGACCATGACGATGTTATGCAGCAGAATGTATGCCCGTATGATCTGTACAGTCCATACGCTGTTGTGGTAGGTGCTTCTACTACCAGCGACACCAAAGCAAACTTTTCTGATTATGGTAAATCCACCGTGGATCTTTTTGCCCCCGGCCAGAAAATTGTTTCTTCCGTAGCGGCAGATACTTTTTTCCCGGCTCTTTACTCCAAACAAAAGCAGCAAGAGATCACGACTTATACAAACAGCTGTGACCCGGGAGATGCCCTGTTAGTCACATCCGAAGCCATCGGCAAAAGCGACACCCAGATATCGGATGTCTCCGTAGAGCACAGCAGCTCTGACTACTTTGACCAGACTGGCAGCGGCAGTGACAAAGTCTCTTTCCAGGCATCTTCCCACGGCCGTTCCGCCCTGCATTTATATCTGGATGTAACAGACCTGGATCTATCCTCGAATGCTTCTTATTATCTGGCCTATGATCTGGGTGTAGCAAAGGGTGATTCCCTGTCCTGGGAACACACTTTCCTCAAGAGAAACGGAAGCAGCATTATTACTTACAATGGCAGAAAGTATCTGAGCGTAGTGAACCTGGAGGGATCTCTGGGCAGTTATTCCAGTCTGTATTTTGACAACCTGGCCATCTCCAAGGCAAACCCGGCTACCAGTTCCTTTGGCAAATACAACTGCTACAGCGGTACTTCCATGGCCGCCCCGGTTGTATCCGGTGCCGTAGCCGTTCTTGCCGGTGCTGTGCCATCTGACTCCGCCATTACCCGCCGCCAGCGTCTGATGCAGTGTGTCCGCACCACTCAGGCTCTTAGCAGTGTATGTAAAACCGGCGGCATCCTGGATCTCAGCAAACTAAGCACAGCAACCGCCTCCACCGCTTCCGGCAGCGGCTCCAAAAATACCTCCACAGCCAGTTCTACTTCTTCCACCACGAAAAAAATACTGGTAAAGAAGGTAAAACTCAACAAGAAAAAGGCGACTCTCAAGTACAAAAAAACTTTGAAACTGAAAGCCACCGTCACTCCTAAAAATGCCACCAATAAAAAAGTCAAATGGTATGTTTCCAACAAAAAATATGCCACTGTCTCTTCCAAAGGTGTTGTAAAAGCCAAGAAAAAAGGCATCGGTCACACCGTCCGGGTCTACGCAAAAGCCAAAGACGGGTCCAAGAAAAAGGCAAGCTGCAAAGTAAAGATCAAGAAAAAATGATTTTTACCGCACACCCACTAAAAGGACCGAGGCAATCGCTCCCACAATGGTAGCAAACAAAGCCCCTGCCAGTGTGTACCTGGTTTTGGTCACTTTGGCCGTCATGAAATACACACTCATTGTATAGAAGATTGTCTCGGAACAGCTCATAAGGACCGACGACAGCGTTCCCAGATAGGAGTCCGTTCCGTAGGTTTTGTAAATATCCAGCAAAAGTCCGGTAGCCGCCGACGAAGAAAACATTTTTACGATAAACAGCGGCAGCAATTCTCCCGGAAAATGAAGCAATTTGACAACCGGCGCCAGAATCGCCGCCAGATAATCCATGACCAGCGATTCCCGCAGAATGCCAACTCCGATCATCAACCCGATCAGAGTTGGCATTATTTTATATACGGTCAAAAAACCGTCCTTTGCCCCCTCAATAAATTCATCAAATACATCTACCTTTTTCAGCATGCCGTAGGCAACCACCAACACAATCACAAGCGGGATCATACAATCCGACAGAAAATACAATATATTCATGCGTCCTTCCTCCCTGACAGGATTCTGGCGGATGTGGCAAAAAGGACGCCTGCCGCCACAGAAACCAGCGTCGCTGCCAGACCCATTCCCAAAATAGAAGTAGGGGACACAGAGCCATACTGGCTGCGGTATGCAATGATATTTACCGGGATCAGCTGAAGAGAAGAAATATTTACGATCAGAAATGTACACATATCCGTGCTGGCCCGGTGACTTCCGTGATTTAACTGTGCCAGCTGCTCCATAGCCTTTAACCCCATGGGTGTAGCCGCCCAGCCAAGTCCCAGCACATTACTGATGATATTGGCCGCTATATATTCATTGGCAGGGTGGTCTCCCGGAACCCCCGGAAATAAAAAAGCAAGAACCGGCCGCAGACCCTTAGTGAGCCTGTCAATGATTCCTGCTTTTTTGGCAATATTCATTAATCCTGTCCACATGGACATAACTCCCAGCATGGTAATACAGAGCATTACCGCATCTTTGGAAGAATCAATGGCTGCTGTGCCGGCACTTCCAATGCGTCCGTTGCACGCTGCCACCAGGATTCCCACAAGGATCATGATCCCCCATAATTTGTTGAGCATAGAAAAACATCCTTTCCATTTCTCTCCTTACTATGGGTATGCGGGGATTTACATACTTATTCTTTATTTACAATATTTCTGGATGGTAGACCAGGTTGCAGGCCGCTCACATCCAAGTTTCCAGAATGCAAAACCAGCCACTTTCTGCTTAGCCACCTCATCCATCTTTTTGCCGAGGGAAGTCTCTTCCTCCAGCCAGATCTTGTAAGTGTATCCGCCATCTTTGTACTGGGCAAAATATTGGCCTGTGGTGTCATCCCATTTGGCTGTGGTGTCATGCGACTTCAATATAGTCTCTGCGGCACTCATTCCGTAAGCCTGGGAGGTCGGTTTGCCGCCCTTTGACTTGGACTCTTTCCAAAGTCTCGTATAGAATGGCAATGCAACCACGACACGCTCTTTCGGAACACTGGCCACCATGGATGCCACACCTTTTTTCACAAATCCAAGAGAAGAAACCGAACCGCTTTCCTCACTACCCTGATAATGCTCATCATATGCCATGAGGATCACATAATCCACGACTCTTCCCTGCTCTTCAATGTTATAAAAAGTATTGTGGGCTGCCGGTGTATAATTATCTACCGATATAACCAGTTCATTAATGTGCGCTTTAATGGTCAGCTCCCGCAGAAACTCCAGATACGCTGCCGCATTATCTTTCGTCACATGCTCAAAGTCAATATTGATACCATCCAGATCATACTGGATCGCTTTTCCTACCAGACCATTGATCAGCTTGGTACGGCTGGTGGTAGAACCAAGAACCTGGCTCAATTTGATGCCTTTCTTAAAGTCATCCACAAGTCCCCATACCTTTTTCCCTGCACCATGGGCCTGAGCCACATATCCGCTGTCTGCCAGCGAAGTGAAATTACCCTCATTGTCACTGAGAGAGAACCAGGTCGGTGCGATCACATTCATGGCTCCTGCTGAGGAGATCCCTGAATAAATCGCTTTACTGCTCTGCTCTGTGGTAACCTGATGCCAGCCTAAACACACGGTCTTAGTTCCTGCCGTCTGCTGCTTAAAACTTTCCGGAGAGGATTCAAATTCCCAGGCCGCCTCTTTTTTCTGCGTCAGGCGGTCTGTCGGCACATATCCGGTGATCCCGTCCTCTGTGGTGACGGATGTGTAACCATTTTCCTCTTTGGTCTGTGTTTCTACCAGAACTCTGGCTCCTTCCGATGCCTCAACCCAGTAAGGATACCGCTTGCCCGGTCCCGTACGAAGATCCGTATCTTTGGAAAGCACCGCAAATGTGTGAGTCTTGTCCCGGTCCGTCATAACAACCATACGGGAAGGGTTTGAATACTCCTGGATATAATTGGAACTGTGTTCTTTAATAAAACTAAGGGATACATAATAAGTCTTGTCTATCTTACGCAGAACTGGTTCCTGCGTCTCCTTTGTACCCTTTCCCAGTGTATACGATGCCGCATTTTCTCTAGCCTGTATCACTCCCTGACTGGTCGTGTAAGCCAGAACACCTTCCGACCGGTCCACAAAAATACGGGTATCCAGATAAGCAGACGCCATATCTGCCGGTACATAGGTGAATCCATCTGCCTTAATGGCCTTTTCATCCTGCAATTCATCATCAATCAGCACCGCTTCCTCGCCGGCCTTCAACTCAAACAGTTTGTTCATATTGGCCTGTACATGGCTTGGTGCTACCTTTTTGTAAATAACAATTGCTATCAGGGCCATAACCAGCAAAACTGCAATCATAAATGCAATCCATACTACTTTTTTTCGTTTGCCCATTTCGCATCTCCTTTTCGTACTATACAAAACGCCTTTCTTACAGTGCTTCCTTGATCGCCTTCAATAACTCATCATAGGTATCAAAAGCCGGATACTGTGGGTAATCCTTCTTGATCTGCTCTGTACTGCGGAACAAAAATCCTGCCTTGCTGGCCTCGATCATACCCAGATCGTTGAAACTGTCTCCGCTGGCAATGGTGTCAAATCCGCAGGACTGAAGTGCCTTTACAGTGGTGTATTTGCTCTTTTCACAACGCATTCTGAAGCCTGTTACTTCGCCATTTTCTGCCACTTCCAGTTCATTACAGAAAATCGTCGGCCAGCCCAGTTTCTTCATCAGTGGAGCAGCAAACTGTGTGAATGTGTCACTGATAATGATCACCTGAGTAAGAGAACGAAGTTCATCCAAAAATTCTTTGGCACCCGGCATCGGATCAATCGTAGCAATAGTGTCCTGGATTTCTTTCAGTCCCAGTCCATGCTCTTTCAAAATACCGATACGGTAATTCATCAATTTATCATAATCCGGTTCATCTCTCGTTGTCTTTTTCAACTCAGGGATTCCTGTCGCCTCTGCAAATGCGATCCAGATCTCCGGTACAAGAACGCCTTCCAAATCCAAACATACAATTTCCATCTTTTTTTCCTCCATATTCCTTTTTTCTATTACTATATCAATTACCGTTCCATTTTGCAAGGAAATCCAAGGAGCTTCCTTGCATTCTCTCCCAGTATTTTTTCCTTTTCCTCTCCTGTAAGATCCGTATGCAGGATCCACTCCTTGGACTGCTTCTGGTCGCACCATGGACTGTCCGTGCCAAACAAGATCCGGTCAGCGCCGTGGTCCTGTACCATTTTGGTAAAACGCTCCTTGTCCAGAAGCCCTTCTACCCCTTCCAGACAATCAATGGAAAAAGAAGTGTCCAGATATACATCCCTGCCGATGAGAAGTTCTTCTACCTCATCCCAAAGGGTCCAGCCGCCCATGTGGGCAACGATCAATTTGTTGGTCCCGGTATCTTCCAACACCTTTACCGTGCGGGCCGGTGTACAGTGAATGGGATCCGGCAGTCCGATGTCGATGCCGCCGTGTACTACAGTGTAAAGTCCCAGTTCTGTGGCCCGGTCAACAATCCGCTCCATACGGATATCGTCAAAAAAAGTTCCCTGATAATCCGGGTGCAGCTTGATGCCCCGCACATCATGATCTGCCAGCCAGGACAGCACTTCTTTATAATCAGGCGTGTCGGGATGAATGGCTCCAAAGGAGATCAGTCCCGTCTCCCCGGCACATTCATTGGCCTTTACTGCTTCCTGATTCATTTTATCTACCTGTTTTACTGAAGTCGCAACGGGCAAGAGCAGGGAATAATCAACCCCTGCTCTTTTCATTGACTCCAGCAAACCTGATTTCATCCCATTGCTCTGAGCCGGGATATCTGCCGCTTTGGACAGTTTTTCCACTGCTCTTTTTGCAATCTTTTCGGGATAAACATGGGTATGCATATCGATTATCATTTTTTTGCCTCCTGTAGGATTTTCCTATATCAGATAGAATATCCAGTCAAAAATGCCTCTTTATTTATGTCGATGGTTTTTGGCGGCACTGTTTTTTCAATGACTTCCAGCCACTGCTCTTTCGGGAAGTCCATGCTTTTGGCTGCCACACCAATGATAATGGTGTTAAACACTCTCGCGTTGCCAAGTTTCTTGGCCTCTGCCATGGCATCCACAGAAACTACTTTGAATCGCTCTGACAAAGTCTCCAGGATCTTCTCCGGATACTCCATGGCTCCTGTCACAACAGTCATCGGATCCATGCGCTGGTCATTGACGATCAGTACGCCGTCTTTCTTCAAAAAGTGAGCATAACGCATGGCTTCCAGTTTTTCAAAAGCGATCAGCACATCCGCCTGGCCCTCTTCTACGATAGGCTCGTAAACCTTGTCTCCGTAACGGACAAAGGTAACTACACTGCCACCACGCTGTGCCATACCATGCACTTCACTTAACTTTACATCGTATCCTGCCTCCTGGATGATACCGCCCAGAACACGGCTTGTAAGGAGTGTACCCTGACCACCTACACCTACTATCATAATATTTTTCGTCTTCATGTCGTTACCCCCTACTTCTCATATTTCTCAATGGCGTCAAATTTGCACAGCTGCTTACACAGTCCACAGCCGTTACACATCGTCTCATCAATCGCAATGGTTCCATCCTCGTTCTTTGTCAAAGCCGGACAGCCAGGCTTTAAGCACATGCCGCACTTCTTACATTTTTCACTAAGAGGACGACATTTATACGGGAATTTAACCCCTTTCAGAAGGGCACATGGCGCACAGGCAATGATAACGGACACTTCATCTTTTGCCACCTCTTCTTTGATGGTCTTTTCCATGGCCTCAATGTCAAAAGCATCTACCTCGGTCACACTGTTGATGCCCATTGCTTTGCACATCTTGTAAATACTGATAGCAGGTACTTCCTGTCCCTTCAGGGTCTTGCCGGTAGCTGCGTGATCCTGGTGTCCTGTCATTCCGGTGGTGGAGTTATCCATAATGATAACCGTTCCGGTTCCCTGGTTGTAAACCATGTTCATCAGGGAATTGATACCGGTATGCATAAAGGTAGAATCTCCGATGACCGCTACCCAGTTTTTGATATAATCTTTTCCTTTGGCCTTTTCCATACCGTGAAGGCTGGAAATGCTGGCTCCCATACAAATCGTCGTATCAATTACATTTAACGGTGCCACGGCTCCCAGCGTATAACATCCGATGTCGCCGGCTGCGTGGATCTTTAATTTATTCAAAACAGAAAATGTGCTTCGATGCGGACAGCCCGGACACAAGATCGGCGGACGAGCCGGCAGATTGTCATACCCTTCTGCCTCTACCGTTTCACCCAGCACTTTCTCACGGAGAAGGTTGGCACTGTATTCGCCCTGTCTGGTGAAAAGTTCCTTGCCCTGGCAAGGGATGCCCCAGGCCCGAACCTGCTCCTCGATCACAGGCTCCAGTTCCTCAAAAATGTAAAGTTTATCAACTTTCGATGCAAATTCTTCAATCATTTTCTTTGGCAGAGGATGAACCATACCCAGTTTCTGAACAGAGGCCTCCGGACATACTTCTTTTACATACTGATATGGAATACCACTGGTAATAAATCCAATCTTGGTATCATTCATCTCAACCCGGTTAATGGCAAAATCACAACTGTCCTCTTCCAATTTTTTCATGCGCTCTTCTACCCAGAGGTGGCGTTTTTTCGCCATACCAGGCATCATAACATTCTTCGCCGCATTTCTCTCATAAGGAATATCATCCTTTTCCACACGCTCTCCCAATGTAACCGGTCCCTGGGAATGAGCCAGTCTGGTAGTAGTACGGAGGATAACCGGTGTATCATAAGTCTCACTGATACGGTAAGCCTCTTTTACAAAGTCTTTGGCTTCCTGACTGTCAGAAGGCTCCAGCACCGGTACGATGGCTGCTCTTGCTACCGCTCTGGTATCCTGCTCATTCTGGGAACTGTAAAGTCCCGGATCATCTGCTACCACGATCATCAGACCTCCGGTAGCTCCTATGTAAGAAGCTGTATACAGTGGATCGCTGGCCACATTCAGTCCTACATGTTTCATGGAAGACATCGCCCGTACACCACTGATGGACGCTCCGATGGCCACTTCGGTTGCTACTTTTTCATTCGGTGACCACTCTGCATATATTTCATCGTATTGTACAATATTTTCACTGATCTCAGTACTTGGTGTACCGGGATAAGCTGCCGAAACCTTCACTCCTGCCTCATAGGCACCACGAGCAATGGCTTCATTACCAAGCATAATTTTTGTTTCACTCATGTTTCTTTATACCTCCATTTTTTCCTGCCTTATATTGTAACACATATTTTGCCCTAATGGGAAATTTTTTCAATATCTGAGGCTGTTTACCGGATCTTGTCTACCCCTTTCTGAATTTTTTCACCCAGGAAATTGCTGAGACGCCTTATGCCAAACAGATCAAACAGGTTGATACGGATCCGGTCTGTCAAAGTTCCTATGATCCAGATTCCCAAAACAGTAGCAAGGATCGCTCCCACCATCTGACCCGGATTCAGGATCAGATACCCCACAAACATATTTTCCATACAAAGTTCGATCATCAAAGGCTCTTCGTGGAGAAGATACACGCCAAAAGAAGCCGGTGCCAGATAACCAATAATCTTTCTGGCCATTTTCCCGCATCGTATATTCACAAAGATCAGAAACAGGCACACACCGCTGAGTACAATCGTGGGTGATGTATAACTAATAAGATAATCGTATAAGATCGGCTGGTTTTCCCCTCTTGGTATATGATACTGCACTCCCACCTTCACCAGCCAGGTGACCAGTATGCAGACCAGATATCCCAGGAATTTTCTGCCTCCCTTTCCCGGAAAAGTAGTGTTATATTTCTTAATATAGCCTCCCACCAGGTACAACACTGCCAGCCAGAGAAAACTATATCCGCTGCTGGTCCGTGGAAAATCTTCGTGGAACAAAGTCGGCAGGATGGAAAATATAAGACACAAAAAGAATAAAAGCCTCTTTAACTCCGCTCTGTCCAGCCGCTCCAGCATCATGTTCAAAAACGGTATGAAAAAGGCAAGACAAAAATACGCCGTAAAATACCAGTATGTATTGTAGGCAAACGGGAAAAGCGGTTCCAGCTCCCCTTTCATATCTACCAGTTCCGGACGATAAATGCAAAATACGATCGTCGTTGGCACCGTGTAAAAAAGCACCTGAAAATACAGATACACAAGACCGGAATACTTATACTTTCGCCCATATCCTACATAACCGGATATCATAGCGTACATATTTACTGCACTGTAGGCCCCAATCTCCAAAAGCCAGGCCGTCTCACTTTTTACCGTCAGCGGATCCGCTCCATCCAGTATTCCTCCCTGCCCAAGCACATGAAGAAGAACTACCATCATCATAGAAACGATCCGAAGCAGGTCAATTCCATAATTTCGTTCTTCCATGGCACTTGATCTAAATTCCTGCATATTACAACTCCTCTTTGCATAAATATTCTCCATTGTACCATATTTCGACAAGCTGGGCAAATTACAGATGTGAAAAAAGCTGCCAAAAGGCAGCTTTTTAGGGAGAAGAGTTGTGATTTCGGGTTCTGACACCGAAATCCATTTATATCAAATATTAGAAACTAGCATAATTTACCATGATTTCCCGTGATCGAGAAAATCACCCACTCCGCTATGTTGGTAGCGTGGTCGCCAATGCGTTCAAAATACTTGGCTACCATAAGCAGATCGGTGGCTGGCTCACCCAGGTTCGGATCCTTGTGGATCAGATGAATGATATCCTCTCTGGATTTGCAGAAAAGTTCATCCACTACATCATCATGTTCGATGACTTTTTCCGCCTTTTTCTTATCCTTTTCCACATAGGCTTCGATACTCTTTACTACCATATAGGTAGTCTCTGTCGCCATTTTCTGGATATGGCACAGACCTTCTTTGTATCTGGTGCGGGCCAGATGGATGGTCACATCCGCAATGTCCGCCGCATTGTCACCGATCCTCTCCATATCGGTTACCATCTTCAGTGCCGCCGAGATCACACGAAGATCCCTGGCCACCGGCTGCTGGGACAAAAGAAGTTTAAAACAAAGGTTCTCAATCTTTCTTTCGATATCGTTGATCCCCTCGTCCGCTTCCACTGCATTTTTTGCCTTTTCCACATCCAGCGTCTGCAACGCATCAATGGCCCGTTCAATGGCCTTGGAAATGTCATTGCCCATCTGGATCATGTTGGCGTTCAATTCCTCTAACTGTCTGTCAAAACGATTTCTCATATCAACCAAACCTCCCCGTTATGTAATCTTCTGTTCTCTTGTCTTTCGGCACAGAAAACAATGTTTCCGTGTCTGCCATTTCAATCACTTCTCCTAACAGGAAAAAGACTGTTTTGTCCGATACTCTGGTAGCCTGCTGCATATTGTGGGTTACCATGACGATGGTATATTTTTCCTTTAATTCCAGTACCAGATCCTCAATCTTGGATGTAGAAATAGGATCCAGCGCACTGGTAGGCTCATCCATCAGGATCACCTCCGGCTCCACCGCCAATGCCCTGGCAATGCAGAGTCTCTGCTGCTGGCCGCCGGAAAGTCCCAAGGCACTTTTTTTGAGACGGTCTTTCAACTCATCCCAGATCGCTGCCTGTTTCAGGGACCGCTCCACGATCTCATCCAGTTTGGCTCTGGAACGGATACCGTGGGTCCTTGGCCCGTAAGCAATGTTGTCGTACACACTCATTGGAAATGGGTTCGGATTCTGGAATACCATTCCGACCCGCTTTCTCAACAGATTCACATCAATGTTTCCATATATATCTTCGCCGTCCAGCTCGATTTTTCCTGTAATGCGGCATCCATCTACCAGATCGTTCATACGGTTTAAAGATTTCAAAAAAGTAGATTTACCACAGCCGGAAGGCCCGATAAACGCTGTTATTTCATTGGCCTGAATCTCCATATTGATGTCCTTCAATGCATGAAAGTCGCCATAATAAAGATTCATGTTGCCGATATTAAATTTGCTCATGATTCTTCTCCCCTTTATTTCTTAGCAAACTTGCCTGCCAGCACATTTGACAGGGCATTAATTCCAATTACCATTAAAAGCAGGACCACCGCTGTCGCAAATGCGGCATCTGTGTGAAGTCCCTCATTGGACAGCCGGTACATATGAACCGACAAGGTACGGGCCGAGCTGAATATGTTGCTTGGTATCTTGGCCATAGTTCCTGCGGTGTAGATCAGTGCCGCTGTCTCTCCAACAATTCTCCCTGTTGCCAGAATGATACCGGATAAAATTCCCGGAACTGCACTTGGCAAAACAATCACAAACACCGTCCTCAGCTTTCCGGCACCCAGTCCAAAACTTCCTTCACGGAATGACTTGGGAACTGCCATCAATGCCTCTTCCGTTGTCCGCATAATAACCGGCAATACCATGATCGCCAGGGTCATAGCACCGGATAAAAGTGAATAATCCCATTTACAGTAGCCCACAAAAAACAGCATACCGAACAAACCATATACAATGGATGGGATTCCTGTCAGTGTCTCCGCCATTACTCTTACAACGGCGATGAGACGGCTGCCATTTTTGGCATATTCCACCAGATAAATCGCAGCAAACACACCTAACGGCACAGCCACCAGCAAAGTCAGGGCTGTCATCAAAAGGGTGTTGATAATGGACGGCATCATAGATACATTGTCCGATGTATAAGTAAATGCAAACAACTGCGGTGTCAGATGCGGGATTCCTCGTACCAGTACATAGATCACAAGAAATCCCAGCACCCCTACGGTAATAACAGCGGCGGCAATAGTCAGAAGAAACACCACCATGGAACCTGGATGTTTTTTCAGGGTACTCATTCTCTGCTTGAGAGATACTCGATTGATTTCCATTTAGTCCACCGCCTTTCGCTTCAAGATTGAAAACAATAAGTTAATGATCAAAATAAAGATAAATAATACAACGCCGGTAGCGATCAGTGCCTCACGGTGAAAATCCGTTGCATATCCCATCTCGATGACGATATTGGCTGTCATGGTGCGGACGCCTTTGAGGATACTGGTTGGGATCCTTGCCTGGTTGCCGGCTACCATGATCACGGCCATCGTCTCTCCGATGGCTCTTCCCACACCCAGGATCACACCTGCCGTGATACCGGATTTTGCAGCCGGAACAATAGTCCGGTACACACTTCGTTCGTGGGTCGCTCCCAGCGCCAGGGCTCCCTCATAGTATTTATTTGGTACCGCCTGCAAAGCGGATTCCGATGTCTCGATAATGGTTGGCAGGATCATGATCCCCAACAGCACCGATGCTGTCAGAATGCTGCTGCCGCTTCCGCCAAACAAATCCTGTGTCAGCGGAACCAATACACACAGTCCAAAGAAACCATACACAACCGATGGGATTCCTGCCAGCAGATCCACGCCTGCCTTTAACGGTTTATACAGCCGCTTCGGGCAAAACCTTGCCAGAAAGACAGCTGTCAGAATACCGATGGGAACTCCAATGACCAACGCTCCTGCCGTCACATACACACTTCCCAGAATCATAGGAAGGATTCCAAACTTACCGCTGGAAGCCTTCCATGTTGTTCCCCCAAGAAATTCAAACAATCCGATCTTTTGGATTGCCGGAACTCCGTTTACGAAAAGGAAGAGGCAGATCAGTGCTACCGCAAGAATGGATACACAAGCCGTCATCAAAAAGATAACTTTCATTACCTTCTCTTTCATAAGGAGTCCTCCCTTTTATTTAACCTCGCCCCAAGTTGTGATCTTGCCACGGTAGATGTTGTTGACCTGATCCTTGGTAAGGTTGTCAATGCTGTTTTCTTTGTTGACTACTACGGTAATACCATCTTTTGCAATGACCGTTGCTTTCAATCCGGCAGATGTTTCACTGTCTTTGAGATCACGGGATGCCATACCGATGTCACAAGTCTTTGCAATGGCATTCTTCATACCGGTTGTAGAATCACTTTCCTGCAGTTCTACATCAGCACCTGTGTTTACCTTCTTGTAAGCTTCCATCAGTTTTTCCATAACCGGTGATACAGAAGAGGAACCTGCTACTACAATCTTTCCTTTCGCACCGTTGCTCTTAAATGCACCGGCATCGGATGCTTTTATGTAGCCGTTTTCCTCTACGATCTTCTGTCCGTCTTCACTGAGGATGTAGTTGATAAAATCCTGTGTCACCTCACTTGGTGTGCCGTTGGTAGCAATGTTAAACGGACGGGAAATAGCATATTTTCCGTTGTTGATATTGTCTACGGTTGCCTCTACACCATCAATCTTTACCGCTTTTACTGTGTCATTCAAAGAACCCAGTGAGCAGTAACCAATGGCATTTTTGTTGCCTGCTACCGTTGTCATTACTACTTCGGTACTGCTGGTAATGGTTGCATCCTCTGTTGTCATATCTGTCTTTTCGCCTTTGTCGTCTTCATCCTGAACGCCGAACAGTTCTACGAAAGCGCCTCGAGTACCGGATCCGTCTTCACGGGATACTACTGTGATCTCTGCATCATCTGCTCCTGCTGTGTCTGAGGATGAACCGCCGCATCCTGTTAATAATCCTGCTGTCAGTACGCCACATGCAAACATGGCCAAAACTCTTCTCTTTGTCATAACTAAATTCCTCCTAAAAAATGTTTTTGTTTTTTTCTATTTCTTGTTTACAAGTCCCATCTTAGACAAGCTATGTAAAATCTAAAACCTTCGTTATGTAAAATCAAAGTAAAAAGTTTGAGTAACAAAAAAAGCCACTGCGAAGGCGGCTCTCACGCTGCCTTGCAATGGCTTTTCATTTTGTGTATCGTTATTTTACTGCTGCTCTAACATCTCAATTCCCTTGCGGATACGGGCCAGTGACTCGTCTTTTCCAAGGATCTCCATGATTTCATACGCGCCTCCCGGTGTCATCTGTTTACCGGAAACTGCCGTACGGAGAGGCCACAGTGCCTGACCATTCTTGCATCCTTTCTCTGCCACATAATCCATAGCAACTTTCTCAATGGCAGGGATCGTATACTCATCCAGTGCTTCATATCGTGGAAGCAGTTCCTTGAGGACTTCCAGGGAATTCTCTGAATTGGTCTTCATTTTTTTGTGAGTATACATAGCAATATCGTACTCCGGCAGTTCCTGGAAGAAATCAATCTTCTCATCAATATCCGGGAACACCTCGATACGGCTCTTTACCAGATCGGCGATCTTCTTCAGATCCAGATCTTTGGTGATCACCTTGCGGATCTGTGGAAGTGCATACTCATAATACTTTTCATCATCCATCTTCTTGATGTACTCGCCGTTCATCCAGCGCAGTTTCACCATATCAAAGACAGCCGGTGACTTGTTGATGCGCTTATAGTCAAATGCCTCAACCAGTTCCTCCAGTGAAAAAATCTCTCTATCATCGGAAGGACTCCATCCCAGCAATGCTACATAATTCACTACTGCCTCCGGTACAAATCCAAGATCCATAAGATCCTCAAAAGAAGACGCTCCATGACGCTTGCTGAGCTTTTTGTGATTCTCATCGGTAATCGTAGGACAGTGCACATATACCGGCACATCCCATCCAAAAGCCTGATACAAACGGTTGTATTTCGGCGCAGAGGAGAGATATTCGTTACCACGGACTACATGGGTGATCTCCATCAAATGGTCATCAATAACATTGGCAAAATTATATGTAGGATATCCATCGGACTTGATCAGGATCATATCATCCAGCTCCTCATTTGGTGCTGAAATCGTGCCATAGATCACATCTTCAAAGGTAGTCTCTCCCTCAGTAGGATTGTTCTGGCGGATCACATAAGGAATCCCGGCAGCCAGTTTTTCCTCTACCTCTTCTTTGGACAAAGACAGACAATGCTTGTCATATTTGGCTACATCTGCTCCTTTTTCTTCAGCTTCTTCGTGAAGTTTCTGCAGGCGTTCTTTGGTACAGAAACAGTAGTACGCCTCGCCTTTCTCCACCAACTGCTTCGCATAGTCAAGATACATGCCCGTTTTCATTCGTTCACTCTGAACATAAGGGCCATAGCCGCCGTCTTTGTCCGGTCCTTCATCATGAACCAGGCCGGTCTCTGCCATTGTCTTGTAGATCAGATCCAGCGCACCTTCTACAAAACGCTCCTGGTCTGTATCCTCAATACGAAGTAAAAAGTCTCCTCCCTCATGCTTAGCAATCAGGTACGCATACAATGCGGTTCTCAAATTTCCTACATGCATTCTTCCTGTAGGACTTGGTGCAAATCTAGTACGAATCTTCATGTCTGTCTAAAATCCTCTCTCTTTATTCTACATCTGGTCGATATATGCTTTCAGGCATCTGGCTGTTTCCTCAACACCGCACAGATCACTGCGGATCGCCAGATCGTAATTCAATACATTGTCCCAGCGTTCACCAGAATGATACTTATAGTAGTTTGCACGGCTCTTATCTTTCTTCAACACGATCTCAGCCGCTTTCTCTTTTGGCACACCATCTCTCTCAATGGCTCTGGCAATACGAAAATCCGGAGACGCCTGAATGAATATTTTAACAAGATTCTCCCGATCTTTCAATACATAATCTCCACATCTTCCTACGATCACACACGGTCCCTCCTTGGCAACCTTGCGGATAATATCAGACTGAGCCAGGAAAATCCGGTCATCTAATGACAATCCGGCATATCCAACTTCCTGGCTGGCGAATACATTCATGCCCATCGCCAGGGAATACAAAAGGCTGTTGGTCGCCTTGTCCTCTGCTTTCTTAAAAGTAGCCTCGGCAAAACCGGTCTCTTTGGCTGCTCTTGTAATGATCTCATTATCATAAAAAGGAATTCCATACGCATCTGCCAACAACTTGCCGACCTCTCGTCCGCCGCTGCCATATTGTCTTGAAATTGTAATTACTTTATTCATGATCCATTACCTCCGTTTCTTAAAATGTCTTACTTATATTTTATCATTTTCTCACGGAGTTTCAAGCAAAAAAGTTATCAATTCCATCTGCGATGCCGCGGACCATTTTTTTCTGATAACTGCTCTTTGACATCTTCTTATCTTCTGACGGGCAGCTCAAAAATCCCATTTCTACGATTGTTACCGGTACCTTGCACCAGTTAATGCCTGTCATGGTATTGGTGTACATCACTCCACGGTTTTTCGCTCCGGTGGCTTTGCAGAATGCTTTCAGTACTTTCTTTGACAGTGCCTGGCTTTTTTTGCGGACACTCTTTTTCATATAACGATTAGAATTCTGTGGGGCAATGGTAAGTGCTCCCTTTACTGAAGAGCTGTTGGCTGAGTTGGCATGGATGCGGATAAATGCATCTGCCTTATATTTATTGGCAATCTTGGCACGGTCTACATTGGACAGACGCACATTGTTCTTCGTACGCACCATAATCACTTTGTAACCACGGCTTGTCAGTTCTTTCTTCAGTTTTTTTGCTACAATGAGATTCAATTTGTACTCCGGCAAATGTGTTGCCACTCCGGTAGCACCTCCGGTTACTTTGGCTTTTCTTGTCTTGGAACCAGGTCCATTGGGCTCTGTAGCACTCATGGCACGAGTCTGGTGTCCGGCATCAATCACGATCACTTTCTGATCGGACTGCTTTGTCTCGGTTGTTTGCTCCTCCTGTGTCTGCGTCTGTGTGTCTGCCTGTACGAACGCCGGCTGCAACAGCATAGATCCTGCTAATACAAGGGCAGCGGCCTTTGTCATCCATTTTTTCATGTTCTTATGTTCCTTTCCTTTGCAATTGTGGTTCTTCGTCACTCATGTACCATGAACTTTTGATTTATTTGGCTTAATGATCAAAAATTCTTGTGATATCCTGATACCGATTAACCACTCGATAAATCTCTACATACTCCATTCCTACTTTGTAAATAATTACATAATCTTCCCATATCGCATATTTATAGTCTGTCCGAAAACTGACTCGTTTTGAAAGATCTGATCCTATTCCCGGAAACACCTGTAGATTTTCAAACTTGCTGTAAATCTCTTTCAAAGTCTTTACCGCATACTCTTCGTTATCTTCAGCAATATACTCCCGGATATTCTTCAAATCCTTTGCAACCATCGGATTAATCCGTAATTTCAACATTTTATTCCCCCACAATGGCTTTTAATTCAGCCAGATCCAACCATTCTTCACCGTCTCTTACCGCCTCTTCTGCTTCCTGCAGCTTCATCAAAAGTTTTTTTTCTGCACGGTCACGCTCATAATCTTCAATATCCATAACCACAAAGCGTCCTCTGCCATTCTTAGTCAGATATACAGGCTCCCCTTTATGACAATTTTTCAGTACCTCATTGTAGTTTCTCAAATCAGATACCGGTAAAATGTTTGCCATATCTTTTCACTCCTTTCTTGATTTTGATTGTTTTTGCTATCTTTATTATACACAATAAGCTGTAAAATTCAACGATGATTTTTACAGCTTATTGTTGGGTGACATAAATAGGCTCCCGTAAAGTGAAATTCTAAATTCCAGTTTTTTCTAACCAGAATTTACTTTTTCATTCGCCCCCTGTCTTGTGACACATATTTCCATTTTTCCCTTACCTACTCAATCACAGCTTCTGCCTTCACTTTCACATATTTGTATGGCACCTGTGCCTGTGTTTTCTTAGTCTGCTTTACATAGGTGTACTTGGCTGACTTTGTTTTCTTGCCGTAAATGCGGTATGTTACTTTTCCTTTCTTTATCTTCTTTTTCCACTTTTTATTCTTGCCATATGTGTACTTTTTGATGGTTGCAGACGCCTTCTTCCAAGTCACTTTTTTGCCTTTTTTTGTTACTTTCTTTGCCTGCTTGGTTACGGCGGTGGTCTGATAGGTTACATGAAGTTTTTTCGCCCAGGAGATACTCTTGGCCTTTGGAACTGTGCTGAGGACCAGACTATCCAGTTCCCCTTTCGCTTTACACCAGTTCTTTATCTTAGTTTTCTTCCCTTCAACAACCAAACGGAATGTGAAAAATAAACCGGATCCTTTTTTATCTGTGTATCCATATAAAACTGGTACACTTTTTTTCACGCGCACTTCCTCCGCATAATTATTCAGCAATACATTCTCTAAAACGAAAGATTGCTTTTTAGGAGAATCAAAGTACCATACATCAACACTACTTCTATTTGCGGTTTCTCTTATATCATCAGCGAATGCTGCATAATACACTTTTTGTGATTGACACACAATTCGAGGAATCGTGCCACATTCTCCAAAGCAATTGGTATGGGTCAGTACCCCTGGTGCAAGTGTTACCTGTGATAATGATGTACACTCCTTAAATGCCAAATTTTCAATGATAACATTCTCTGGTATATATATTTTCTTTAATGATTTACACTCTCCAAATGCTGAATCATCAATTCGTTTCTCGACTACTTCTAAATTAATCTTTTTTAACATTTTACAGCCGTAAAACGCACCACTTCCAATGTACTTAATTCCCTTTGGCAGTACAATTTCCTCAACAGGATTTTTTTTCTCGTCCTCCGAATCCTCTATAACAATACGCCCGGAATTAGAATGATATTTACCATCTGACTTTCCCAGAACATCTTGTTCATAAAAGGTATCTGCTCCGATTCCGATAATTTTATATCCATCTATATACTCCGGAATTACAAGCTTTTTCTTCTGTTTTAAAACTCCCCATAATGCCGCTGTTTTCTCTGTTTCCGACAAGATAAAATATTTAAAATCACCTGCAATCCGTACATTTGCCTCATTTTTCCACATACTTTCCTCATACACCCAGTTAGGATGATTATATGGTTTGAATTTGTTATAAATATATAATTCATCGTAGGCACTTTGCCATGGGTATTTAATAGGATTTATCCACGGCAAATAATACCACACCGGTTTTGTGGGGTCTTCTTCCCCGGCCTTTACCTGTACAGCCCCCTGCATTCCGGATATAAAAACCGCTAGTGTCATTACGATTGCTAAGATTTTCTTTTTCATAAGATCAACCTCCTTTTATTTGGAAGAATCTGTTACTATAAAATAGTTTCTTCTACAGTAACAGATCCTTCCTCTCTCAATTATTTTGTCTGCAATTTACTCATTGTTCCCTGAAAAATAGAAACATTTACATCCACATAATATTTATATGGATCTCTGACACTGTCCGCCTGTGTATCATTCCTCATATCATTGACATAATATTTTTAAAAACTTACAGAACTAAAATACCTTTCCCTAAAGAAATACGGATTATCCTCGTATGCCTCGGCTGGATCACAATTTGTATATGTCTTTGATCCCACTCCACAAGTAACTGTGACAGTGGCCGGTAAAAAATCCTTTAATCGTATAAATGGTATCCCCTCATATTTTTTTATTGCGGCTCCCAGCATCGCTGGTTTGCCTTTAATTTTTCCACTACCGGCAACATTTGCATAACTTATCTTACTGTCACTGGAAAGAACGCCCATTACATCATTTTGATATCCTTCCGTTGTTTTGTCTGATGAAGAAAATACCATGCTCCACGGAACTATGGCACGATGTGCCTGTATGTCCTGCACAAGATGTAACATAACCCCCAGGACCATGTAGCCTTGACCGGTTGTAGATGTTACATCAATGCCCTTTGGTCCGTAATGACTCTTCAACCGATCATACAGAGTTTTCATATCCACAATGATTCTTCGTTTCATGTCTAACGGGATAGGAACCGAATAATATTTAGCCCCCTTATAATTAGTTGCCGTCATATCCAGTGGCGAATTTCGTACCAGCCTTCTTCTTGCCAGTTCATACAGGAAACTCAAATGCTGAACAACCGGTATGATTCCATACTCCGACTTTCCATGATATGGAGAATAACTAGGATTAACCTGTTCATATATTGGTTTCCCATTCTCATCTGTTTTGATATTTCCATTATTATCAAGTTTATACACAATCTTCCTATTCGCATCCCGTTCCGCATTTCCCTCATCCTTTGCACTAAGAGACGATATACAGTCTGTCAGATTAGCAGATCCCGCTACCAACATCCGATTGTTAGTTTTTTGCGTATCATTAGACGCTCCCCAGGAAAAACACGATATATCCATATTATTGATGATACTATAATGTCCGGACGATGCAGCACCATCCTTCCAAGTGTCATTATGCCATGATCCGGTCACTTTATCCTCAAAGTTTTCTTCCTGCACGGCTTCCATGACTTTCTTAACCTTTGCCACCGATTCCTTCTGTACTTCTCCGTCCATTCCAGAGAGTGCTGCTTCATAATTCACCAGTTTGTTTCCGTCAGACAGTCTGGTCGCAGAGGTCAAAAGCACCTGCTGCAGTTTCTCTCCTTCCATCTGTGGATTGGCACTTTTAATCGCTGCCGCCACGCCGGTTACATGGGCCGCTGCCAGGCTGGTTCCACTGGAAATCGTGTGAGAACCTACATATCCGGTAGACTGTACTTTTTCTCCCGGTGCTACCAGATCTGTCTGCTCTTTTGGAGAAAAGTCAGACACTTCCATCTTCTCATTAATACTACCTACTGAGATCACATGGTCGTAAGCTGCCGGATACTGAATTTCCTTGGTATCATTTCCTGCTGCCGATACCATGACGATACCCTTGTTATGAGCCTTTTCGATCTCTTCTTCCAGAACCTTCGAGTAGTGATCCGTTCCAAAACTCATATTGATGATATCCATATCATTCTCAATACACCATTCAATGGCTTTGATCACGGTACTGATCGTGGTCTGGTTTTCCTTATCCAGTACCTTTACTGAGTACAACTGAGCCTTGCTGGCAATACCTACCATACCGGTTCCGTTGATTCTGGCTCCGATCACACCTGCGACTTCTGTACCATGTCCTGTGTTGTCCGTCGGTTTGTACCCCTCCGTTTTGTCCGAAAAGTCCATCCAGTCTTTGGTAGCCAGTTCATAATGGGTATCGATTCCCGAATCAATAACGGCCACCTTCACACCTTCACCCCGGTATTGGTTTTCCTTCACATTTCCTGCCACACAGGCAATGTTCCATGGCACAATCTCCTTATCCGTGTCTTCCGGTTCCTTTTCTTCCAGTGGCACATACTTTTTCGGATCGTTGGTGTACTCACTCTTTCCCTCATCCGGATCTTTCGCCTCTACTGCAATGGCACGAGGCTCATCCTCCGTACTGCTTGCCTGCAGCTGGTAGTTCTTCTCCACTGTCAGTGAGTCGTCTTCCTGATAGTCTTTTACCTCATCCTTAGACAATTCCACCGCTGCGGATTGAGCTTTGTTCAGATATTTTTCATCCTGCTCTTTGTGATTTACTACCCTTTTGTTCTCCTTGTTCCACTCCTTGCTATAGTCATTATACTGCTGTGTATCATCTACCTTCACGATGTACTCTGCCGTATCTTTTTTGTTGTCAGCTGCCTTCATTTTTGCCGCCGTGTCCGGACTGATAACAAGAGTCAGCATACTGACCATAGACAAAATTGCTACCATTCTTTTTTTCATATGTTACCTCCATTTCATTATACCATAGTGATTGCAAATATATGGATACTGGGATTGATAGGAAGCAGGATTTCCGACACTTCTCCCGCCGGCATATCATATTCCTGCTGATACAGATACAACACCTCCTTCATCTCCTGCCAATCTCCATTTTCCTTCACTACACCATGCCCCTGCCAGGCAATGCTCTCCCCACATTGCGGCGGGTTGATATAATCCGTAAACGCTATGGTGATCTCACCTGCTGCCTTTCCCTGATCCTGCAGCCGCAGGATGTCACTGGAATTACCAAACTCCGCAGACCCGATGAGACTTATTTTGCTATATCTGCCCCGTGGTATGCACACGCACTGTCCGTCACAGGCAATGTTATCCACAATGTCCTCACCCAGCGCAGCCAGACGATACTTATATTTCCCAAGAGACCACTCTCTTTTCTCTCCTTCTGTCACATAACAGGTTCCCACAGATGAAAAATCTGCCTCTTCCTCCAGTCTCTCTCTATGTAAAAATCCACGGTTGTTTCTATACTCTTCCAGCGGCACACACACCATCCGGGCTGTTTCCGGCTCCCCATGTATCTCTTTCTTCTCTGCCTTCTCATCCCATACTTCTTCTATGTGCTCCGCAATCTGTTCCAGTTCCTCTACGATGCCACTCAGTCTTGCCAGCGTTCTTTCTTTCAGCCTGGCGTCCTCCCGCCGGATAAAATACAACTTGACAATAAGTTTTCTCGCCTGCTTCCAGCGTACCGCCAGATTCCACAAAGATTCAGCCACCTCTACCGCTCCCGGCGCCTCATTCCGGCGTCCTGCATAATCCGTCACTACTGCCAGATTCTGGATGCTTTGATTTACCTGCAGCAAAAAAATGATCAATCCACTGATCCACAGATCTTCATCCAGAAAAACATCATAGAAAAGATCCGGACACGCCGATGCATCCTGTATAAAATCTCTTAGCCCCCGAAAATATCCATTTCCAGCCAATGCCCCATACATGTTTACCACAGCATCCTGCCGTTCCTGTCTGGTGATCGGCTCCGGCTCATGATATTTTGTAAAAAACACCTCCTGGAGTCCTTTGTAAAACAAAGTCAGCGGAAGTCTCTGATCCTCTTTCTCAAAATAAGGATCACAGCAGATCAGACCATTTTGCTCTACCTTGGTCACAAGCACCATATGTCCCGGATTGGCATCGTACTTTCCATATCCGTCATCCCACGGACACCAATAAGGATTGATCTGTATCATCACCGGGCGTTCCTGTGTAAGTTCCTTTTCTATTTTCCGCAGAACCCCTTTCCCCGAGAAAAAATTCTTTTTCACGATCTCCAGCCCATGATATTTTTTAAGATTTTCCAAACGATCCAGCAGGTGAATCTGATATTGTCCTGCAAAATTCGTAAAACCGGACCGCCACCTCATGGCAAATCCTCCTGCATAAGACATTTCATATCCACAATGATAATACTCTGCCACGGTTGCAATGCAGTCGTCCAGACACATAAGCCCGGTTTCTCTTTCAATTCGTTTTACCTTACATATAGACAGTTTCATCCTCTTTCACCCTTTCCCCGATTCTTCTGTAATCAATCTTGCCACTTTCCTTGTGTGGCAGTTCCCTCCAGTGCAAAATTTTTCCCAGACAGTGATCTCCTGCCGCCTGCTCAATCCTCTGGCGCCATCTTTCATCCTGCTCCTTGATCCGTCTGACATCCGTGACCACATACACCTTCTCATCATCTGAGATAACTGCGATCTCGCCGGCTCCCTCATGCGTCAACATCTGTTCCAGATCATCCAAATTGACCCGCTTGCCATATACTTTGGCAAAACGGCTTTTTCGTCCCATCAGATACAGATATCCTTCCTCATCCAGATACCCGATATCACCGGTTGCCAGTACCTGATGCCGTCTGTCTCCCTGAGCCAGATCAGCCCGGCATGCAGCATATCCCATACTTATGTGAGAGCCTTTTGCCACCACTTCCCCGGCTTCTCCTGCCTCTGTGATGACTGTTCCCTCCGGACTTCTTAAAAATATCTGGGTTCCCGGAATGGCGATCCCCACGCTTCCTGTCTTCTCCAGGCAACGCTCCGGTGGCAGATAACTGATTCGGGCCGTGGCCTCTGTCTGTCCGTACATAATATAAAATTCTTTGCCGTATTCCCTGGCGGTCTGTCCCCAGTACTCCTGCAGGCTCTTGGACAGCCTTCCGCCGGCCTGAGTCATGATCCGGAGTTTTTCGTAGCGTTCCGGATGCAGATTCATCTTCTTCATGCAAGTATATGTATAAGGGACTCCCGGCAGAAAAGTAATTCCCCGGTCTCTCATCTGACGCCAGAAGGAGGCCTGCATCACATGATCCGCCGTAAGACAGACCCTGCCTCCTACATACAGCAATGTGTTGACCACCGATAATCCATATGTATAACTAAGCGGTAATACGGTAATCCCGCAGTCTTCACTGGTCAGATGCATATACTCACAAATAGACTTTGTATTGCTCTGGATATTTTCATAACTGATCTGAACCATTTTCGGATTGCCGGTGGAGCCGGAAGTAGGCAAAAGCAACGCCAGTTCCCGGCAGACAGGCATTTCATTCTTCTCTATGCGCTCATAAAGTACATATCCTTCGTCCTCTGCCTGCCGTCTGTAAATCCCCCGGTCCAAAAATTCACGATGCTCTTTTTCTCCCGCCAGCGGCATCCAGATCGCATCCGGTTCATAATGCTCCCATAGATTCTCCTGACCCCGGTACGGCGTCTGTGCCGACAAAACCATTACCGGATGATGATTTTGGATACAGGATATATATGCCACCAGTGCCGGGAGTTCATTGGTCATCATGACACATACCAGGCGGTGTGAATCCACTTTCTGTGCAAACGCCTGCTGCATCCTGTCCAGCTGGCCATATGTATAACTTTGCTCCCTCACATACAACGCTGTATGATCTGTCCATTTTTTCAAATTCCACATCGTTCTCACCCCCTGTTTCTGTCAACGGCCGTATCTCTGTAAGAAATTATCCATCTTCGTATCAAATTCCACCCACGATACCGAATTTTGTGCCAGATCCGTCAGTATCTGCATTTCGTACGGATAGGTAACCTTGTCTATTTTCTTTTTCAGTCTTTTCGGCACCTTCAAGCCTGAAAGTTTTAATCCTCTGGTAATATCCTCTCTCGTAATATATCCCTGATTGGCACGGCTGAATTTCCATGGCAGCGCATCAAACACATAAGAAAGTTCGTTCTTCATATAGTTCTCTTCCCATATAGGCATAAGTCTATTTGCCAATTCACCATCCATCAATGGCCTGTCGATTGTATCCAGTTCCTCACAATATTCATACGCGGTTTCTTTTACGCTGTATATCCTGGACGCCCCTGATATTTTGTTCAGATGGCGGCACCCCTTAAAAGCATATTCCTCCACGGAAAATACTCCTCTGGGAAGTTCGATTTCCTCCAGATTGTCCGCCCCGGCAAAAGCCCCTCCTGCAATGAACTTTACGCCGTCCTTTACTTTATAATATTTGTCTGGCTTTCCCGCCGGATACGCCAGCAGGACAAGACCATCCTTTGTATACAGAACACCATCTTCACTTTTTAAAAACGGATTGTTCATCGACACTTCAATGCTTTCCAGTCTGGATGCTTCACCAAACGCTGCGCCTCCTATCCACCTTACGCTCTCAGGCAGTGCCACAGATGTTATCTTCTGACAGCCATAAAAGGCACAATCATAAATATCTTTGGTTCCCTGTGGGACCTCAATTCTTCCTTCGGTCGGGATCGGGCAGGCAAATACCCCCTTGCTCTTGCCCTTATACATCACAAGTCCTCCGTCTGTATACACCTTGCTTGCGCTCTCCAGCGAAACGCCCTTTTTCCCCAGAGAGACTTTCGTCACCTGGGGTGCACCTACAAACCACGAATTATAACGGGGAGTTATGTATGCAAATGTCTCCCCTTCTCCCACAACACGGGCATCTACTACTCGTTCATAGTCCTGCAGTTCAACTCCATCCGCTATGGCTAACTTTGTAGCTGTCTCTGAACTGACAAACGGGAGATATCCACTTTTATCCATATGAATGGTGTCTTCTTTGGCGTTACCTCCCTGCTTCGGTACGGAGGTGACGATGGGCTCCGGTGTGATCTGCTTTACTTCCTTTTGACCGTCTTCCCCACTGCACCCTGTTAATGCCAGCAGCATCACGGTGCATAACCCGCAGAAAAGTTTTTTTCTCGTCATATAGGGTTCCTCCTTACTTGCTGAATGTCATCTGCTGTACATCATTGCAAATATGAATCTTTTTTCGCAAAGCATCGTAATCCACTCCCAATCCAAAGACCATTTTCCCCGGATATAAAGAAAAAGTATAAGTAAAAGTTCCTTCTTTTCCCAACATTTCCTTCTGATAATCAATCTTGTACTGGTTATCTACAAAGTTAGCATTAAGATCCGTAAACTTTTGAAAATTTTCCTGTGAAAATGCCAGAGATGGTTGTGTCTTTATTACATTATTATATTCCTCTAACTGCTTTTCCCGATATATGGCGTTCAGGTCAATATCATAAAACTGGATATTTCCATCTTCTACAACGATTTTCGCATTGGGGTAGTCTTTGCTTCCTTCAATCTTGTACACACCATTGCTCATTTTCGCTCCACCAATGTATGTGACAACTGCCGCTAGCACCAATAAAATAACACACCCTGTTATGACCAATGCCACTTTCTTTGTCATACCATATATCCCCCTTAGCTGTCTTACTTTTCGTACTTTGCATACTTAGCTGTCAATTCGTCACATTCACGGTTCAAATCTTTGCTTAATTGTGAATAATCCCAGTCGCCGTTTTTGTAGGCCTTGTACTTTTTGTAAAGTGCCTTCATTTCTTTTACTTTATTTTTCTCCCATTCCTTACTGGATTTGTCCAAATCCCGCTCCAGGATCTGCCGACAGTCATTTAAGGCAAACAGTCTGTTTGCAAAATAACCCTGATAATCATAAGTTCCTGTCTCTACTTCCAGCTTTGCCTTATCCTTCAAGCTCTTCTTCAGTTCGCTTTCAGCCTCCCGGTATTCCTTATCTGTTTTGGCCTCCTGCATATTCTTTTCCTGCACTTTGATCTTTTCTTTGTCCTCCGCGATCCGCTCCAGTTTCTGCTGTTTGCTGTCCTGGCTGCTTATTGCATTGCCAAGAACGATACTTCCTGACAAAAGAATAGTCATTCCTAATGCGCCTACAAATACTCCGATTGCTTTTTTCATAATATCCTCCTTTGATTGTTGGTTTTTATTTGTCTTATCCTTTCCTACTCACCGTATGTTTCTAAAAATGCATCTACTTGTTTTCCAAATTTCTGCAAATCTTTCTTTTCCATTACCTTCAATGCCATAGAATACAGAACTTGCATTTCGTATTGATATGAAATGTTATCAATCTTTTTCTTCAGTCCTGCCGGCACTTTTCCTGTCTCTTTCAATGCATCTACGATGTCTTTGGTACTAATGTTTCCATACTTGTCTTTGCTGAACTTCCATGAATAACTACTGTAGAGATAAGAAAGGGTTCCTTTCAGGTAGTCTGCTTCCCATCGTGAATCACTTATCTGTGTATCCTCACCGGATTCCTCTGTTTTTAACTGTTTGGACCCATCCAGTGCATCACAGTATGCATATGCATTTTTCTTTACCCGGTACACCTTTGATGCACCACCGAAAGACTTCAGACTGGTGCAGCCTTTAAATGCATAATCTTCAATGGAAAACAGTCCCTTAGGAAGTTCTATCTTCTCAAGATTGACCGCTCCCGCAAACGCTCCTCTGGCGATATACTTAACCTTTGCGTCAACTTTGTAGGTTTTATCTGTTTTGCCCGCCGGATATGCCAGCAGTACGCGGCCATCCTTTGTATACAGAACACCATCTACGCTTTTCAAAAATGGATTGTCCGATGCTACTTCTATTTTTTCCAGTTTTTTATTCTCTCCGAATGCTGCATCCCCAATCCATCGCACACTCTTCGGCAGTGTCACAGATGTTATCTGGTCACAGCCATAAAAGGCACAATCATAGATGTCTTTGATTCCCTGAGGGATCGTTACCTTTCCCTCTGTGGCAGGAACACAGGCATACACTCCCTTTGCCTCTCCTTTGTAAAGCAGAAGTCCATTCTCTACATACGCTTTACTTTTTTTACCAACGGTAACATCCGCCTTTTCCAGAGAAACACTCTTAACCTTAGGGCTGCCGGCAAACCAGGAATTATACTGCGGCTGGACAAAGGAACCGCACTCATCTTTTGTGCTGGCCGGCTCATAACCCTTCAACTCAACCCCATCTGCTATAACCATTTCGGTGGCATTATCCGCCTTTACATCCGGCAGATAACAGCTCTTATCTACATATACCGTAGATCCCTCTACATGATAATCCTCCTTTTGCTGTTTGGTAACTGCTGCCACCGTTGGCTCCGGTGTACTCTGCTGTGTTTCCTGACCGGCATTGGTCGAACTGCCACATCCCACCAGCAATAATGCCATCATAGAACATACTCCCCATAACATTTTTCTTCTCATTTCGTTTCCTCCTCGTCCATATGTGTTGCCCCACCCTATCTGCTGCTTAATCTGTTACTTTGAATAAGACCATTTTACTTTGGCCAGTTTGTATCCCCTTCCTGCATCATCACGCCAAGAATGTTGTCCTTTTCTTCGGATTATTTTCTTCACAGTGTATATCTTTTTTGCACATTTAACAGCCTGTGATTTCTTTGGTGCTATGATTTTTCCTACCGTGAGAATATACTTATCATAGAGATCTTTTCCTCCTGTGTTCGCATTCTCAATATCCAGATATTTTCTGATCTTCACTCCCTGCAGTTTTGTGCTTTTCCCCTTAAATACCAGTGTTTTTGGTGCTTTGGAAGTATAATTTCCTGCATATTCGTGCCATCCGTAAATCACCTTTTTCAGGCTCTTTGGAAATACAAGTTTCTTTATCTTGCTGCATCCTTCAAAACAAGATTCCGGTATATACACCTGCTTCGTTCCTGCTTCAAAAGTTATCTTCTTTAATTTTTTACAATCAGAAAACAAATAACTTCCCATCTTGTTCTTCAGCCCTTTTTTATAAGCCGGCCAGCGGAAAGTGGTTAATTGAGTTCCGGAAAATGCGTTTTTTTCGATCGTTCCCTGATAGCCCTTAGGAAGCGTTATTTTATTCAAGCTTCCATAAACAAAGGCAGATCCTATTTTTGTGTTCTTTCCCTTGATCTGAACCTGCTCAAGCTGGTTTCCTCCACCAAAATACTCTACCGTTTCCGGCACTACTATCTTCTTTACTTTCACATTCTTGAATTTTTCAATGCGAGTGATAGTAGAAGGAATCGTGATCGTATCATACTTTTTACTGCTGTTCTCTGACCACACATAATAACCCTGATCATCGTGTGAAAAGCACTTGGTTCCATATTGCACTGTGCTGTCCTGGATTTCCGTAATCTCTTTTACAGGTATTCCTTCAATGTACGCCGGAATAACCAGTGAATTTTCGTTGCTTTTCAATCCCTGCAAGATTGCATAAGTTTCATTATTCGCTACATTTTGGCTCACTCTGAAAAGAATCGCCTCATAGTGATGGCCTGCAATATCTACATCTTTTACCTCGTTCAAGACCATGTTCCCGGCTATCTTTATACTGTCCGCCTTCGCCTTTCCCGGCTGTATCCCTGCCACCGACAGAACCGTCAGAAAAAATATAAGTACCCCTGTTTTTACATGTGTTTTCATAGTAACCTACCTCCTTGTCCATATGTGTTACCCCTCTATTTGGGGCTATATAATACCTAACGATGGGTATACCTGAAACCTTGCAAAATCCCCCAAAAAAATTTCACCAAAAATTTCACCTTTTTTTAATTATTTTCTAACTCCTATTTCACCATTCTACCATTCACATAAATATGCTGGATTTTACTCAAATCTATCTTTTTATCCAATTTTGTGCCATATTCGTAGGCATACTGTGAATCTCCATCCTTCACCTCATATGCGGACTTTGCATTATCTGTCAACTGGAAAACGGTTTCTTTCTTTTGACCCCGCTCCTGAACCTCAACAACATACTTTTCTGGTTTACTCTGACTTAAGATGCGGATTCGCTCTGATGACATTCCGGTTTTGGCACCGGCACCATTGAATGTAACCCCTTCTTCCGTATCTTTTAAACAAATCATCATTTGAGGATCAAATCTTTTCCCGTCCTCTCGCAGTTCTGCCGTTTTAATACCGATCTGTCTTTCGTCTGGCACTTCTCCTGTCAGATTAAACCTGGTTGTTATCAGCAATTTCCCATCCGACATTTTCCCTTTGCTTTCAATGTTTCCGCCTCCGTTGAGAACAAGACACATACAACCATCTTTTCCAAAACTTTTAACAACACCACTTAACATATTAGGTGTTTCCATTTCCCCGGAATCTTTTGAAACTTCAAAGAATAACTCTCCGCTTTGTGTACTGGAACAGTAATCGTATTTTTTCAGTTTGATCGTGTACTTTTTATATCGGAATTCTGCTCCCTGCTCTGTCGCCTGTATGCTTGTCCCTGTAGCTGTGGCTGGCGTTGATGCCGCCTGCTGCGCAACGGCTGCATTCGTCCCCGTATTTTCTACACCAGAGGGGGTTTTTGCAAAATTCACTCCCACTATAATGCCTGCCGCCGCTACTCCCGCAACTAATACACTCAGTCCAATCTTCCCTTTTCCATTCATTCTGTCTTCCTCTGTTTTTATTAGTTTCCACCCTATTTGCTGCTTAGTTGGTTATTTAAAAAACTATAGCCGTGTCCAAAAATTCTCTTAGTGGGCAAACTGAACATCAATGGTATCCTTTGAATTACTGCTAAGCATAGATTTCTCAATATCAAGGAAACTGTATTTTTCATTTGCCAGCACATCATAGGAACTGGAATCCGCTGCCTTTGGCAGAGTGCCATGTACTCTGAGCAGATAACGATAGGTCTTGTTTACACCCTTATCCATATAGTGATACAACTCTCCATCAAATGTTATGCTATGCCCCAGACCTGTATCGATTGTCTCCACATTGCCCTTCAGTTTCTTCACGATTTCCACGCGGATTCCTGCAGGATGTCCCATCTTCGTCTCCGAGACAAAATGCTCCCATACTTCCTGATTCTCCATTTCCCGGTCTTCTGTTACCTTGAGTACCGGAAGTATCGTCTGTACTCGCTTTGTTTCCTGTACTGCTTCCTTTTTTCCTGTCTGTGCTGCCAGGACATAACCTCCGGCTCCCAGCGCAACTGTACACGCCAATACGGCAGTAATAAGGATTCCTTTCTTTTTTCTCATGCTCTGCTTACCTCCTATGATCTATCATTTTATTACTTGGAATAAGACCACTTGATCTTAGCCAGTTTAAAGCCTTTCTTGCCATGGGTTCTCCAGTTGTTGATAGGCTTGATATTTTTTATATAGTACGCTTTTTTTGCGTATCGTATCGCACTTGAATTTTTAGGTGCGACAATTTTCCCGGTAGAAATCAACACCTTATTTTTCAAATTCACGGAAAAAATATCAACAACAGCATCACTTCCCAGATAATTGCTGGCCTTTACGCCCTTCAACTTAGTCTTTTTTCCTTTGAAGATCAACTTTTGAGGGCCATCATCATAATTATCTGCATATACATGGAAGCCATATACAACCTCCTTTGTTCCCTTCGGAAATGTGAGTTTAGTCAGGTTAATGCAGTCATAAAAACAATTTTGGGGAATCCTTATATATTTTGATTTCTTTGGGAAAACGACTTTTTTCAAGGATTTGCATGATGAAAAAGCACTTTCCTCTATCTTTTTAGCCATGCTCTTTTTGGTGTAAACCGGCCAAACAAAACTTTTGATGTCACTTCCTGAAAAAGCACCTTCCTCAATTTTACCCTGATAGTTCTTCGGCAATGTGATCTTTTCCAGGCGTCCTCTGGCAAAGGCACTTCTTCCTATAACAGTTTTTTTACCTTTCACTGTAACCTGTTTTAAGCCGCTTCCACCACCTATATAGGTAACGGATTCAGGAACACTCATTTTATTGATTTTTACGACATCAAAACAACCAGACTCGATTTGAGTTACCGTGTTTGGAATCTTTACTTCCTTGTACTTGCGTGTCTGGTCATCCGTCCAGAAAGGTACTCTGTTTGTCTCCTGCTCTTTGAAGTACTTGTTTTCAGTTGTTGAGTAGTCATTTTCTCCACCGACACTTCTCACCGGAATATTTGCGATGGTGGATGGAATATAGATTACTTCCTCCTGAGTATGAAGTCCCATAACCTGTACCCTGGCCTGATCGGTTCCATAATTCTTCACTTCAAACCAGATTGCCTTATACGAATGTCCTTCCAGCTGCACTTCTCCATATTCATAGACGCCGTCCTGGGTAATATTGATCGTATCTGCCTTCACCTTTGGTGTCTGCAGACCAGCCAGTGACAAAACAGCCATAAACAACAGCACCACACCTGTTTTCATCATTTTTTTCATGTTCTTCATCCCCTTTCCTTATTTTAAATAAGACCATTTTACTTTTGCCAGTTTATAGCCCTTTTTCCCATATTCATGCCAAAGGTCCTTCCAAAGGTCCTTATCCACACCGGAATTTTTATAAATTTTCTGGATACGGTACGCTTTCTTTGCATACTGGATTGCCTTAGATTTCTTCGGTGCCACAACCTTAATTGTTGTCAATAAATCCTTTTTCTTCAGATCTATCTTATACTTTTTACCAACCCGGTTGCTGTTCAGAAATTCTGCAGCTTTTAAACCTCTTAATCTTGTATTCTTTCCTTTGAACACTAACTTTCTGGGACCATATGGCTGATTATCAGAAACTCCCATGTATTTGTATATAACCTTGTCAATGTTCCTTGGGAATGTAATCTGTTTTAACTTCTTGCAGTCGCTGAAACATCCACTTGGAATATATACATAATCAAGATATTTAGGAAAAGTTACTTTCTTTAATTTTTTACAACCATTGAATAAACTGGTACCTATCTTTCTCCACCCATTTGAACTGCTGTGATCCGGCCATACAAAAGACTCAATCTGACTTTCTGAAAAAGCACGGTATTCTAGTTTTCCATGATATTTTTTAGGAAAAGTGATCTTTTGTAATCTTCCTTTTTCAAATGCCTGAATACCAATCGTCGTGTCCTGTCCCTGAATGACTACTTCCTTCAATCCGGTTCCGCCACCCATATAAATTACCTGTTTCGGAACAACCACTTTATTTATCTTCACTGCCGAAAAGCACCGGCTTCCTACAACCTTCAGTGTAGATGGCAAAACCACCTCTTTATACTCTTTATTGGGATCTGCCGACCATAGCAAATACCGTTTTTCCTTTGTTTGCGCTTCTGTAAAATTTTTCGTATTTTCGCAGGCAAAATATGTTCCACCACCTACTGATGTTACCGGCATTCCATCTATTGACTCCGGAATGTATATAGTATCCTCTTCCGTATGCAGTCCTAATAATCTTATTTCCTTTTTCCCTTTCCCACTATTCTCATTAATCGAATACATAATTGCCTGATAAGTGTGTCCATCAATCTCTACATCTGTAATTTCATAAAACTTTGGAAAAGAATCTATCATCTCCGCCTTAATCTTCGGTGACTTAATTCCTGCCACTGATAAAATAGACAAGAGAAAGACTGCCACCCCCATTTTTATGTGTGTTTTCATAGTGTTGTACCTCCTTCATTTTTACTTTAAGTATGCCCATTTCATTTTCATCAAATGAAATGCTTCTCCTCCACGACTAGTCCAGTTTCTAATGAACTTAATATCCTTAAACCGATATGCTTTCTTGGCGTATCGGATTGCTTTAGATTTTTTCGGTGCTATGACCTTTCCTGTAGCAAGAAATTCTCTGTTTTTCAATTTAACACCATAATACTCCTTGTTTGTAACCAAATAGTTGCTTAAATGCTTCGTTGCCTTAATTCCCTTTAACTTCGTGTTCTTTCCCCTGAATATTAATCGACTGGGAGCGGTCGCATAACCTTTTGCTACGGCTTCCTGAAAGT